>CAWKYX010000001.1:0-67769 GCA_963854265.1 Acidimicrobiia bacterium
GGGTCTGACATGGAACCCACCACGAATGGTGGTTATCGTCTCCGCTATCACGCTCTTGGAGAATTGTGCAAGAGGTGAGGGGATTTGGACGAATGAGGAGATGGCCCCAATGAAGATCATGTTATTCAAGCTGCTTGCATTGCTTGCAGTATTCACGTTGATTGCCGCGGCATGCGGTGATGACGACGATGATGCAACCCAAGCTGGCAGTGAGCCAGCGGCCGAAGAACCAGCCGCCGAAGAGCCGGCTGCTGAAGAGCCGGCTGCTGAAGAGCCGGCTGCTGAAGAGCCGGCTGCTGAAGAACCAGCTGCTGAAGAACCAGTCGTTGAGTGTGAGCTCGCTCGTGGTGTCTCCGATGACACCATCCTCTTCGGCTCGTCGATGCCGCTTACCGGCAACCTCGCAGCCCTCGGAGCAGACGCAACATTCGCCATCGAGATGACTGCCAAGCGCATCAATGACGCAGGTGGCATCTACGGCCGCATGATTGAGATCATCGTCCAGGACGATGAGTACAACGCCGAGAAGACCACTGCGAACTCGCAGTACTTCATCGACCGCGAAGAAGTGTTCGCCATTTGGGCCAGCATCGGCTCGGCTCCGCTCGTGTCAGCGATCCCGCTGCATGACGAGTCGAACACGCCGACCTTGTTCCCTTGGGCGCAGGACCTCAGCCTTTATGACATTGAAGCGCACCCGCTGTTCTTCTCGGTCAACCCCCCGGCTTATGCCCAGACGAAGGGTTTCTCCGACTACCTGAAGAATAACTTCGACACCTCCGAAACCAGGGTTGGCTTGTTGACGATCAACTCGGTCGACGGCGAGCAGACTGTGAATGGCTTCAAGGACGGCCTCGGCGGCGATCTCCTCGTCAGCGAGCAGACGTGGGAGCCTGACGCAACCACCGTGCTTCCGCAGGTCCTTGCGCTCAGCGATGCCGGCGTGACCGATGTCTACATCGGTACCGGTGACGCATTGTTCGCCCAGTTCCTGCAAGAAGCCGATCAACTCGGTCTCGAAGCACGCTTCTGGGGTTCGACCGGCACGATTACGGCGAACACCATTGCATTGGCCGGCGACTTGGCTGAAGGCGCCTATGGCGTCAACGTCATTGCCAGCGGCTCGGCTGTGGAAGTCCCCGGCATCGCTGCTTACAACGCCGAAATGAAGGCAGCCGGTGCTGAAGACGATCAAATCGGTACTGCTAGCCTTTTGGCTTACACCGGTGGCCTGGTCCTCGAAGAGGCCCTCAACCGGGCCGGCGAGTGCCTGACGATTGATTCCTTTGTGGAAGCAATGGAATCGATCAAGGACTTCGATACCGGTGGCATCATGGCACCGCTGAACTTCTCAGCGGACAACCACCTCGGCAACAACGGTGTGGTCATGCTCAAGGTCATCGATGGCGTGTGGGTAGGGATTGGCTGATCTGACGTAGCGTGTGACGTCGGCCCCTTTACGGGGTCGGCGTCACAGTGCGGTTCCTTTGGAACTAACGCATCTCAGCCGGGTCATTTGACTTTTTGGGATGTTTGCTAGTTGAATCCCACGGTCGGAGCCCTCTTCGTTGGGCTGCGATGCATTTTCCCTGCCTGGTGATTGTCGCCGACGGGGCGCTTCGGGGGGAGCAAGAATGAGCTCTTTAATTCAGTTGATGTGGTCGGGTCTGATCTCAGGGTTCGCGTATTCGCTTGTCGCTCTGGGCCTCGTGCTCGTGTTCAAGACCGCACGTATCCTCAACTTCGCCGCCGGCACAATGGCCGGCTTCGGCGGTTTCCTCGCCTACTGGTTTTCCGTCGAAAAGGGTGTGCCGTGGGGTTTTGCCATCCTGCTAGCGCTGCTCCTGAGCGGCGTCGGCACGGCGATCATCGAACGGCTGACTATTCGCCCCTTGATCGGTGAAAAAAGTTTCCTTCCCATCGTGGTCATGACTCTTGGCATTGAAGTCGCACTCGCCAACTGGTCGCTGGAATGGTGGGGTGGGACTGCGAAGAGCTTCCCAGTGCCTGGCAGCATCGATCGCACTAACTGGGAGATCAGCGGGGTGCGCTTTAACGCATGGCACCTCGTGATCGCCGGGGCCACCTTCGCGACCCTGGCAATTGTCGGCTACATCGTCAACCGCACCGAGTTAGGTCTCGCGATGCGTGCTTTCGCTGAGGACAAAGAGGCTGCGAAACTCATGGGTATCAAGGAGTCGACCGTGTCCCAGGTCACCTGGGTCCTCTCGGCACTGGTCGGCAGTGTCACCGGCATCCTCTACGCTCCAGTGCTCTTCCTCCAGCCTGACTACATGAACGTCATCTTCATCAAGGGCTTCGTGGCCGCGATCCTCGGCGGGTTCACCAGCCTCTCGGGCGGCGTCTTCGGCGGGCTGTTGCTCGGCGAGCTCGAAGCGTTCGCCGTGAAGTATTCACCCAGAGAGTTCGCTGCGGCTTTGCCCGTAGTGATCGTGTTCATCATCCTCCTCGTGAGACCGCTCGGCCTGTTCACTCGGGCCAAGTCGCACGAGCGGGTCTGAGGAGGCTGCCATGACTGTTACTGACCGAAACACCACCTCAAGCGCTGACTCGGGCCGGACGGCGTCGAGTGCGCTCGAACGGGCGGGCATCCCACTCCCCACTTACTTCCGGATCAATCACATCCTCGGCCTCGTGTTCTTCATTGCGATCTGGTTCCTGGCAGATTCCTACAGCCAGTACTCCCAGGTCATGATGCTGACGGTCATCTATGCCGTCATCGGTGCCAGCCTGATCGTGGTGCATGGGCTAGCGGGCCAGCTGACACTAGGTCACACGATCTTCGTCGCGGTGGGCGCTTTCCTCTCGGCCAACATCACCGCTTCATGGGGGCGCGGTCTAGAAACCGAGATACCCATAGCGTTTGCTGTTGCGCTGCTCCTTGGTCTCCTTGTTGGTCTCCCGAGTCTCCGCGTGGGCGAGTTGTACCTGGCCCTGGCGACGTTCGCCATAGCGTTCGTTGGCGTCCAGGTTTTGTTCGAATGGAAACAATTCACCAGCGGCGGAACCGGCAAGCCCGCAGGCACGCTTGAGTTCTTTGGACATGAGTTCAACCGAGGCATCACCTTGGTACGCATCTCACTCGTGGTACTTGTCATCGTCTTCTGGCTCGTCGGTAACATGATCGATGGCCGGACCGGGCGAGCCATGAATGCTCTACGCACAAGCGAAACTGCCGCTAAATCCGTGGGTATTCCGGTCCCGTGGCTCAAAGTGCTTGCCTTCGGAATCGGCGGTGGCTTTGCTGGCATCGCCGGCGTGCTCTACATCCATTCGATCCGGCGCGCCATCCCCGAGAACTTTGGCGTGAACTTTTCGATCATCGTGATCTTGACGCTCATCATTGGTGGCCAGCACCGCCTGGCCGGCGCGGTGGTGGGCGCGATCTTCGTTCGCTGGATCCCCGAGTTGAGCCGAGATATCCAGCAGTACGAGGGAATGATCTACGGCGGTGTGCTAATCATTCTGACCCTCTTCTCGCCCAACGGGCTCGTTGGCCTGTTCGAGAAGGCCTTCAAGGCGATCCGCAACATCGTCAAACCCAAGCCGCCATTGGAACTTGACCACGTCGATGGACAGGCGCTTGCGTCGCCGTTGCTGGCTGATCTGGCCGGGCCGAAGCGGGGGCACCTGGTTGTTGATGATGCCAGGGTCTCCTTCGGCGGCGTTCACGCTGTCGACGGCGTTAGCTTCGAGGTCGAAGCGGGAGCGGTGACCGGGTTGATTGGCTCGAACGGGGCTGGCAAGACCACCTGTTTCAACGCGATGACCGGCCACGTGAAGGGCGCCAGTGGCCGTTTCCTTCTCGACGACACCGATCTGAGCGGGAACCCGATCCATCAGCGGGCCTTGTCTGGCATGGGGCGAACGTTCCAGAACTTGAACCTGCACGGGGATTTGACCGTGCTCGATCATGCGTTGCTGGGCCTCGACCGCGAGCTCGGCTATAGCCGGATATCGGAGTTCTTCCGGCTTCCGTGGGTCCTCAAAGCTGAACGGCGGGCGTACTGTCGAGCCGCCGAACTTCTCGACCACATGGCCTTGCTCGAACACTGGAACGACAAAGTCGAGGATCTGCCCTACGGCTTGCAGAAGCGAGTCGATGTGGTGCGGGCCATCGCCACGAACCCGGCGATCTTGTTGCTGGACGAGCCGGCCGCAGGCCTGCCGACCGCCGAGGCCGCCGTGATGATGGAACATGTTCGCCAGTTCGCCGAGTTCACCGGCGCCGGTGTGTTGGTGATCGAACACAACGTTGAGCTGGTCGCGAACGTCTGTGAGCGAGTCATCGTCATGGACGCTGGGAAGATTCTTGCTGACGGAACTGCCGAAACAGTCATGGCTGACGAACGCGTCATCGCCGCTTACCTGGGGGCTTGATCATGACCGGACTACAAATCAAGGACCTCAAGGTCGGCTACAAGCGAAACCAGGTCATCCATGGCCTGAACCTGCATGTCGACCGTGGTGAGCGTGTCGCTCTCTTGGGCGCCAACGGCGCCGGCAAGTCGACGATCCTTAAGACCATTTCGGGACTGCTCACGCCAAGCACAGGCACGATCAGCTTCGACGGTGAGGATGTCACGGGTCAGAAGGCATCGAACATCGTCGACCGCGGCATCATCCATGTACCCGAGGGCCGGCGCGTGTTTCCTGCCCTCAACGTTGAGGAGAACCTCCAGGTTGCCAACTACGGTCGGGGCGCCAAGCGCCTTGAGGAGGGCTTGGCCGTGGCCTACGCAACGTTCCCGATCCTGAAAGAACGCCGTAACCAGGCAGCTGGGCTACTCAGTGGTGGCCAGCAGCAGATGCTGTCGTTGGCCCGAGCTATCATCGCCCGACCCAAGCTCTTGTTGATCGACGAGATGTCGTTGGGGCTCGCACCGGTGTTGGTCAAGGAGTTCTACGACACGTTGGGGCAGCTCTTCTCCGATGACGTCACGCTCTTGTTGGTGGAACAGAACGCCGGTATGGCGCTGGCTCACTGCAAGCGTTTCTACGTCATCCGCAACGGCGAACTCGCACTTGAAGGCAATGCCGCCGAGTATCGTGACGATCCCACCGCACTGCAGTCGGCTTACCTCGGCGTCTAAGCTCCCGTGTTCGACGCTGTCACCGGCCGAAGGGCAGTTCTTCGCCGGTGTCATCGTCCCACTGGCTGCGCGAGGTGGCGAAGAGGTCGCCGCCGTACACGTGTAGTGCTCGCATGGGTGCCGAGCCCGAGTTCGTGATCCGATGCACGGCATCGGGTGGAAGCGCCAGAGCGTCGCCCTCGCCCAAGATGGCTCGGCCTGTTTCTGCGATCCCGTCGGACATGCGATCGTAGAAAATGTTGTCTTCGTTGCCTTGATAGATCCCGACCACAGCCCAGATGGTGTGGTTGTGGGCCGGGCTGACAAAGCCCGCCGCCACCTCGAGCCCGAGCACGGTGAGGTTGTCGTCTCGATGCACAACCGCAGCTTGGCCGGGCGCAGGCCGGAGCGCCTCGATGCGCGCGGACAGCGCGCCCGCATCGGCAATGACCGCTTGCACGGCATCGGCCACCCGTTCGGCAGCGTCAGGCTCGTCAACCAGTGACGCACAAGTTTGGACGAAGGCAGCCAGGTCGGTCATGACGCGACTTTAGTCCTGAGTCGCCGGGCCTGGCCGGTGGCCACTAGGTTCGACCCCTTGGCCGCCGCTCCCTCCAGCTTCATGACACCCGTTCCGACGCGGGCATGGGTGGTGCTCATCGTGGTGAGCATTGGACAGATGACCACCACGTTCGCCGGCTCGGCACTCAACGTTGGTTTCGGTGTCATCGAAGAAGACCTCGGCGTTGAACGAACGACGTTGGCTTGGTCGATATCCGGCTATGCGATCGCGGCGGCCGCGTTCATCCTGGCTGCCGGCCGAGCGGTCGACCGCGTCGGCGGCCGCCGAGTGTTCTTGTGGGGCATGGCGGGGTTCGCTGTGGGTTCGCTGGTGTCGGCGGTGGCGCCAGGGGCAGGCACGTTGATAGCGGGTCGAGTTATCCAGGGGCTCGCAGCGTCGGCCATGATTCCCAGCTCACTGAGTCTGGCGTTGCACGAGTTTCCCCTTCAACGCCGATCGCTAGCCGTGAGTGTGTGGGGTGGCATTGCCGCGGTCGCCGGCGCCTCCGGCCCACCGCTTGGGGCGGCGCTGATCGAGCTGGGCAGTTGGCGCTTGGTCTTCGTTGTTCTTGTCGTCTTCAGCGTGGGGGTGTTCATCATTGGGTTTGTGGTGCTGACTGATCCGCCGTTGGGGCGGTCTCAGGGGCGCGTCGACGTCATCAGCGGGCCCTTGGCTTCCTTGGCCGTTGGGCTTCTGGTGGCCGCGCTGTTACAAAGCGCCGTATGGGGGTGGGGTGATGCGCGCGTCTTGGCCGCGTTGGCGGCTTCGCCGATCCTGCTCGCCGTGGTCGGGCGACGCTCCTCGACCCATCCGACTCCGCTGGTGGACCTCGCGCTGCTACGCAAGCGCCGATTCGTGACTGCGTCATCGATGACCACCGTCTACAACGCCGCAGCAACCGGCTACTGGCTGGCCGCCCCGCTCTTTTTGCAGACCATTCGGGACTGGAGCATCCTCCAGTCAGGGTTCGGAATTATCGGTACACCCATCACGCACATGCTCGTCACCGGCCCCTTTGGACGGCTGGCCGACCAGGGTCGGCACAAGTTGCTGATGGTCATCGGTGCGTTGATGACCGCCGGGGCCTTTGGCGGGTTCGCAATAGTCGTCACGGAAACCTCGAGCTACTGGACATCGATCCTGCCGCTAACGATCCTGTTGGGAGCTGGGACCGGGATGGCTTGGCCGGTGTTCACCTCGGCGGCGCTGATCGGTGTCGAACCAAGCCAGTACGGGCAGGCCAACGGGCTGAACCTCACCATGCGCCAGCTTGGCGCGGCCATCGGCATAGCTGTGGTGATTGCGGTCGTCGGGAACAGCGGGGAAGCGACCCTCGACGACTTCTCGGCGGCGTGGGCTATGGCTGCGATCGCGTTGGTCTGCTGTGCTGCGGTTATCGCCGTTGCCTACCCGAGTAGATCGTCCGCCCACTGAGCCGTCCCCGTTCCCCGGTGGGTCGACGGCATTGGACGCGCTGGCATAGTCTCCAACCATCACCCCGGAGGTAAGCATCCATGCGTACGTCGACACCATCCGAAGCCGCTCTCGAGTACATCAACGCGTACAACTCACATGACCCCGAGCGGCTTCGCCGCGGGTATCACCCGGACTTCGTCGTAAGCAATCCGATCTTCGAAGGAACCAAGAACGCCGATGAAACAGTCGCTTTCATCTCCCACGTGTGGGACACCTTGACGGGTGCTCGATTCGAGTTGTTCAATCTGGCCGTTGACGGAGACACAGCGTTGCTCGAGTTCACGTTCGCGTGGGACGACCAGCGCGACAACACCACTAAGCGGACACCGGTCGCTGATGTCTTCACGGTGAAAGATGGGCTGCTCTACAACCTGCGCGCCTACATGGAGGGCACCATGGTGCACGGCTGGGTGGAAGAAATGGGCGGCTAGTCGCAACCCGCACGAGCCCGGCAAACGGGTTCGCTCGCCTTGGTCAGGCCAAGACGCCGTTGGGTGCGGCCTCGAGGTCGGCCCAGTGGAGGTTCACTGGACCCCCAATACTGATGAGGATGAAGTCGACGCCCTCGGGTCCAGGCTTTTCGGGCCCGTAGCTGCGGCCGCCCTTCACCCACCGGACGTCACCGGTTTCATAGAACGGTTCTTGTGGCCCGAACTCCATGGCCCCACCGATGATGAAGTACACGGTGTCGAAGTCGTGCCAGTGCTCACCGGCGATGTAGTCAGGCGAAAATCGGCTTCGGAGAATGTACGGGTCCCCGTCGGAGAGTATTTTCACGGGTTGGGTCGGGCGTCCGGCGGGGTCAGGGAAATCCATCCATTCGGGATCGTCGATGTTGACTTGTCCAAACGGCTGATCGAAGGTCGCGACGCGTTCGGTGAGCTCGGATGGGACGTCGTAGATGTCTGCCCAATTGAGTCCCACTTCGCCGCCGAGCCCGAGGATGAAGAACTCACAGCCCTCGGGTCCCGCTTCTTCGGGTCCGTAGACGTGGCCGGCCTTGACCCATCGGATGTCGCCGGGCCCGTAGCTACCTTCGCCGCCGACCTTCATCTCACCTTTGGTCATGATGTAGACGGTGTCGTAGGGGTGCCAGTGATCGCCGGCGTAGAAGTTGGGCGGGAACTGGACCTCGAGAAGGTTCGGTCCGTTCAGGGGGGTCAGATTGCGGACCGGGCTCGTGGGGCGATCGTTGGGATCGTGGAACATCTCCCACTTCACATCGCTAGGGCGGATTCGGCCGTAGAGCGGTGCTGCACTCGTCATGTGCCGAGGCTAGCAGGGCCCTGTCGGCCGAGGTCTGGGTCAGGCGAGCTGTTCGCGGAGCTCGACCTTACGGATCTTGCCGGTTGCAGTACGCGGAAACTCCGTGACCTCGATGAATGACTCCGGCACCTTGATCTTGGCCAACCGGTCAACGCACCAGGCTTTGAGGTCGTCCAGGTCGGTGGGCTCTCGGAGCTCGACAAATGCTGCGGGTCGTTCTCCCCAGTCAGGGTCGGGCCGGCCAACGACGGCAACTTCCGCGACTGCTGGGTGGTCATACAGCACGGACTCGATCTCGCTGGGGTAGATGTTGACACCGCCGCTGATGAGCATGTCCTTGGCTCGACCGACGATGTACAGGTATCCCTGGCTGTCTTGTCGGGCCAGGTCGCCCGTATGAAACCAGCCGTCGATGATGGCTTCGGCTGTGCGCGCAGGATCTCGCCAGTATCCGGCCATTACCTTTTCGGTCCGGACGCACACTTCGCCAACATCGCCGTCCGCCACGATCAAACCTGACTCATCGCGCAGCTCGATTCTGACACCCGGCACGGTTCGGCCACACGAGTCCAATAGCTCCGGGCGACCGGTCATAGCGGTGTCATGGTCGGCGGGGAGGAGACCGGTGAGATTGGTGACACATTCCGAGATGCCGTAGCCCTGGTACAGCTCGCAGCCGAACGCTGCATAGGCCCGTTCGATGAGCGGCCCGGAGGTGGGGGCGGCGCCGTAGACGATCAGGCGAAGGCTGGACAGGTCGCGCTGACCAAACTCAGGATGGTCGAGCACGAGTCGGAGTTGTGCAGGGACGAGAACGGTGATGGTCACGCCTTGGGCCTCGACTGCTTCGAAGAACGCCTCGGGGCTGAAACGGGGGAGCACAACATGGGTTTGGCCGTCGGCCAGCATCGAGCTGACGCGGGTGCCTGTGGCGGCGTGATACATCGGTGTGGTCGAGAGGTAGACATCGTCGGACCGGAATTGCTGCACCAGGGCCATGGTCAGCCCGTTGAAGGCCAGGCCCCGCTGGGTCAGGCACACGCCCTTGGGACGGCCAGTCGTTCCGCTGGTGTAGATGACCAACGCCACGTCGTCTTCGGTGGCCCGGTCGATGTCGACGAAGGGTTCTGAGGCCAGAAAGCCGCGGTAGGTGTCACCGTCGAACTCGACCAGCTGACCGGTGGAGCCCAGGGCCTCCAAACGATCAACGTAGTTGGCGGCGGCCACGGTGAGCACGGGCTCGGCATTCGAGAGGATGTACTCGACCTCGGGATCGGTGAGTTGGGTGTTGACGGGCACGGCCGCCGCCCCCAGGTACGCGACTGCCAGATAGACGTCGAAGTAGACCAGGCCGTTCCCGGCCATCAGCGCGACCCGGTCACCCCGGCCGATGCCCGCCGATTCAAGGCCTGCGGCTAGTCGACGGACCCGGTCGGCGAACTCGGCAAACGTCACCGATGGCCCGCCGGCGACTGTTACGGCCGTGTGATCGGGGTACAGCGCCGCGTTGCGTTCCAGCAGATCAACCACGCGCATGGGCTATGCGCCATGACCGAGATCGGCCGCCAGCTTCGTGCCGACCGCGTTGACGGGTGTTCCCGACACCAGGTCGCCGACATAGGTCGACGCATTGACGTAATAGTAAAAGCTGAGCTTGCGTTCTGCGAAGAGCCACTCGCCCGAGACCCGCCGGTAGACATCGTCGTAGCGCACAGCCGAGATCATGGGGTTGTTTTCGCGCAAGACCTCGGCGTGAGACAATAACAGGCCTGTCGCTCGATCCGGATCATTCGGATCCATGTCGACCGCATGCCCGTGGGTGACGTGGAAGCTCCCCAGGATGGTGTCCCACCGCCCGGCGAGAGCGTCCATCACTGCTTCGATACCTTGCGCATCGACGACACCGTTGACCCAGTACCACCGCGCGTCCTCGGTGAATTGGGCACGGAGGCCAGCGGCGTCGTGTGCGTCCACGACGTCGCCGTAGCGAACGGCGAGTTGCTTGATTTGGTCTCGATCCTCGAGCTCTTGGACCCGGTTCTCGAGTGCGGCTAATCGCGCTGCAACATCATCCATTGCGTGGCCCCTTTTTCTGTTCGGATCTTGGTCGTGCTTTCCCGGCCTGGAGCCAGAACACTATGGTTCAACTATGGACGCAAGCCAAACACGTGTACACAACCGGAAAGCTATCAAGGCCTACTTCGACTTGATCGCCACGGGCGATGTCGATGCCCTGGCCAAGTATTGGCATGACGACCTTCTCTTCGAGGCGCCGTTCTCGTTTACGGGGACGCCATCACAGACTCAAGGTAAGGCCACGGTCTATGACCGTCTCGCGGGCTCGTATGGCTTGGTCACGATGGCATTCTCGATCACCGAGATTCACGACCTGGCCAATCCCGACACGTTCTTCGTCGAGTACACCAGCGACGGCAACATGGTCGGATCAGGCGAGCGCTATCAAAACGTCTACATCACCATGGTTGAATTTCGTGACGGGTTGATGAGCCGGTTTCGCGAGTTCTACGACTCCCAGCGTTGCGCCGCTGCATTTGGCCACCTTTTGGGCCCCAACCATTAGGGGTCTCATCGGCGGGTCATGAAGCCCGCATCCTCGCGGTCCCATATGTCATCGTCGCGGTTCGCACGGAGTTCGTGCTTACGAACCTTCTCGGTTGGGGTCTTGGGGAGCTCGTCGACTGCGACGATGTAGCGGGGCATCATGAATCGGGGGAGACGCGGCTGGAGATACTCCATCAAGGCCAAGGGGTCGAACCCGTCGCTTGACGGGACAACGAACAGCTTGATGTCTTCCTCGCCGAGCTCGGACGGCACGCCAATGGCCGCAGACTCGACCACGGTCGGGGCATCGTTGACCACGGCCTCGAGCTCCATCGACGAGATATTCTCGCCCCGATGCCGAATGGCGTCCTTCATGCGGTCGAGGAAGTAGAAGTAGCCGTCCCCGTCGTACATGCCGGCGTCACCGGTGTGGAACCAATAGTTGCGCCAGGCCTCGGCTGTCGCCTCAGGATTGCGCCAATAGCCGGTCATCAACAGCCAAGGTTCCTCGGCGCGAACGGTGATCTCGCCCAAGGTATTCGCTGGGACTTCGTAGTCATCCTCATCGACGATGCGTACTTGATAGCCCTCGCGCAGGCGTCCCGCGCTGCCTTTGGGGCCGAGGTGCCAACCCGACATGATCGGACACGAAATCTCGGTCATGTTGAAGACCGTGGCGATGGTGAAGTTGAACCGTTGCATGAATGCGTCGGGGTCGTCGGGCAGTGGGGCCATCAGGACGTTGCGCAACGGATGGTCACGGTCGTCGGGCTGGGGAGCCAAATTCCAGATGAACGCGGGAGTCGACCCAATCAGCATCGTGCAGGTGCAGTCGAAGCGGCGAATGTCGTCCCAGAAATCGGCGGTCTTGAATGCATCCCGAAGGACGAATCGGCCGCCAAAGAGCGCGGAGGCATAGAACGCGAGCTTTCCGCTCATGTGGAACATCGGGAACGGCGAGTACCAGGCATCGCCGGAGCCGAGTTTGTCGAGCGGAATGCACCCGGTGGCCGACGCGTGGGCATGAGCCCACGGAATGATCACGCCTTTCGATGGTCCGGTTGTTCCCGAGGTGTACAAGATGCACGCGGTGTCGTGAGGCTTCGGCCGAACCAGGTCGCGAGGCGGAGCGGAACGTGCCAACAGCTCCTCCGCAGCCAACACGTTGAAGGGTGCGTTGTCGGGCTGGTCGCCCAGCACAACAAGAGTCTCGAGTTGTTCGAGGCCGGGGGCAATGGCCGCAACGTGTTCGACAAAGCGAGCCCCGACGATGGCAACGCGGGCGCCGGCGTTGTTCAGGACATGGGTGAGAATCCGCCCCACGTAGGCCGTGTTGACTTGGACTTCGATCGCGCCAACACGAGCAACGGCCAGCCAGGTCATCGCGGACTCAAACATGTTGTCGAGCATCACGACCACGGTGTCGTCGGGCTTGACGCCTTCACTTTGCAGCGCGCCGGCCCAGGCCAGCACGGCCGTGTCGAGTTGTCCGAACGTCAAGCTCGAGCCATCGACGTGCTGAAGGAAGAGCTGGTCGGTGTGGGAAATGGCATGGTCTGCCAAGAGGTTCGGCAGTACGTGAGCGTCAGTCAGCATCGGGTGCCTCGGCCGATGTGGTGAGCGAGGTGGCGAGCGATGCCGGGAGGAGGACCTCGGCTTGCCCTTGCAGAATTATTTCGCCGCCGTCTCGCACCAATTCGACGTCGCAGTGGGCCATGATCCTGTTTCCGAGATTGCTGCTCTCGCCGTTCTTGGTTTCGCGAAGCTCGACCACTTTGCCCCGGGCCTCCAACCGATCGCCGGGACACGAGATCGAATGGAAGCGCATCTGGATCCGACGAATCGCCTGCGGCGAGCCAGCCCACGCGATCAGCATGTTCATTACGTAGGCGATGTTGGCCGGGCCTTGATTCACGCGGCCGCGAAGACCGAGCTCCGCAACCAGCTCCTCGTCGACGTGGACCGGGTTCATGTCTCCCATCACGTCCATGACGGCGACGATGTCCTCGATGCGGACTTCGGGAACGACGAAAGGCGGGATAGTGGTCACGATGCAGCCTCTGCTGTCCGGGGGAAGACATAGGTTTCGTCCGACACCACGATCAATATGTTGTCGGGGTCGACGAGCTCGAGATGCAGCGTCACGAGGTCGAATACCCCTGCTCGGCTGCCACGCTTTCGTTCCACAGAAGCAATGTGGCCGCGGACCAGATAATCAACACCGATGAGCATCGGTTGGTGGTAGGTGAGGTCGCCCTCACCGAACAGGACACCCGAGTCCATGTCGGCGCCGACCATGTCGAAGAACTCGGGCAAGTTCCATCCCATGCCGCAGTGGGGTGCCACGTGTGCATAGACCGGGTGGGCGACACCGAACGCGTAGTCCTCGGCGTGCACGGCGCCGACGGCCTTCGCGTGGGCTTCGGGTTCGATCAAATAACTGCCGTCGGGGAGTTCGGTCCCGACAAGCGCTTCGAGGTCACTGAAGTTCATGATGTGGTCTTTCGCGCCGGGCCACGGGCCGTCTGATGGGGGCGAACCGTTCGACGTTTCAGGTTAACTATTAGCAGGAACTCGTCAACCAGGGTATTTTTGTGGTGACGGCCAGCAGACCATGGGGGAACAATCGTTGAGCGACACTACTGACGTCGACCTGACCGGGGCATTCAATGCCTACGTGACCGACCCCGAGTCGTGCGACCCCTATGACATCTTCGCCCGGATGCGCGATGAAGCACCCGTTCTGTGGAGTGAGCCCCTCCAAGCCTGGGTCATGACTCGTTGGCCCGATGTCTCACGAATGTTCGAAGACACCGAGCACTTCGGTCCGCTGATGAACCAGCCCGGGACATCGAGCATCTTTGGTCGCGCGCTGCTCCAGATGGCGGGCGACGAACATCGACGCAAGGAAACCATCATTGCGAAACGTATCCGCAGCCCCAAGCGTCTGACCGCCGATCTCGACGACCTCATCCGCTCGCTGGCGGAGGAATATGGCGACGAGTTGCCTCTCGCCCCTGATGTCGCCGACCTGCGCACCGGGCTCACCGAGCCCGTGCCCCTCGGTGTGATCGCCGAGCTTATGGACATGTCCGAGGCCGGCAACTTCCGGCACTGGTATCAAGACATCGTTTCCGCCGGCATCTCCAACGTCAACAAGGACCCGCACATCCACGCCAAGGGCGAGGCCGCCCGCGACGAGTTGTTTGCGTTTGTTACGCCAAGCATCGAAGAACGTCGTGGTTGCCCCGGCGACGAGCTGTTGTCCGATCTTTGCTCCATGGAGTACGAGGGCGAACGGTTGTCTGACGACGAGGTTCGGAGCTTCACGGCATTCTTGTTGTCTGCCGGTATCGAAACCACCGATCGCGCGTTCGCCAACTTGGTGAAGCACCTGATCCTCCAACCCGATCAGTGGCGGCGTATCAAAGAGGACCGATCGTTGGTGAGCTCAGCGGTCACCGAGATCCTCCGGTATCGCCCGCCGGTCCAGGGCACGATTCGTTTGGCGCTGCAGGACTTTGACATTGATGGGACCGTGGTCCCGGCCGGCTCGAAGGTGTTCTCGTTCATCTCCAGCGCCAATCATGACCCATCAGTCTTCAACAATCCTGAGATCTTCGATGTCGGCCGATTCGTCGGTGGCGAACGTCCCCACTACACCCCGATCGGGCCCGTACGGGCATTCGGCGCGGGACCGCACACCTGCACGGGTTCACTCTTGGCGAAACTCGAGATGGAACGGACACTTGAGTACCTGTTGGACCGATTCGACCGGATCGAGTTCGCCGGCGAAGTCCCGGTCGACACCGGCTTGATGCTCCGGTCCCCGGCGTCGCTCGACGTGCTGTTGCATCCGGTCAGCTGAACGCCGGTTATACCAGTCGCTATCAAGACCAACCGACGAAGACTACAGAAGACCACCGAGGAGACACGGAGACCAATGGGAGAGCGACTACAGGGAAAGCGCACGATCGTGACGGGCGCGGGCTCGGGAATTGGGGCGACCGCTGCCGCCTTGTTCGCGTCTGAAGGTGCACAAGTGATTTGCGCGGACATCAACGGCGATGCTGTCGCCGCACTTGCGGCCGAGATCGGCTCTGCAGCCAAGGCCGTCCAGGTGGACGTGGCCGACCCGGCCTCCTGCGAGAACATGGTGGCCGAGACTATGGCTGCTTTCGGGGGCGTTGACGCTGTCTACTCCAACGCAGGTATCGCCGGGCCGGGACGAGCAGGTGACATCAGTCTCGAGGATTGGAACCGTGTGCTGTCGATCAACCTGACCGGCAAGTGGCTGGCGGTCAAGTATGCGCTGCCGCACATGATCGAGGCGGGTGGTGGCTCGTTGGTTCTCCAGGCCAGCGTCGGAGGCATCGTCGGCGTCCCCGGGATTGCCGCCTATGCCGCAGCCAAAGCGGGGGTCATTGGGCTGACCAAGCAGATGGCCGTCGACTACGGGCCCGACAACATTCGCGTCAACGCCGTGTGCCCGGGCACAGTCCCGACACCTCTCGTGCGCGAGACCTATGAGCAAAGGGGCGGCTTTGCTTCCACGGCGGCGGTCGGTGAGGATGCGACCATCGACGACATGATTGATGCTGCGAGTGCTCGTCACCCCATTGGGCGGGTGGGCACCACAACCGACGTTGCTCAACTGGCGCTTCATCTCGCGTCCGACGAGGCCAACTGGACCACCGGGTCGATCTTCACGGTCGACGGCGGCATGACCGCGGCCTGAGGGAGATCATTATGACCGGATCACTGTCGCTTGAACATGGCGACGCGATGGAAGAGATGTTCGAGCGCGGATGGACCGACGGGCTGCCCGTCGTGCCGCCGACCCCAGAGTTGGTCCAAGCCATGCTCGATCATGCTGGTGTTGTGGCCACCGACGTTGTCGGCACGGTGCCCGAGCGGTCGCGGACGGTCACAGCCGATAAGGCCGCGATTAACGCGGTCATGGCCGGCTGTCGTCCCGAGTACTTCCCTGTTGTTCTCGCCGCGCTGGCGGCCATGCTCGAACCCGTCTTTGGCGCACACACCGTGGTCACCAGTACCGGAGGCGCTGCGCTGTGCGTGGTGGTCAGTGGTCCGCTGGTCGATGAACTCGGCTTCAACTCCTATCGCAACGCGTTGGGTCCGGGGAACCGGGCCAACGCGACGGTTGGTCGGGCAGTTCGTCTCGTGGCGATGAATGTGCTGGGAGCGCGTTCGGACAGTCTTGACGGTTCCTCGCTGGGCCACCCTGGGAAGTTCACGATGCTCGTGGCCGAGGAGGCCCCGCCCGAGGGTTGGGATCCGCTCGGAGTGGAACTGGGCTACGAGCTCGAGGACACGACGGTCTCGATGTTTGCCACCGAGAGCCCGCACCAGATCGCTAACCACCTCAACGGAGACCCCGAAGGCATCCTGCTCACTTTCGCCGCGGCCATGAGCAACCCCGCGACGTATTGTGTCGGGAAGGGTCACGAAGCGGTGATCGTTGTTGGGTATGAACACCGTCGTGCGCTGGCCGAGGGCGGCTGGACCAAGCCGCAGGTCAGAGAATTCCTGGCTGAGCACAGCCGCGTTACACCAGAACAACTGGCTACAGGTGGTGTCCTGCTCGAGAACACCAAGCAGAACGACATGATCCCCGGACCCGACGGCAAGCTCGGCACGGTTACTGGTCCCGACGACATCCATCTGGTCACAGCCGGCAGTCCAGGCGCCGGCTGGTCCGCGTATATTCCCGCCTGGGCGCCCAAGGTCCACTCGGTCAGCGCGACGCGAAAGGTCGCGGCACCCGGAAATGGTCTACCGTTAAACTGAAGCATCCCGGAGGTGTCATGTCACTCATCACTATTTTGAGCCCTGAATTCGAGGCCGACGCACCCGAGCTGGTCCCAATGGCCGCTCGCACTGTGCCGACCGACCCGGTGACCATCACCATCATCGACAATGCGAAACCGAAAGCAAAAGAGCTCCTCGGCTACATCGCCGAGGGCCTCCGAGATCGGCTTCCTGTCGCTGATGTGGTTGTCCACAGCAAGTCCGCTGCCGGCAAGCCCATCGATGCCGACGTTGCCGAAATGTTGGCGGCGAGGTCACACTTGGTGATCTCGGGCCTTGGCGATTGAGGTGCTTGCACCGCGTGCAGTTTGCACGATGCGATCCAGATGGAAGCCCTCGGCGTTCCTGCGATGTTGTTGATCACCGAACCATTCATCCCGATCGTGGCGTCGTTCGCGCCGACAATCGGAATGGACGACTATCCGGCCGTGGCAGTGCCGCACCCGGTCGCGCCACTTGATGACGATGGGCTGCGGAAGTTGGCCTCGACGGTGATCGACGAAGCCGTGGCTCGCCTAACTGTCGGCTGAGTTGCCGTTTCGCTGAGGGCCTGCAATCTCACTCTCTTTCGCGAGACAGCTACAGAACGAGGTAGTTCGGTCGATGGATACCGGTGGAAGAGCCCGAGCGAAGCAGTGAACGCGAGAGCGAGCGGATTGTCGTCGAATTTGCGTTGTCGGGGGGGTGTGGCGCTGTGGACACCGTTTGTGTCGGCCACTGGGAAGATCCGTAACGTGTCCCTGACAGGAGTGAGCGTCGCGCTTGACAGCATGGAGCCCAAGATCACCCCGGGCACCTCGGCCATGGTGACCATTGGAGATACGACCATCCACGCGAAGGTACGACACGTTGGACAGCAGGATCGACCATGGGACCCTTGCTACGGGCTTTAGTTCGTCGCTACCCGAGGTGAGATTGCTCGCTGCCATCGCTGAGTCTCGATAAAGACGTCATCGAAGCCTTCGGCCGCAAGGTCACCCTCAAACCAGCCGCCGTCTGACCACATCTCCCCTCCGGGGCTGCGCTAACCGCGCAGCTTCGTGTTATGCGCTGGCTTGCGGACCGTCGGAGTCCAACAAGCCGTCGTTCATGAGTTCCAGTGCGCGCTTGACGCCGTGGTCGCGCACGACCTTACGGAACGATCGCGCCACCTTGCTGGCCTGAGCCAAGACGTCGTACGCCACCGCCGACTCGCGCATGCCGCTCATGCCCATGGCTTCAGCCGCGGCGTTGGCCGAGGCCTTCTGGATTGTCAGCATCTCTGTGGCCGTCTTGGCAATCTCTGACGCGAGGTCGTGCACTTCATCGGCGAGGCGATCGGCGGGAACCGACCGGTTGATCATGCCCATGTGAGCGGCTTCGGCGCCACTGACGAGTCGGGCGGTAAACAAGAGTTCCTTGGTATGGCGGATGCCTGCGGTGAGTGGCCACAGTCCATGGTCGGGAGCGAGGCCGATGGCACGGGCCTCGGGCTGACCAAACAGTGCGTCGTCGGCTGCCACAACGAGGTCACATTCCATCGCGATCATCAAGCCGCCCGCCACGCAATGGCCGTGGACTTGCGCGATCGTCGGCTTCGAGCATTCCCAGAGCCGCCGCCAGGTGGCGACCTCGCCCAGTACCCAATGCATCCCTTGGGCAGACGTTCGAGTCTTCGACGGCTTCGTGCCGATCGACTCATCCGGACTGAGGTCGTTCCCGCTGCAGAATGACTTGCCCTCGCCCCGGACGACGATGACTCGCACGTCGTCATCGTCGAGCAGCTCGGTGATTGCTTCATCGGCGGCGTCTTTGAGCGCGGTTGAAATGGCGTTGCGTTTTTCGGGTCGGTTGAGGACCAGATACCCGACCCGCCCTCGGCGCTCGGTGAAAACTGCGGCCGTGTCGGTCATTGTCGGAGCGCTCCCATGGCGTGAATGTTTCCTGAACATTACCCTCACGACATGATGAGTTCAGAGGAATGTTCTGGTCAGCGGATTTGCGGTGTCTCGATGAGCGCTGTGTCTCGATGAGAACGGGGCCGAGATGAGTGCGACTGCGCTGTTAATTGGTGGACGCGGCTTTGTCGGATCGCGTCTGACCCCGGTGCTCGTTGAGCGTGGGTTCCGCATGGTCTGTGTCGAACCCACGGCGACCAACCTCGGCCGCCTCACGCCCTGGGCCGATCACGTCGATCTGGTGACGGGCTCGGTAGCAGACCTTGACGCCATCGCTGAGATCGTTGGCCGAGTCAAGCCGGACTTAATTGTGAACCTCGCTTTTGCACGCGGCCTGGGAATCGCCGGCGAGCTCGATGTCATGGCGCGGGGTACCTGGAACGTGCTCGAAGCCGCGGTAGCCGGTGGTTGCCGCCGGGTGGTGCTGGCGAGTTCTGTGCGGGTCTACGGGCCTCAGCGCGCCCATGGTCTCGACACGCTGCTGAACGAAGACTCACCGGTTAAGCCGATTCTCCGGTACGGCCACTACAAGTATCTCGGTGAACAGGTGGCTGCCGACTATCGCCGCAAGCACGGGTTGGAGGCAGCGGCACTCCGCATTCCCATGGCCTACGGGCCGGGTGTGCGCGAAGGCGCCTACGGCGTCTGTGTCCCGGCGCTGGCCGCAGCAACTGGCGATTCGATGACGCTCCCCTATGACGGGGCCGCCACGTTGTGTCTGGCGCACGTGGGTGAGGTGGCTCGGGCCTTGGCTGATCTGGGCGACCCCGCTGTCGCCCCGCCCCAACATGGCGTGTATGAGCTCGGGGGCCACATGGTCACCTACAGCGAGATGGTGGAGGTCGCCGCCGCGTTGGTGGACACCCCTGTGGACGTCCGCTTTGCTCCAGAGCCACGTGCGACCGAGTACGACTTCGCGTATCGCCTCGACAACCGGCGTCTCGCCGACGAGTACGGGTTCGAGCACCGCTCGTTGGGCGACGGCTACCAGAGCATCATCGACCACGTGCGTACTGAGGTCACGCCGTGATCCGCGAAATCATGGGCCATACGTTGGTCAGCGACACACTCGGCGGCTCCTTCGACTGGGCTGTCGCCGACCATCCCGACCGGGAGTTCGCTTGGTTCGAGGACGAGGTGTACACCTTGGCCGAGCTCGACGATATGGCTCGCCAAGTCGGCGCGGCGTTGGCCCGCGACGGTGTCGAGCCTGGCGATCGTGTCGCAGTGTTGATGTACCCATCGCCATGGCACCTGGCGGTGCTGCTGGCGTGCGCCCGCCAAGGGTTCGTGTGGTGTCCCCTCAATGTTGCGCTCGCCCGCAACGACTTGACCTACTCCCTCGACGATCTCGAACCGGCATTCTTGTTGGTCGATGACGATCTGACCGGCACGGTCGACCTCGTCGTGGCCGAGCACCAGCGTCTGCAGTCGATCCCTCAAGTCCGCTGCGCAACGCACTCAGGCAAAGGTGGCCCGAACTTCAGTGATGGGTGGCTGACCAGCGATCGATGGCAAGGCGCATGTGTCGCCTCGGCGAGTGACAGCTTTGCGATCGTCTACAGCGGTGGCACCACGGGTCGGCCAAAGGGCATCGAGATCTCGCAGTTCTACTGCCTGTCAGCGGCACTCCGTCTCAGCGAGATGGCCGACTTCGACGAACACGAAACGTTCTTTTCGGTCCTGCAGTTCTCCCATGCGTGGACACCCATCACCATCATGCCGTTCTGCCTGATCTTCGATCACACGTTCGCGTTCTGGCGCTGGTGGAGTGCAGGCCAATTCGTTGAAGCGGCACACAGCTGTGGCGCCACGATCGTCGACCCCTACGCAGGCATGGCCTCGACCCTGTTCCTGAGCCAGGACGAGTTCACTCCCGAAGCGTTCCCGGCGACGCGAGGCGTCGCGGGTTGGGGCGGCGATGAAGAAGCATCCAAACGCATTCGGCATCAGTTCGAAGATCGCTTCGGTGTGCACACACTCCAGATGTATTCGCTCACCGAGGTCGGCCCGCTGGCTTGTGTCGAGTGGGAAGGCGAGGAGCGCCGCTTCGGGTCATCGGGTAAGCCCCGTGGCTGGTACGACGTGATCATCGCTGACGACGAAGGGATGCCGCTGGCCCAGGGCGAGGTCGGCGAGATCTTGGTGCACCCGCGATTCCCCAACATCATAGCGAAGGGCTACATCAACCGGGCCGAGGACACGCTGCAGACCTGGCGAGACCTCTGGGTGCACACCGGCGACCTGGGCTACTTCGACCCCGACGGGTACCTCTACTTCGTGGGTCGCCAAGGCCACTTCCTGCGCCGCCGCGGCGAGCTCGTGTCGGTCAGCGAAGTCGAGGCGTTGATCGCCGACCTCGACGAGGTTCGCGAGGTGGTCGTGTTTGCCGTGCCGTCGGAGATGGGCGAAGACGACATCATGGCCGTGTTGACGCTTCATCCGCCGTCGACGCTGATGCCCCAGGACGTTGTCGATCACTGCGCCAACGAGCTGGCTGCGTTCAAGGTGCCGCTTTACGTCCGAGTGGTCGACGACATGCCCCGGAGCGCCACGAAGCAAGAAATCGAGCGGTTCCGGCTGGTGGACTTGCCCCGCGGCGAGCCGCTGCGGGCAACCAAACCCCGCGTGGCTACCTCGAACCCGAATGCTCAAACCCAAAGGGATGATGCTTGATGCGCGCAATTACTGACCCGACGGTGGCATCGCTCATCCGAGCGACCTTTCGCCGTTACTCGTCCAAGACCGCTATCAAGACCGAGACCGGCGATGAGATCTCATTCTCCCAGTTACAGGATCGGGTGCGGAGACTCGTCAACGTTCTCACCGATGGGCATGGGCTGAAGCTCGGCGATCGCGTCGCGGTCTTGGCAGACAACCGGGCCGAGTACATCGAGCTTGACTATGCCTGCGCACTTGCCGGCCTGGTCAAAGTGCCGTTGTACATGCGCAACGCGGCCCGTGAACACCTGCACTTTGTCGTGGATTCGGACGCGATCGCCCTGGTCGCGGAACCCCACACGCTCGGTCCGTTGCTGGATGCCATGGACGGCGACTGGGGTCCCCTCGATGGTCGCGTGCTGTCGCTCGACGAGCCACCGGCTGACGTGCCCGGTGTCGAGAGCTACGAATCCCTTGTCGCGGCCGCATCGCCCCGCGAGACCGTGATCGAGGTCGGGCCCGAGGACTACTACCAAATTCGCTACACCTCAGGAACGACTGGTCAACCCAAGGGTGCGGCCACCGATCACCGCGGCATGTTGGCCGCGACGCTCGGCAACGTCACGTTCCACAGTCTCGAGTGTGCGGTGGGCCCCGACGACGTCGTGGGCCATGTGATGCCGTTCAGTCACGCGTCGGCGTTCAACCTCGCGGGGCATTCTTGGATGGGCACGACACACCTGCCTATCGCCAGATGGGACCCCGACCGCTACATGCGCCATGTCCAAGACGACGGCGTGTCGATATCGATGATGGCGCCAACGATGATCGCAATGATGGTCAACGAGTCCGAGACGGTGGGGACCGTCGACACTTCCAACCTGCGCACCATCAGCTATGGCGGGGCACCCATTGCCGAGTCGGTGCTGGAGGGTGCGCTTGCATCGTTCGGTTCGATCTTCACCCAGGGTTACGGCAGCACAGAGACCCCCAGCATGGTGGTGTACCTCGAGAAGCGGGATCACGTCCTTGGAAGCGAGCGTCTCCAATCCTGCGGATTGCCCTGCTCGTGGGCCGACGTCGATGTCTTCCGACCCGATGCGACGGTCTGCGATCCAGGCGAGATCGGCGAGATCTGGACCCGAAGCCCGAGTGCGCTGCGCGAGTACGTCAACAACCCCGAGGCCACCGCAGCCGCGACCGAGCACGGCTGGTATCACAGCGGCGACATGGCGCTGCGAGACGACGAGGGCTACTTCTTCCTCAAGGACCGCAAAAACGACATGATCATCAGCGGCGGCTTCAACATTTACCCGGCCGAGGTCGAGAACGCGCTGATGAGTCACCCCGCCGTCATCGAGTGCGCTGTCGTGCCGACCCCCGACGACCAATGGGGTGAGGTGGTGAGCGCAGTCGTGCGCTTCCGCCCGGGGATGCAGGCGTCCGCCGAAGACCTCGAGGCGCATTGCACGCAGTCGATCGGCAGCTACAAGCGGCCCCGACGCATTGTCTTCGCCGACGAACCCCTGCCCAAGAGCGCCGTCGACAAAATGCTTCGCCGTATCGCCCGCGAGCAGTACTTCCCAACCGATGACGAAGCATGAGAACGGACCGCGCCAGGCCGAAACCCGAGCGGCCCGATCAGGAGACAAACGATGAACAGCAATGACGAGGCCCGCGTTCTCGCGACGACCGACAAGGACGAGATTCGCGACGTCTTGATGCGCTACGGCAGAGGTGTCGATCGGCTCGATGAAGAGATCATCCGTTCTTGCTACCACCCCGACAGCCACGACGATCACGGCCACTGGAAAGGCAACGGTCACGACTTTGCCGCGTTCATCATTGGATCGTTGTTGGAGCGGACTCACCACACGACCCATGCGGTGGCGAATGTGTTGATCGAATTAGACCCCGACGATGTCGACCTCGCCCGGTCCGAGTCGGTGAGTCTCGCGCATCTCCGGCGAACTGACGAAGACGGCGTCGAGTGGCTCGACATGTTTTCTGGGCGGTATGTCGATCGTTTCGAACGTCGAGCCAGCACCTGGCGGATCGCGCGCCGCGTTGTGGTGCATGACTGGTCGGTATCCAACCGTCTCGACCAAGACGGGTTTCCCCTCCCGATGGACAGCTTTGTTCAGGGCGAACGCTCGAGAAGCGATCTGATCTACACGATCTGACCCCCCTGCCCGATCGAACGGTGCTGAATGAGGACGTCTGGTCCGCCGAATCGGTCTCAGAGCAGGGCCTGCCATGAGTTTGCTATACTAACCAAGCAAGTGCTTGGTTGCTCGCCCTTTCGAGGCGTGAGCTCGGCACTCCTGAGATTGGAGAACGGATGAAGTTTGGGATCAATAACCTGTTCGCGGGCCGCCAAGACACCGATGCCCGCCGCATCTATGGGGAGGCTCTCGACCAGATCGTGTTGGCCGAAGAGTTGGGGTTCACCTCGGTCTGGATGGCCGAACACCATTTCTCGAACTATGGGCTCCTCCCGCACATCGCTACGTTTGCCGCTGCTGCCGCAGCTCGCACGACGACCATTCGTTTGGGGACAGCGGTGTTGGTGCTCCCCTTCGGAAATCCTGTCCGGCTCGCCGAAGAGATGGCCATGGTCGATGTCTTGTCCAACGGACGACTCGAGCTGGGCGTAGGGCGGGGGTACCAGCCTCAGGAATTCTCGGCACTGGGTGTCGATCCCGAACACTCCCAAGCCGTCTTCGACGAGTACCTCGAGATCATGCGCCGAGCGTGGTCCAACGAACGTCTGACGTTCCACGGCGAGCACTACGACATCGATGACGTCGAGGTCCTCCCCAAGCCCGTCCAACCCGGGGGTCCGCCGGTGAGGATCGCAGCGGTCAGCCGGTCGACATACGAGCGCCTCGGAGCGCGCGGCGAACTGTTGATGCTGTCGCCCAACTTCACGCCGGTCGAAACGGTTCGGGACAACCTGGCGTCGTACCATGCGGCGGCAGCGGCAGCGGGCCACGACCCTGCGACGTTGCATACGCCCCCGATGATCCAGCAGGTCTACATCGACGAGTCCGACGCGGTCGCGAAGTCCGACCCCGAGCCCTATGCCATGTGGTTCTTCGGCAAGTTCTCCGAGATCCTCCCCGGGAGCGGCGGCGGCGATGTTGCCTCGCAGTACGAGGACTATCTCAAGATCCGAGCTTCTGTCGACAACGTCAGCTACGACCGCATTGTGAGTGACGGTGCCGCCTTCGGTGATCCAAAGTCGATTATTGACCGCTTCCGCATGCTCGAGGACGAACTCGGCGTCACCGAGATCGCATGCTGGTTCAACTTCGGCGATCTGCCGCACGAACGAGTCGTGTACAACATGAAGCTGTTCGCTGAAACGGTCATGCCCGAGTTCGCCACATGAATGCCACGGCCTCGACATCGACCAGACGGGACGAGATCCTCGACATTGCCGCCGTGGGGTTCGCTCGGTCTGGGTTCGACGGATGCAGCGTGCGTGAGATCGCGCGAGAGGCCCAGATTTTGTCCGGCAGCTTGTACCACCACTTCGCGTCCAAGGACGAGATGGTGGTCGAGATCATTGCGCACTATTGGGAACGTCTCTTTGGTGCCTACGAGCAGGTGCTGGACGTCGAGGCCTCACCCGATGACACATTGACTGCGCTGGTGATGGCATCGCTCGCGGTTGCGGCGGAATGCCCCAACGAGGTACGGATCCTCCACCAGGACTGGCACTACCTCAGCGCCGTCTTGCCCGACCTTGATGAGAACATGGGCCGCATCGAGCGCACGTTCACCGCCATTGTGGAAGCCGGGGTCGCCGAGGGGATTTTGCGCCGTGACATCGACCCGCGGATCGCCTATCGCACCATCATGGGCGCGATCTCCTGGGTGACCCGCTGGTACAACCCAGGTGGTCCGCTGTCGATGCCGGAGATCGGTGCGACCCAAGCAATGCTCTGGGTCGATGGTCTGCGGATCCACGAGGTCGCCGCATGAACCGGTTCGAAGGTCGGGTGGCGCTCGTGGTTGGCGGCGGTGCCGACGGCCCGCCGCGCACAACCGGCGAACTCGCCATGGGCAATGGGCGAGCGATAGCCATGCGACTTGCCGCTGAGGGAGCTCAGGTTGCGGTGACTGACATTGATGAAGCTGCGGCAAGCGCAACCGTGGATGCCATGGGCGGCGGCCTCGCTATCGCTGCCGATGCCGGCGATCCCGATGCGTGCCGTAATGCCGTCAGCCAAGTCGAGGAAACCCATGGCCGTCTCGACATCGTCGTCTGCAACGTCGGTATCTCCGGATGGCACAAGCTCAAGACACAAACGCTCGACGATTGGCAGACCAGCGTCGACGTCAACGTCACGAGCAACTGGGTGACCGCGCAGGCCGCCGTCCCGGGCATGGTCGAGCGGGGGTCGGGTGCCTTCGTGTTCGTGACGTCGCTCGCGGCGCTGGCGTCGTCGGGGAACTCCTTGGCTTACGAGGCCACGAAGTCCGCGCAGCTGGGCATCATGCGTCATGTTGCTGTGCGTTATGCGTCGCGAGGCATCCGCTCGAACGCTCTGGTGTTGGGAGTCATCGACTCCACGATGGTCCGTAAAGCATTCGGCAACGACGACGAGCGCCATGACGGTCGTGACCGGATGGCACCGATTGGACGCCAAGGTCGCCCCGACGAGGTTGCGGGGGCAGCGGCATTCTTGGCATCGGATGATGCAAGCTATGTGACAGGATCCACGCTCACCGTCGACGGAGGACTCAGAGCTTCGCTATGAACACGTCACTATGAACACAGTTGCTGACGAGCCCGCGAGCGGGCCTCCACGATGGCTCGAAGGTGTTGTTGTGCTCGACCTCACCCGCTATGTGGCGGGTCCAGTGTGTACGCGCCTGTTGGTCGAGATGGGCGCCGACGTGATCAAGGTCGAGCACCCGCCCTACGGCGACCCGAATCGATCCAGTCGGCCACGGATCAATCGCCGATCCGGCGCGCACATTCAACAGAACCGCGGAAAGCGGAGCCTCTGTATCGACATCAACACCGATGCTGGAGCGGCGCTGATCCGCGACCTCGCCGCTCATGTTGACGTCGTTGTCGAGAACTTCAGCCCGGGCGTCATGGACCGGAAAGGTCTCGGCTACGGCGCGCTGTCGGCTATCAATCCCGATCTCGTGATGGCTTCGATCTCGGGGTTTGGTCAGACGGGGACGCTCGCCGCGCAGCCATGTTTCGATCTGGTGGCGCAAGGTTACGCAGGCATCATGCACATGACCGGTGACCCGGATGGACCGCCGACCTTCGCTGGCATTGCCGTTGCTGACAACAACGCAGGTGTCCATGCCTTCGCGGCGATTGGTCACGCGTTGTTTCATCGCGAACGCACCGGCGAAGGGACCCACCTCGACATTGCAATGGTCGATTCGCTCTTCCACTTCCAGGAGGAAGCGATCCACGCAGCCTCGATGGATCCGGAATTCGTCGCGATGCGCTCGGGCCGCGAGCACCCGTCGATAGCGCCGGCCGGAACGTTCCGTGCGCCCGACGGATGGGTGACGATTCTGTGCACCGAAGCGCAGGTGCGAAACCTGTGGGCGGCGATGGGGCAGCCCGAGCTGGTTGATGATCCACGTTTTGACACCAATCCGCACCGAACTGCGCATCGTCGCGAGATTCGTGTCTTGATCGAACGCTGGATGGCGACATTCGATACCTACGACGAGGTGTTGGCCGCACTGGCCGCATCGCGCGTTCCGTCGGGGCCGGTCCTGGCCCCCGGTGACGCGCTGACGCACCCGCACTTCGTCGAGCGGGGACTCGTGCGTACTGTCGAGGACCCGCTTGCCGGCTCGGTCGTCCTCCCCGCCTTCCCCTTCCGGAGCACGTCGCCGCTGCCGCCCGACGACTATGAGACAGCGGCTCTTGGCGAGCACAACGCCGAGGTGCTGGTCGAGATCCTCGGCCTAAGCCAAGAGCGGGTCGCGCAGTTGGCAGCCGATGGCGTTCTGGCGAGCAAGGGCCACTAATGCCGAGAGGGCCCCAGGGGCCCGTAATGCACCCCGGGACCCAGCCGGAATCCGCCGCCGAGCAGAGGTGCTGAGCCACAACTTGACCTGACGCACCACCGGTGTCAGGAAGTATGGGCCGACGACGGTGGCGCATGTGTGCCAACTTCGGGACCGGCATGGCCGATCGCTGCGAGGTTGCCCGCACTTCCACTCTGCACGCTGTTGACGGCAGCGGCCAACACCGCCAGACCCAGCGGCAGGGCCGCCCGGCCCGACCGATCGACGGTATGGTATGACGGTCAGTCCACGTGAGTGAAGGGGTGTCAGATGGGTCATGGTGCGGATTTCTCGCCTGCGCTCAATGATTGCTGGTATGCGGTCGCGACCATCGATGCGATTGGCGCCGAGCCGCTGGCTGTCGACGTGCTGGGTGTCTCCTATGTCATCTGGAGGACAGCCGACGACAGCCTCGTCGCGGTGGCGGATCGATGCAGCCATCGAGAGGCCAAGCTGTCGCTGGGTACCACCGAAGCCGGCTGCCTGCGATGTCCGTACCACGGCTGGACCTTCGGCGAAGCTGGCCGTTGTGTTGAGATCCCGTCGTCGGGCGAAGGCGCTCCGATTCCGCCAAGTGCTCATCTCGATGTATTGCACGTAAAGGTTCACTACGGCCTGGTCTGGTTCTGTCCTGGGAACCCGAGTGGGCCGGTGCCCCATCTTGGCGTCGATGGCGACAGCAGCTTTACCCGCCTCAACACCGACATGCAGGTCTGGAACTGTTCTTCCACGCGGATGATCGACAACATGCTCGACGTCGCCCACTTCCCCTATACCCATGCGGGGACGTTCGGCCGCGACCAAGAACGGGAAGTTCCCAACTTCACTCTCGGCCAGCTTGATGACACCTTCTACGGCTATGAGTACGCCGTCGTGATCAACAACGAGGGCGAGGCCAAGACGATGTCGGGCGGGGGACCTGACGTGATCGGCCTGGAAATGTCGACCGGGTTTGCGCTGCCCTTTTCGGTCCGGAGCACGATGTCGTTCGAGACCGGCGTGGAACAGACGTTGTTCATGACCGCCACGCCGATGTCCAAGGATCGCAGCGCCTACACATTCATCCTCTGGCGCAACGACGACGTCTCGGTCATCGGCGAGAAGATCGTTGATTTCGAGCTGGCTGTCACCCACGAGGATCAAGTCATGCTAGAGCGTCTGCCGGGTGAGCTGAGCCTGGATCGCGGAGCGCTCGTGGATGTGCGGTCCGATAAGGCGTCAGTCGAATGGCGCCGCCGATATCGCGCGCTCGTCACTGCCGACTAGCGGTTTTTCGGACCCCGCTAAGGCCGAGGCGCGCCCCCGGCGGCCTCGTAGCGGTCCACCAGCCACGAGTTGAATTGGGCCAGTACGCCCTCTTGCCAGGAGTACCGTCCGCGCGGCGCAAACCGTGACTGCATCCCCATCTGTGTGGCCACATTGGTGGGCATGTCCTGCCGGTTGAAGTTCGAGACGCCGGCGATGGCTTCCTCCAGCGTCGGTCCGAAGTCAGGGAGTTCGACCGTCGATTTCGGGAAGATGTACGCCATGCTGAGGGCGTGGGTTGTCGGGCCTGTTGGGTCGACATAAAACCAGAAGGCCGAGTCTGACTGGAACCCCATGATCAGCGACGGTGCCACGAGCGCGAAGATGATTCGCTGACGCTCTTTCATCGTCGTGCCGGGCAGCGGGGGGAACAAGGCCTTGAACGTCGGGTTGAACCCACCGTCAGGTTCGACGGTTTCGTTGTAGCCGAACATTGCCACATCACCGGGTTCGTAGTCGGCGTACCAAGCGCCCGAAGACGGCGCGAACTCGTGGATTCCTTGGTGCAGCCGACTGTTGTGGTACATCTCCATGAAGTTCTCGATCATGATCTTCCAGTTGAACGGAACATCAGGGATCGTGAAGGGGTCGACGGTCACCAGGGATTCGACGTCGTAGTTCGCCAGAGCTTCGTCCAGCTTGGCGAGGCCGGGCGCAAGCGGGGCTGCATCGGCGTCGAAGTTGGCGAAGATGAATCCCTGCCACAGCTCGACCGCGAGTCCAGGAAGCCGCACGTCGGCCATGTCGAAGCCGGTGGTCTTGGCCATCTCAGGGGCGCCAATGAGCTGCCCTTCCAGGTCATAGACCCAGTAGTGGTACGGGCACCGAAAGCTTCGGCCAGTCCCGGATTGGAGATCAGGCGGGTCGAGCATGTCATCGTCGGTTCGTTCGACCGAGGCCGTCAGGCACATCCCGCGGTGTTGGCAGACCGCAGACATCACCCTGATGAGCTCATCGGTGCCGCGCACAACGATCAGTGGTTCTCCGGCTCTGGTAACCGAGAGGTAGTTGCCCGCTTCGGGAATCTGTTCCTGGCGGCCGACGCAGAGCCATTCGCCGCCGAACACGGCTTCCATCTCGAAGCGGTGGAAATCGGGGTCGGAGTAGACGTCGGGCGGAAGGCCGATTGCATGAACGAAACTCCCTCGAGAACGGCGCAGGCTCTCGAGCGGGATCGGACTCTCAGTCATCGTTGGAATCCTTCGGCATGACGAGTGGTAAGACCATCAGACCACGGCTAGTGTCACTCTCGCAAGCCGCTCTAAGGGGGACCCCTTGACCTACCCAAACGTGCTCGTCTTCGTCGATTTCCCGACAGACGACGTCAACGCCGCTCGAGCGTTCTATGCCGAGGTCTTCAACTGGGAAGTCGAAGATCGCATCACCGATACGTTCGCTCGCATCGTGCCAGGTCAGAACTTCCTCAACGAGGACGGAACCCAGAGTTCCATCGGCAACCTGCATATGGGCATCTCGAACGCCGCGAACGTGCGGCCCGAGAAAGACCCCAACCCCACCGAGCCGACTCACCTGAACCCCGGTGGGCGCGCTGCCCGGGCGTGGATTCTGGTGAGCGAGGATGACTCTTTCGAGCGCATCCTCGAGGCTGCAGTACGCCTTGGGGCAACCGAATTGTGGCGAGACCACTACTGGACCGAGTTCGGCGGGGCTAATGCCTCGTTCATGGATCCGTGGGGCAACCAGCTCATGCTGTGGCAGCACCTTTCCGACAACGAGACTGACGACGACACTCACCAGGTGATCGGCGACGTCAAGCTGCCCAACGGCTGGACCTTGGAGTAGTCGGACCGCTCTAGGCCTGTCTGTCCGGGCCCTGTCGAGCGTTTGCTCGGGCGCGGCGCTTGCGCGATTGTGACGTCGGCACCGGTGGCAGCTTCAGAACCGCAGTGACAGCTCCGAGCACCACGACGCCGCCAATGAGCTGGGTCGGCGTCACGGGTTCGTCGTGCACGGGCCATGCCAACGAGACCGCGAAGATGTTCATCGCCAGCAACGCAACCGATGATCGAGCCGCCTGCACGTAGCCGTGCACCCAGCTCATCAACGTGTGCCCGAAAACGCCGGTGCCGTAGGCAAGTATTACCAACCACAACCAGTCCTTGGCATCGATGGTGTCGAAGTCGGACCGTTCGAGGAAGAGAAACCCGAACGGCACGGCCGTCGCGAATGCCCAGACGTTGATGGCGGCCATCCACTGGAAGGGATCAACGGCCTTCGTGGAGCGGGCCAACCTGGTGAACACGAAATAGACCGTGAAGGTGCAGACCGCGAGGAGCGCCCAAATGATGCCCAGTGCTGACGCTTGGAGTTCGCTCCCGGCCCCCAGCACAACCGCTGCCGCACCAGCGACCGCGACGCCGGTCCAGAGCACGTGGAGCCGCGTTGGTCGCTCGCCAAACATGGGCCCCGCGACGAGCAAGACGAGTGCCGGTTGCATCGTGGTGCCAACCGCGAGGACGGCCACGGTCGCTTCTTGCACTGCCTCGAAGACGAAGATGAGGTTGATGCCAAAGGCGATGCCCGGTGGAGCTGCGCGCAACAACACGGCCTTTGGTACTCGTCCGCCGCGCAGGTGCACGATCGCGAAAAGGACCGGGAAGGTGATGCCAAACCGGAGGAGCACACCGACGAGCGGGGGAGCAGTGACGAGCTTCGTGATGACTGGCCCGGCGCCCCACGCGAGAATGATGAAGGCCAGAGCAACGTAGGGAAGGTGAGCCGCTGGCTCTGTGGCCCGACGGGTGGGGCTTGACCTGGCCATAGTCAGATTCTCCTCGGCAACCTCGTGGCCGGGCGATCGGCCACGAATGCACGCCGAGGACATGGTCTCGTGCCCGGCAGCTAACCGTGCCACCCTAGTGCCGCGTCAGAGAACGACCGTGGGGGAGGCGACATGTTGCGTTGGGCCATTCTGGGGACGGGGCTCATCTCGCACACGGTGGTCGAGGCGATCGACCTGAGCGACGCATCGACGGGCCATCTGGTGGCGGGTCGCGGGTTACTGCGGAATTTCTGGTGGTCGCGGGAGCAGCGTCATGAGCCCCTTGGACAAACCGCCATCCACATAGATGACCTGGCCGTTCACATAGGAAGCGTCGTCTGACACCAAGAACGCAACCACGTTCGCGATGTCTGCGGGCTCGGCCAGTCGCCGCATCGGGATCGCACCCGAACGAATCTCACGGATGTTCGGGTCGTCGTAGACGTCGCCAGCCCCGGGGGTGGGGACCAGACCGGGGCCGACGGCATTGCAGCGGATGCCCCGCGGGCCCCACTCGAGCGCGACCTGCTCGGTCAGCGACAGCAGCGCAGCCTTGGAAGGCCCGTATGAGCCCACGGCGGGATTGGCGTGTTTGGCGGCGATCGAAACGATGTTGACGATCGTGCCCTCGCCCCGCTCGAGCATCGACGCGCCGAAGCTCTGCATGACGTTGAACGGACCTTTGAGGTTGACGTCGATCGCGGCTGCGAAATCCTCTTCGCTCACATCCTCGAGTGCATCGAATCGCCACAGCCCGGCGTTGTTGACGATCACGTCGACGGGCCCAATTGCATCAGCCGCGTCCTGGACGCCAGCTGCATCACGAACGTCGCATGCGACGATGCCGTCGGCCGCCGTTATGTCGAGTGGCACGACCTCGAAACCATCAGAGCGAAGGCGTTCCACGATGGCCGCGCCGATGCCTCGGCCACCGCCCGTTACCACTGCACGTTTACTCATAAGCAGAATCGTAGAAGACTGTCGCAATGCGAACGATCGAAAACATGTCAGTACTCATCACCGGGGGCGGTTCGGGAATCGGAGAGGGTGCCGCCGAGCACCTCGCTGCCCGTGGGGCCAAGGTCACCATCACGGGAAGGCGCGAGGGCCCACTCGTTGAAACCGCGACAAGGATCGGCGACCGTTGTCATGCCGTCGCGGGCGACGTGACCAACGCCGATGATCGAGCGCGCATGGTCCAGGGCGCCGTCGATCATGGCGGTGGCCTCGACGCGCTCATCAGCAACGCCGGGAATATGTACCGCTGCCTGGTGCAGGACTATGACGAGCAGGCGTTGCTGGAGGTCTTCAACACCAACGTTGTGGGCGGCATGATGTTGTGCCGCGAAGCGCACGAGCATTTGAAGGCCTCCAAGGGGTGCATAGTCTTTGTGGGCTCGGTCCATACCCAACGTGCGTTCCCGACGGCGTCCCCCTACGCCGCCACCAAAGGTGCGCTCGAAGCACTCACGGGTGTGTTGGCGGCCGAGCTTGGCCAAGACGGCATTCGTGTCAGCTGTGTTCGCCCAGGCGGCGTGCTCACTGAACTTAATGTGCGAGCCGGCCTCGGAACCACAGAAGAACAACGCATCCGTCTGGAAGGCATGGGGTCGATGCATGCGCTTGGCCGACACGGAACGGCCACCGAGATCGCTGAGGCTTTCGAGTACCTTATTCGGGCCGAGTGGACCACGGGCTACGTCATGACGGTGGACGGCGGTCTCGGGCTCGGTGTAACCATCGAGTAGTTAACCGAAACGGGGCAACAACGGCCCTGGAAAGTGGAAGGAACCCATGGGTATACATACGGTGATCGACAAGCAAGCGATCAAGGACCTGCAGGTCCATTATTCGATGTCCATGGATGCGGGGGAGTACGACAAGCTCGACGATGTCTTCATCCCCGATGTGATTGCCGACTACGGCCATGCGGGTCAGCACCAAGGGGTGGAGACCATCAAGGGCGCTTGCGCCAACGCCCTGGACGTGCTCGACACGGCCCAGCACACGAACGGCAATCACTGGGCCGAAATCGACGGCGACAGCGCGACGGCTGGTTGCTACTTCACGGTGCACATGTACATGGAGGGCACACCCGGCGGCGATCACTACGAGATGGGTGGCCGCTACGACGACGACCTGATCCGCACGGCCGCGGGGTGGCGGATCACCAGGCGCACCCTCACCATCTTGTGGAGCGAAGGCAACGACCAGGTTCGCTTCAAACGATGATTACACGGCCATGACCCCGCTCGAGGAGCTTGTGACGCTCCTACCGGGCGACTCGGGACTCGACCACTACGCCACGTTCGAGCGACTCCGGAACGAGGCTCCGGTCGTGTTCTGCGAACCCATGGACGGCTGGGTTGTGACCCGTTGGGCCGACGTCACCCGGGTCTTCGAGGATGCCGAGCACTTTGCGCCTATGGCCGCGGGGTCTGGGAGTTCGGCCATTTATGGGCGCACCATCTTGCACATGACGGGGGTCGAGCATCGACGAAAGGCCGCGATCTTGGGCCGGCGGATGCGTAACCCCCGAAGACTCAAGGGTGACATCCGCTCGATCGTCGCTCGTCTGGTCGGCGAACATGGCGACCGGTTGCCCGATGGGCCCGCGGTTGGCGATGTGAAGGGCCTGTTCACCTCCCTCGTGCCACTCGATGTGATGGGCGAGTTGATGGCCATGCGCGGCGCGACCGCATTCCCGACCTGGTACCACCGCATCGTGTCGGCCAGTATCTCGAACGTCACCGGTGACGTCGGCATCCACGACAGTGGAGTGGCCGCACGCGAGGACCTGTTCGCGTGGCTGGACCCTGAGATCGACGCCAACCGTGCTGATCCCGACGACAACCTGCTGTCAGACCTGTGCACCGTCGAATACGAAGGTGAGGCACTCACCAACGACGAGATCAAGTCGTTCTGCGCGTTCTTGTTGTCCGCGGGGATCGAGACCACCGATCGCGCGTTGGTCAACCTGTGCCGAGAGCTGATTGCCCACCCCGACCAATGGGAGCGGCTCAAGGACGACCGGTCATTGGTGCCGTCGGCCATTGCCGAGATTCTGCGTCTCCGACCCCCTGTCCAGGCATCGATTCGCCAAGCGGCACTCGACACCGAACTCTCAGGGGTCGCGATTGCTGCCGGCGACAAGGTGATGGTGTTGTTGGGATCGGCCAACCACGACGCTGAGGTCTTCACAGACCCGGGCACATTCGACGTCGCCCGCTTTGCCGACAACGCGCCGGCACAATTCACTCCTGCGGGCACCAACCGCGGCTTTGGCGGTGGCGCCCACAACTGCACAGGCTCGCTGTTGGCGAAGCTCGAGATGGAGGTCGCGCTCGAGTATCTGCTCGATCGGTTCGACCACATGTCCCACGCCGACAACCCGCCCGCGGACGAGGGCTTCGTTCTGCGATCCGCGCCCACCCTCGACCTCATCCTCAGTACCTGAGCGAGCTCTACTTCGTGGCCACGAGGAGCGCCCTCAGCGTCAGACGCGAGCTGCGGTCATGTAGGCGTCGAGCTCGCGCTCGATGTCGGGGCCGGCGGGTTGGTACGCGACCTCGGCGGTGCCGGCTGATTCCCATGCGGTCAGACGCTTGCGAAGCTCCACTGGGTGCAAAGCGCAGCCCATCATGGTTATGACCTCAGGCGTGATTAACGAACGTTCCGAATCGGCGTTCTCCCAAACGACGAGGACAGTGCCGGACGTGAGCATGGTTTGCCAGCTCAAGTTGGCGATGGCATCACCCCCGGCCAAGAGAACGCCGTCGGCCACCTCGCGGGCGACCCCTTGGCCCGTTCCTCAACCCGGGCGGGCAGACGGAAGTACGGTTACCGCTGGAGGAATGCGCATGCCACGCGGTGTCGACAATCCATTGGTCATCTCCACGTGGGACAGCGCGCGGGAGGCCTACCGGTCCAAGCACCTGCGCCAAGGGCTCTACGACGGTGGCGTCGTCATGGACAACGTCTTGATCAACCTGCGTGGGATCGAGCATCGTGATCGGCGACGCCTCGAGAACCCACTGTTTCGACGCGAAGTACTGGCTCGTTATGAACGCGAGTCCTTCCCCGATGTGCTGGCGGCTCGCCTCGACCCGTACCTTGCCGACGGACGACTCGAACTGTTGTCGTTCGGCCACGCGGTCATGTTGGAACTTGCCGCGATCAATGCTGGGGTCGATCTCGACATTGGCGATGTCGACGCCACCGAGCGCCTCGGTGAACAGCTCCTGGTGTTCATCGACGGGGCCCGAATCCTGCATTACACCGGCGACAAGGAAGCGAAAGAGAGCGAGGTCGCCGCCGCTCTGGCGGATTTCGAGACCCAGTTCATCGCACCCGCGATCAAGCGGCGCCAGGATCTGTTGCACGACTGTTCGGCCGGCCGAGTCTCGCCCGACGAAGTGCCTCGCGACATCCTGCGCGTCATGGTCGAGAACGTTGAAGGACTCGAGCTCGACCACTCGACAGTGGTCCGCGAAACGGCGTTCTTCTTGTTGACGGGGGCCAGCACGTCGGCCGTCGCGCTCACGCGAACCTTGGACAACATTTTTGCGTGGACCAGGGATCACCCCGCTGACGTCGACCGCCTCCAGGCCGACACCGAGTTCGTGCAACGGTGCGTGCTGGAGAGTCTTCGGCTGGCTCCCATCAGCCCCATCGGTGCTCGCTGGGCGACCGGTGACTTCGCGCTGGCCGATGGCACCCAGGTGGCCGAGGGTGATCGGGTTCACATCGACATGGGGGCCGCCAACCGCGACCCTCTGATCTTCGGGTCGATGGCCGGTGCGTTCGATCCCCACCGCTCCCTGCCCAATGGCATCCCATTGGCGGGTGTCAGTTTCGGGCATGGGATGCATCACTGCATCGGCCAAGAGTTGGCCGTCGGGACCGAGCCCGGCAACGGCTCTGCATCTGATGTGGAGCTCTTCGGGCTGGTCGGCACCGTGATCCAAGAGCTGTTGCGTCACAGGGTTCGCCCGGACCCGCAGCACCCTGCAGAGCTCGACGACACGAGTCAACGTGGCACGTTCAGTACCTATCCCGTCTTGGTAGACGCCAAACCAACCTCCCGGAGCACCACCTGATGCAACTCGACAGATTCGACTGGCTCGCCCAACGCGTTGAGTCGGCCATTGATCCAGACCGCGTCATCGTCGACCCCCACCATCACCTCTGGAAGCGCGGGGGCAGTACCTACCTTGCTCCGGAGCTGCTGGCGGATCTGACCGTCAGCCACAACGTGATCAAGACCGTCTTTGTTGACTGCCTGGCCAATTACGACCGCGATCTCCCGAAGCACATGGCGCCCGTTGGCGAGACCCGGCTTGTCGCGGGTGAAGCCGATGCCACCGATGCCGCTGGTGGGCCGACGATCGCGGGCATCGTGAGTCACGCCGACATGATGCTGGGCAACGCGGTCGAAGAAGTCTTGGCGGCCCACGACGCCGCCGGCGGAGGTCGCTTTCGGGGTATTCGTCATGCCACGTCGTGGGATGCGAGCGACGAGATCGGCCCGGGCCACAGCAAGCCTTTCGAGTCGATGATGATCACCGATGACTTCCGGACCGGCGTACGCAAGCTTGCGGCTATGGGGTTCAGTTTTGATGCGTGGATCTTCCATCCTCAACTGGGCGAGTTGGCTGACCTTGCCGCCAATGCCTCCGAGGTCACGATCATCCTCAATCACCTTGGTGGGCCGATGGGTGTTGGACCCTACGCCGGCCGACACGACGAGATTCGGGTCCAATGGCGCAACGACATGAGCGTCGTCGCGGCCAACCCCAACGTGATGCTGAAGGTGGGCGGCATCGGTATGAGTCATTTCTACGGCATGGACTGGAACACCTATGCCATGCCTCCCGGGTCCGAGGAGGTCGCTGCCTTTTGGGCCGATGATGTGCACTTCTGTATCGACCTGTTCGGTCCCGATCGATGCATGTTCGAATCCAACTTTCCGGTCGATCGCCAGACCCTCACGTACTCGGTCTTGTGGAACTCCTTGCAGATCCTGGCAACGCGCTACAGCGATGCCGAGCAAGGCCAGTTGTTTGCCGGCACCGCAGAACGGGTATACCGACTGCCATGAGCCTTAACTTCGAGATGCGCCCCGAGTGGGAAGAGCTACGCCTTCGGGCCCGCGAGGTCGCGGCCCACGGGGTCGCCGTCTACGGTAAACACCACGACTCCTGGGTCAACGGCTACTCCAAGGAGTTCTCCCAGGTTCTCGCGGCTGAGGGGTGGATCGGGATGACCTGGCCCACCGAAGTTGGCGGCGGCGGCCGCCCAGGGATCGAGCGCATCATCATGGCCGAGGAGATGATCAGCGCAGGTGCTCCCATCTCAGCCAGCTGGGTGGCCGATCGTCAGATGGGTCCGGCCATCTTCACCTATGGCACGGCTGATCAACAGGCTGAGTTTCTCCCCGGAATGTTGTCGGGTCAGGCCACCTGGTGCATTGGCATGAGCGAGCCCGATGCGGGGTCGGACTTGGCGGCGCTCAAGACGTCGGCGGTGCGCGACGGGGTCGACTACATCCTCAACGGCCAGAAAATCTGGACGAGCTTCGCCGCAAATGCCGAGTACTGCTACCTGATCTGTCGGACCGACAGCAGCGGACCGCCCCATAAAGGCGTCAGCGAGCTCATCGTCCCCATGGGCCTTCCTGGCATCGAGGTTCGCACGGTCGAAGACATGATCAACAACGATCATTTCTGCGAGGTTTTCTTCACCGATGTACGGGTTCCTGCCGAGAACCTGGTGGGCGTCGAGGGTGATGCCTTCCGCCAGACCATGGCGCAGCTCGGTAACGAGCGCGGCGGGATCGATCGGCTGGTCTCCAACCGCCCGCTCTATGACCTTGCACTCGAACATGCCGATCGGAGTGACCCCCTCGTGCGTCAGGAGATCGCGAAGCTCGAGACGGGCTACCGGCTGGGACGGTTGCTTGTCTATCAGGGGGCGCTGGGCCAAGGCCTCGCCGATTTCAGCGCTGGTACGAAGGCCTTCTGCACCGAGCATGAGCAACGTGTTGCCAACTTTGCCGCCCGGGTACTTGGGCCTGCCGCGATGGTGGGCGACGAGATCCCCAACGCTGTTTGTTATCAGCCGGCCTACACAATCCAGGGCGGCATGTCGCCTATCATGCGCAACATCTTGGGCGAGCGAGTCTTGCGACTCCCGCGCGAACCGAGGTAGCCCCATGGATCTCGACCTCGCCGGCAAGACTGCATTGATTACGGGTAGCTACCGGGGGACCGGTGCCGGTATCGCCGCGGTCCTGGCCCGTGAAGGTGCCAAGGTTCTGGTCCATGGCTTCGAGGGTGGACAGCCAGATGAGACCGTGGCCGGCATTGTCCAAGCCGGGGGAGTGGCCGAGGGTGTCGTTGCCGACATCAGTACCGACGAGGGCGCTTCACAGCTTGCAAGTACGGCCGGCGAGGTTGACATCCTGGTCAACAACTACGGCACACCCGTCGGCTCCACGTGGTCGTCGATGGATGACTGGGCCGAAGAGTGGAACCGCAACGTGCTGGTCAGCGTGCGCGTCGCTCAGCTCTGTATCCCCACCATGCGTGAGCAGGCGTGGGGTCGCATTGTCTTCATCGGCACCATTGGTGCTCGCCAACCCGGCACCCATAATCCGGGTTACTACGGCGCCAAGGCGGGGCTGCACGCGATGGTCCGAGCGCTGGCAAAGGATCTCCGCGGTGCTGGTGTCACGGCCAATCTGTTGAGCCCCGGCATGATCGCCACCGCCGAGGTGCGCGAGATGCTGACGCGCCGCGCCGCCAAGCGCGACATCGGCCCCGACTGGGCCGACGTGCAGCGCTGGGGCATCGAACACGCGATGCCCAACCTGACCGAGCGCATCCCCGATCCCGAAGACATCGGTCGAGTGGTCGCGTTCTTGGCTAGCGAAGCGGCCTGGCACATCAACGGTGCCGACATCGCGGTCGACGGTGGGGCACTCGACGCCTAGCGAGTCACCGAAGAAGCGGCTTTGGGCTGAGCTACGGCTCGGCCCGCTGGACCCAGGTCCACTCAGTACCGGCAAAGCCCTCGACGCCCATCGCCTCGAGTCGGCGGTGTGCGATGAGCCATCCATCGGTGGTTCGGACGAGCTGGTCGATGTATCGAAGCCGCAATGCTTCTTGGCGATCGTCACGCCACTCGTGCCAAGCCGTCACATATGTGGTGGCCGTTGCCTGGTCGCCATCGATCGTGACAATGCTCTGGCCGAGTTGATGTGCGGTCCGCCGAAACGATGCCTGTCCATCGGCGATGCGCTCGGCGATCTGACGTCGCCCCACGACCTCACCGCCGCGTCCGGGGCCATAGTCGGTGATGGCGTTGTGGGTGAACGTCGCTGCCACTCCCTCGATGTCGTATTCGTCAAGGCGCTCGCAGTAGCGAGCCAACAGGTCGGCGATCTGTTGTCGATCGAGAAGCTCGCGCAGGGCACGATCAGGCAGGGCCGGGTCGGTCATGACCGGTCGGCCTGTCGTCGATCCGGCGCGAGGGCTTGCACAACCGGGGCCATGGCCCCGGCGGCGCTGTCGTAGAAGCTGACGTAGCTGAATCCCCATCGCTCTCGTTGACGTTCGAGTTTGTCGACGATCTGGTCAAGCGAGCCCAGCATGACATGAGGCGACGCCACGACGGCATCAACGTCGATGTCGATGTCGAAACCGAGTCCGCTACACCACCGGCTAGCCGCCCGGACGGGATCGTCGGTGACTTCCGCCAGATACACCTGAAGATGCAATTCGAGCTCGTCGAATCGTGAGCCAGCGGCGCTCCGAACCCACTCAAGCTGTTCATCAGTGCTCGCCTCGTTGCCGGTGGGCAATGCCGTGGCGTCGAACTGGCCGTTTCGGAGGTTCCAGTTGCAGCTGACGATGTCGGCCCGTCGTGCCGCTATCTGCAAGATGCGGCGGCCACCTCCACCGATCAACAGCGGGGGACGGGGACGCTGGGCCGCAGAGGGGACGGGGACGAGTCCGCTCACGTTGTAGGCCGGACCGGAGCTGCTCGTGAGCTCGTTTCTGAGGGCTTGGTCCAGCAGGTCCAGTGTCTCGACCATGCGGTCGATCCGGAGCGGTGCCGGATCCATTGGGATCCCCGACTGCTCGTAGTCCTCCAGCATCCAGCCGGCCCCAAGGCCCACCTCGAGGCGCCCGCCCGAGAGCAGGTCGATGGTTGCCAGCTCCTTCGCGAGGATCGCCGGCTGGCGGAAGTCGTTGGCCAGGACCGCCGATCCAATGCGAAGTGTGGTGGTGGCCATCGCGGCCGCCATGAGTGCTGGGATCGGGGCCACCGGAGACCGCTCGAAGTGATCGCTGAACAAGACGATGTCGTAACCGGCGCTCTCCCAGCTTTGGATGAGCTTGATCCAGTCCGGGCCATGGGTCACCGGCGACATGTCGAGAACGCCAAATCGAAACGGATGCATGCCAAACCGTACGCGACGATTGCCGAACGGGCGAGCGTCCCTGCCCCGTCGAGGGGTCTGTGTGCGCCATGATGGGACGAAGTTCCGAGAGAGGTGTCTGGTGGCGATGGAAGAACAAACTTGGCTCGAAGGCGTGCGCGTCCTTGACATCACGCGGTATTTGGCGGGCCCGGCGTGCACGCGTCTGCTGGTCGAGTTGGGTGCCGATGTGATCAAGATCGAGCAACCTCCCTATGGCGACCCCAATCGATCGAACCAGCCACGGATCAACCGCCGAGCCGGCTGTCACATCCAACAGAACCGCGGCAAGCAGAGTGTGTGTCTCGACATCAACACACCCGAAGGTCAAGATCTCATTCGGCGCATCGTGCCCCACGTCGATGTGGTTGTGGAGAACTACAGCCCTGGCGTATTGGCCCGCAAGGGTATCGGCTACGACGATCTCAGTGCCATCAAGCCCGACATTGTGATGGCATCAGTCTCGGGCTTCGGCCAGAGCGGCCCGTACTCCGAGCGGCCGTGTTTCGACCTCATTGCCCAAGGCATGGCCGGAGTGATGGAGATGACCGGCGAAACCGACGGTCCGCCGATGTTCGTGGGTATCGGGATGGCTGATACCAACGCTGGCGTCCATGCGTTTGCCGCGATTGGGCATGCGCTGTTTCACCGGGAGCGCACTGGCCGCGGCACCCACCTCGACATCTCGATGGTTGATTCGTTGTTCCACTTTCACGACATGGCCATCCACTCCGCGTCGATGGCTCCCGATGCGCCGCCGCTCACCCGTCAAGGGCGCGACTTCCCGACGTTGTCCCCGGCTGGGGCGTTTCGTGGCCCTACCGGTTGGATTGTCATCCTGTGTACTGAGTGGCAGATGGCGAACCTGTGGGACGCGCTTGGTCGACCGGATCTGGCCGACGACCCCAGGTTCTCGTCCAACCCGAACCGCATCGAACATCGTGGCGCGCTCACCGGGGTGATCGAGTCGTGGATGGGGACCTTCGATACCGACGAGCAAGTTCTTGCAGCCCTCGAGGCCGCCCGGGTCCCGTCGGGCCCGGCGCTCACGCCCACTCAGGCGCTCACCCATCCGCACTTCGTCGAACGGAACATGGTTCGTCAGGTCGAAGACCCGCTCGCCGGCACCGTCACGATTCCGGGCTTCCCGTTCAAGAGCACCGACCCGCTGCCACCGGACTCCTATGTTGCGCCCGCCCTCGGCGAGCACAACGTGTCGGTTCTGGGCGGCCTAGTCGGCCTGAGCGACACTGAGCTCGCAGCGTTGTCCGAGCAGGGCATCCTGGCATCGAAGCAGCACTGAGGGCACTGTGATGGCTCCCAAGACGACGAGCGACGAACAGTACCGGACCCGCTTCCTCGACGATCTCGAGGTCGGTGAGTCCTTCGAGTCAGACTGGACAAGCCTGTCGATCGAGGAGATGTTGCGGTTCTCGAATGAGTTCGACCGCCAGTACTTCCACACCGATGTTGAGGCTGCTGCCGATTCGCCGTTTGGTGAGGTCATCGCGTCGGGTGCACACACATTTGCGGTCTGGAACCTGATCAACCTCGACGTCAACGGCGACATCGCTTGGATTGCCGGCCTGGGTTTCGAGGAGTTCCGGTTCCCGAATCCCATGCGACCCGACGTTGAGTTCAAGGCAACAAGCGAGCTGGAATCTGTCCGGTCTTCGGGCTCGGATCCCAGCCGCGGTGTTACCCAGCACCGCTATCAGCTTGTCGGCCGCGATGGCGCGCTGCTGTTCACTGCGTTGTGCATAGCCCTGGTGCAGCGTCGAGGCTGACCTGCGATTGTCTGCCGCCCACGTCGCGGCTTGCTGATGCGAGCATTGCGGTCACCCAGTACCGTGGAGTACTGAATCGCGTGCACGGGCTCGCCCCTCACCGTTTGTCGACCTCCAGGAGTGACCGATGACAGATCTTGCCCCCAACGACGTGGTGATCGTCGATGCCGTGCGATCCGCTACGGCTCGCCGCAATGGCCGCCTGGCCGCCAAGCACAGCACCGCCTTGCTCGGTGAGGTTCTTGTCGGTTTGTTGGATCGCAACGCAATCGATGCAAGCGACGTCGATCACGTCGCCGGCGGTTGCATCAACCAGGTTGGGATGCAGGGCAACAACATCGCCCGCACGGCGTGGCTTGCCGCCGGTCTTCCCATCGAGGTTCCGGCCAGCACCACGAGCACCCAATGCGGGTCGGGACAACAGGCCAACATGTGGGCCCATTCGCTGATTGCCGGCGGCTTGGCCGACATTGTGATCGCATGCGGTGTGGAGTCGATGACCAACGTCCCGCTGGCATCCAACGTCCCGCGCGACGACGCTGGTGATCCGATGTTCGGCGAGCGGTTCACTCCGGCGTATGAAGCGCTGTACGACGGCACCAACCAGTTTGAGGGTGGCGAGATGGTCGCTGCTCAGTGGGAACTCACCCGTGAGGAGCTCGACGCCTTTGGCGTCCGTTCACAGGCTCTGGCCCGGCGGGCTTGGGACGAAGGGCGCTTTGACGGCCAGATCATTCCTCTCGACACCACGACTCCCGATGGCGAACACATCGTGCATGATCGCGACGAGGGTTTACGTGAGACCGATATCGAAACTCTTTCGGCCCTCAAAGCCATTGCCGGACCCGACGGATACCACACCGCGGGGACGGCCTCCCAGATTGCCGACGCTGCCAGCGCCGTGTTGCTTATGAGCGCCGCCAAGGCCGAAGAGCTGGGGATTACCCCCCTTGCTCGGGTGGTCGATTCGTGCCTGGTGGGCAGCGACCCCGAGCTCATGCTGACGGGCCCGATGCCAGCGACGCGCAAGTTGCTCGAAGACAACGACCTGACGACCGATGACATCGACATCTATGAGATTAATGAAGCGTTCGGCGCGGTCGTGGTGGCCTGGGCAAAGGAACTCGGTATCGAGATCGATGACCGGGTCAATCCAAATGGGGGAGCGATTGCCATTGGGCACGCGCTTGGTTCAACGGGTCCCGTGCTGATCACCAAGACCGTCCACGAGCTCATTCGGTCCGGCGGTCGCTATGGCCTCGTCTCGATGTGCTGCGGCGGCGGACTCGGAACCGGCACGCTCATCGAGCGCGTCTAAGGAGCCGCGACCAGGCTCCAGGGCCCGAACGGCCCGCCCCGGAGGGGCACGAGTGGGGATAGGCGCAAGGACTTCAGTGGGAGAATTGCTCCCTAGCCGCTGAAGTCCTAAGCCGGTGCTGGCGGTCTCAGGCTGTCGTTACCGGTCGAGGAAGGCTTGCACCGCGGCTTCGGCTTCGTCGGTGAAATAGCCGAGCGCGGTGGACTCAACGGCCATCGCAAGGCCATCGTCGGTGTTGCGGCGCAAGAACCGTTTGGCGGTGTCGGTCGCGGTCGACGAGTTGGCGGCTACCGCGCGGGCCATCGCAGTTGCGCGTTCCAAGAGCTGGTCAGCCTGTACGACTTCCATGACCAGGCCAATGGCCGCTGCCGTGTCGGCATCGATCACTTCGGCAGTGGTGGCCAACCGGGTTGTCCATGGGAGACCAATGACATCGGGTCCGCGGGTTAGTCCGAAGCCCGGGATCAGCCCTAGTGATGCTTCGCGGAATGCAAATGAGGCAGCCGGAGACGCTATTGCGAAGTCGCAAGCGAGGGTGATTTCGGTCCCACCACCGTGCGCGATCCCATTGACCGCGCCGATGACGATCACCGATGCTTTTTCGATGGAGTGGAAGGCATCGAACACCGCCTTCAGATGTGGACGTACCGCGCTGATGTCGTCCATCAGCGCGGGGAACATAGCGATGTCGCCGCCGGCGGAGAATGCGCGGCCGGCACCCGTGAGGACCGCGGCTGACACCTGCGGGTCTGCGCTCAGCTCGTTCATCACTGCTGGCAGCTCAGCGAAAAAGGTCCGGTTCATGGCGTTGAGCTTCTCGGGCCGATCCATCGTCACGATGGCAACGCCGTCGGCCTTGGCGACCGAAATGGTTTCATAGCTCACTGTTGTCTCGCTTCTCTGCGTTGCAGGTCGTTGACCAGGTCAGGTCGACGTCACCCTGGGCGCTTCGGTTATGCCGCGTTCGGCTAGTTCTGCTGCGATTTGTTCGCGGAGAATGTACTTCTTGATCTTCGTGCCCGACATCGGCCACTCGGCCACGAAGCGGACATATCGCGGCACCTTGAACGTCGAGATCTGCCCGCGGCAATGGTCGATGAGCTCTTGCTCGGTTGTGGTGGCGCCAGCCTTGAGCTCGATGAAAGCGGCGGGGACTTCGGTGTAGCGGGAGTCTGGGGCCGAGACGACTTGCACGATCTGGACGGCGGGATGGTCGACGAGGTGACCCTCGATCTCGGCCGCGGCGACGTTCTCGCCCCCGACCTTGAGCATGTCTTTGATGCGCCCCATATAGGTGACGCGGCCGTCGTGGTCGATGGTGCCGATGTCGCCGGAGTGGAACCACCCCTCGGCATCGATGACCTGGGCTGTGAGCTCGGGCTCGTTGTAGTAGCCCAAGAATAGGTTCCAGCCGCGATAGATGATTTCGCCGACCGTCCCGGGTGCGACGTCCTCGCCGGTGTCGAGGCCGATGATGCGCACCTCGATGCCATCGAGGGGATGCCCACCCGTGGTGAGTCGTGTCTCCGGTGGATCATCGGGTAGCGCGATTGACAGGTGCGAGGTGGATTCGGTTCCCCCGAAGGTTGTGACCATCGGGGCTTGGGGGAATCGGTCCTGCATACTCCGCAGCCGCTCGGGTATTCCTACCGCGAGTACGAGCCTGATGGCACTGAGGTCGGTCGCCGTGAAGTCGGGATGGTCAAGGATCTGGAGCCAGATGGTCTCGAACGCGGGGAGTGCGATCGTGCAGCGCTCGTCGACCAGCTGGCGGAGGGCGACGTCGGCGTCAAAGTGCCCGGCGTGCACAGCGGTGCACCCGGCAACGAAACAGGTGATGAGATAGCTCAGCCCACCAATGTGGAACATGGGCAGGGGAGTCCACGCCGCATCGTCGGGCCCGAGATGGAATCGGGTCTTGGCCACCAGGTGGCCTTGGCGGACCAGGGCTTCGTGGCTGAGCATGGCGCCCTTGGGCGAAGCCGTCGTTCCCGAGGTGTACATCATGAGACCGATGTCGCTTGGCCGGACCCGGATCTGGCGATCCTCGACGTCGTCGGGGCCCGCTTTGGCCGCCAGCAGGTCCAGGTCCGAACGGTTCAGGAAGCCGTCGCGACGCTCTTCCTCGACCGTGGCGACGTGGCGGAGCAGCGGCGCATCGGCCACGGCAACCTGGCCACCACCACCTACGCCGGTGGTGGCCAGCTCGGGGAAAGACTCGATCAGCAGGGCCGGGAAGTCGACCGCACCAGCCACACTCGTGGATGTCAGCACGACTGCGAGGTCGCCGTTGGTAACCACATGGCGCAGCTCGCGAGCTTTGAATCGGGCATTCATGAGCACTGGGATTGCCCCGATCTTGGCTGCACCGAACATTGCACCGAGGAAATCGATCATTGGTGGCAGCAGCAGCCCCACGGTTTCGCCGGGTTCCACGCCCAGGCCGAGCAGCGTTCGCGCGTAGTGGTCGGCGCGATCGGCAAGCTGGCGGTAAGTGGCGCGGTCGTCGGGGAGAGCCAGTGCGGTGACGTCGGGCGTCAGCTGCGCCTGGCGGTCGAGGAGGTCCCCCAGCGTCGTCACGTCGATCCATGGACGCACCGAGCCGTCAGGCCCGATCCGGTAGGTGGCCGGGTCAGTGGTCATGACGTGGGACTGAGTGCCACCACCGCGGTGCCGACAACGACGTCTTTGTCGCCGCGGGCGAGGCGGATGTCGCAGGTGGCATGGCGTTCGTCAGCGACGTCGTCGATGGATGTGACTGTGCCAGTGGCGGTGACCTCGTCACCTTCGAGGACCCAGCCCGTGAAGTTCACCTTGAGCCGTCGGATGCTGGCGGGCCCTTGCCAGGCCATGAGCATGTTGGCGATATAGGACAGGTTGAGGGGCCCTTGGTTCACGACCCGTTCTGTCGGGAGCGATTCCAGTGATTTGTGATCCCAGTGGATGGGGTAGGGGTCGCGCAAGATCGCGGCCATGGTCTTCATCCGCTGTGGGTCGACGCTTTCCATCTTCCACGGCGGGATTTCGGTGCCCACGTCCGCGGTGCTGCTCATTGTTCTCTCCTGAAGCGCCAGTGGTTTGTGACCCGGGCGACCAGCACGCCATCGGGCGAGCGCATCTCGATCGAGAACACGAAGCGGTCATAGAGCTTGCCGCTGGGGGCCGTCATGCGCTCCACCTCGAGCACCGACCCCTCGACCGCGTAGTCGACTTCTTCTTGGAGCGGGCCAAAGTACTCCCAGTCGTAGCCATCAAGTCCGACCGAGCCGGCGCCTTCGACATGGCCCAGTTCGAAGAGGTCGGCAATAGAGGTGCCCGCTCCCTGGATGGGGACGTGGAAAAGGCTGACGGGGTGCACAAGCCCATCAGGCAGTTGCTCAATCCCGGCGCAGTCGGTGAGGAGCCAGTTCTCCCAGTGCTCGATGCGTCGAGTGCCTCCGGGAAACTTGTGCCCGATCAAGGCGACCATGGTGGCTTCGTCTACTTCAGCCATGTTCAGCTCCAAACGTCCTGGCCGCTGCGTTCGACTTCCATCAACCGACCCAGGTTGTGGCTGACGACTTTGTCTATGTGCAGCTGCATCATGTGGCGGTCGGGGGCTGCGAAGGTTGCGATCTCGCGCTCCAGGCGTTCAGGAGACGGCGGCCGACCGCCGCGCGCCCTCGTCAGAAATGCATTGGTGTAGCGGCGGAGGAGGTCGTCGTCCTGGGTCATCTCGATCTGGCCTCGTAGTGTGACCTGGCGGCCGATGTCTTCGGGGTCCCACATACAGAACGATGCGGCCGGGTTGCGTTTCCATGAGTGGAACTTCGCCCGGTTGGTGGTCGAGGTCACGGTCACCAGTTCGTCCAGGACCACATACAGCATGACCGCCTGGACCGGCTCGTTCGCCTTCGTGACCCAGGAGACGACGGCGTGGGTCGCGGTGTTGATGATCTCGTTGACCTCATCGTCGGCCAACGTGAACGGGGCTATCTCGCGTCGCGCGAACCAGGGTGGACGTGAAGGGCTCGGGCTCTCGGGTTCAGGTGGCACGAGCCGATCGTAGTGGGTGGTCGATGGGCGCGTGCTCGGCTCAGGAGGCCTGTCGGGTATGGCTGAGCGAACGCGTGGGCGTCCACCCAAAATGGGTTCGCAGGATCCGGTTCCACTTGTTTGCGCCCAGCTCGCCGTGCAGTGCCGCCAGCCCCACGCAGTACTTGCTCATCTGCACGGGTCGGATGTGGTTGGCCCATAACAGCCTGTCCATAGTCGTTGATCCGGACACGGACTTCGTTTCCACGAGGGCGTGACCAGCGAGCTCAACCTGTGCGCCTTCGGGTTCGGTGCAACACAAGCCCACGTCGATGGTTGCTCGGCTCGTACCGGCATCGATCAGAAGGGTCGCTCGGAGATACGCCGTGGTCAGCGTGTGCTGCAGGTTCGAGCTCTGGGGGCCATCCGGGTCGACCTCGGCGATGAAGTGTCGGCCCTGTTGATTAAGGAGGTGGCGGTCCGCGAGCGGATAGTCGAGCCGGTGCTTGATGGTCTGGCCGTTGCGGTCGCGCGTCTTGACTTCCAACGCACATGCACTTGAGTCCACATAAGCCCGCGTTCGGACCTTGCGGCGCCGGGGCCGACTCCGTGCCGCATCGCGGTAGGACTGCAAGTCCGCGGTGTCGAAGTAGATCGACTCGTAGCGAAACAGCCGTGTCTTGTCGATCTCCAGCGCCTTGGTGTCCGTGCCGAAGTCGGTAAACAATCCTCCGAGCGTCGACACAGGAACGATGTACTTGCGGTCTCGGCGATGCTGGAGCGAAGCCGCACTGGCGAGCGCGTCCAGCCCGAGGCTCGGTAGGGAGCCAAGCGCGGCAACCAGATCGTTGGGCGCGCGGTTGTCGTCCATGTTGGCGCCGGTCAACCGTTGGTAGGAGACGGGTTGATTTGGTAGCGGACTTCGACCGTGGTCGTGTCGCGGACCAGGTCGACCCGACGGACTTTCACCCGGTGGATTCGGCCACCCAGCAGTTCCCCAGAGCGGTCGCGGAGCTCGGTCTCGTCGGTGATGGCGGCATCCAGGTTGAGCACCTGGACCCGATAGTCAGCGTAGAGACGGGGGTGGTCGCCGACGAACAACGCGGCCAAGAGGGCGCCCATCAGCGCTGGTGCCAGCCAACCAGGTTCGACCTCGAACCCAGCGATCAGCCCCATCGCCAAGGCGGCGAAGTAATAGGCGACCTCTTCTTGATCCAGCTCGGCCGAACGAAGGCGGATGATCGACAACACGCCGAACAGGCCCAGCCCGAGTCCGATCCCCACCGAGTCCGATGCCAGCGCCGAGGTGACCGCCAAGACGCCGGTGTTTACCCCGAGGTAGGCAACCACCATGTCTTTGCGCCGGTGGCGCGGGAAATATAACGCGAAGGTCAAAATGGCGATGGCGACGATGTCCAGTGCAAAAAGCGCTGATTGGGGCACGAACCCTCCTAGGGGCGACGACACGTGAATAGCAGGTATCTGTGGCCGTCAGCGATATTCGACGTCGCGGCCGCGCGTCGAGTTCCCTTCTCAAGATCGGTTGTTTCGCTCCCGAATCCAGGATCGGGACGGGCGAGGCCGTTGGATCGCAGCGTTGTGAACGGCCCGCACCGCCCAGCGCGTTCGTAGGGTGGCGGCCATTGCGACCTCTGACTATGGGCTCACCATGGGATTCACGAGGCTTGGGTGGGCGACTCAAAACCAAACCGTTGCCACGCGGGTAGAGGCCGGTCCCGAGACACAGGCCAAGCGTCGAGCAGCGATTCGTTTTGGGTGGTCCGTTGAGGCGCGCTACGCGCCAATAGCTGGGCCACAGTCGGCCGCCCCCCGCCCTGTCAGGACCGCTGGTCAGCTTCCGGGTACAACACCGGCTGGCAAGGACTCGATGTGCGACGCTATGTGTCTTGGTTGGGTCAGCCAGACGTCGTCGCGTCGTTCCGCTATGTGTTTCAGGGCCTCGCGGAGCGGTCGCATCCGGAATGGTTGGCCCACAAGGAACGGGTGGAGCGAGATCGAATAGACCAGTGGTTGTTTTGCTGACTGTTCGAGCATCTCGTCGAACTGGTCGATCATCATCTCGGCGAATTGGCGGCCAGTGTTGTGGCGTCGCACGAAGATGCCCACATCATTCATCTCGACGGGGTACGGAATGTTCAAGATGGGCTCGGACCGGGTCTTGATGTAGATGGGCTGGTCGTCGCACGGCCATTGCATCGTGTAGCCGTACCCGGCCTCTTTCAAGAGGTCGCTGGTGACGGCCGACTCGGCGATCGAGGGGCCCATCCAACCAGTTGGGCGTTGGCCCCAGTGTTTGGTGATCTCTTCGGTGATCTCGCCAATGAAGCGCTCTTCGTCGTCTTCCCAGAAGTTGCTGGAACGCTCGGAGTTGGTGCGCCCATGGGCGACGAGCTCGTCGTCGCGTTCGATCACCTTGGCGATGATGTCGGGGTAGCGAGCCATGACCTCGGAGTTGATGTTGTGGGAGAGGGGGAGGTCGAGTTCGTCAAAGGCGTCGAACATGCGCCAGATGCCGATGCGGTTGCCATAGTCACGCCATGCCGAGTTGCGGTGGCTGGGGTCGGCGTCAACCGCCGAATCGTTGAGCCCGACGCCGGCCTTGAACGCGAAGTGTTCGAGGTTGTTGGAGAGCACCACGGCGAGCCGCGTCCCGTTCGGCCAGTCATACACCGGCCGCTGGTTGATCGGGATGTAGTCGTAGCGGTCGTTCTCTGGAAGTTTCATGATTCCTCGGCTTGTCGGTCCAAAAAGGCTTGGAGATGGTTGGCGATCTCGGGGCTCGCGGTGGTGAAGTGCCCGAGCACATCGGTGAGGTGGGGGAGCGAAACGACCTCGGCCTGGGGTGGGAGCAGCGGCAACGCTCTGGTGGTTTCGGCATCGAGGTCGTCGGCGACGTGTAGCGCTAAGAAGGGTTGACGGATCTTCCCAAGCAGGCCGCCGGTGTCGTGTTCGAAGACTGCGTGATGCCCATACCAGGCATCGGGTTGGCACAGCAGGTGATCCATGACGAACTCGTGCAGGAGCTCGGGGTCCCAAGCTTTTGACCGGACTGCGGCGCCCCCGAATCCGCCGTCACGCCACCACCGCCAATACCAGTCGAGGTGTGAGCCGTCGTGATCGGGTTCTGGCTCGTGGAGATAGCTGTCCTTGTAGTCGGAGATCTCATCGGAGGCGAAGACCGGTACGGCTACGACCGCAATGCTGCGAACTCGGTCGGGGTGGTTGGCCGCCAACTCGATGGCCTCACATGAACCTGTGTGGATCCCCACAACATCGAATCGATCGATCCCCATGCCGCTCAGGGCTTCGACCGTGGCGTCGGCGTACTGGGCAAGTGAGATTGGTGCCTGGGGGTGATCGGACACGCCCGAGCCGAGTCTGTCCGGGGTGACAACACGTCGCGAGGTCTCGAGGAGCGGCGTGATGTGGCGGAACATTCGGCTTGATGACAGCGACATATGCAACATCACGAGCGGTAGGTCGCCATCACCGCTACTGCGCACGTGAACATGGCCGTGTTCAGTCCGGATCAGTGTCCGCGTCATCTGTTCGGGACTTCTCATTGTGCAGAGCGTATTCTATCTGTATGCACCGCGGGTATGCCGATACGACCTTGGGCCAGATCCACTATGTGGAGGCCGGGACTGGCCCACCCATTGTCTTGCTGCACCAGACGGCGAGCAGTTCGGTTATGTACGAGCGCGCCATGCCGTTGCTTGCTGCTGGCTACCGCGCCATAGCCATCGACACGCCGGGATTCGGCATGTCTGATGGACCGGCGGGGCCTGAAGGTGTGATTGAGCACTACGCCGAAGCCGTAGTTGGTGTCATGGATCATCTCGGCATCGAAGCTGCGCACATTGTCGGGTTTCACACTGGCGCCACCACTGCGGTCGAGCTGGCGAGTGCGCACGCGGACCGTGTCCGGTCGCTGGTGATCTTCTGTGTCTTGGCGTTGGCATCCGACGAGGAGCGGGCGGAATGGCTGTCGCGCGACGACCTCGCCACCGCGTGGGTGCCCGATGGCGAGGGTCGGTTCCTCGAGACCGACATCGTCGATTACGTGGCCCACTTTGCAACACCCGACGATGGTGAGACGTACGTCCGCGAGCTGATAGCGAAACTCCAAGCCGGGCCCGAGTATTGCTGGGCCTACGAGGGTGTTGCTCGCTATGATCACTACGCGAGCTATGCCAAGCTGGCTTGCCCCACGCTGGTACTGAACGCCGAGAACGAAGTCCTGCACTCCTATACCGAGCTGGCGCACGCCGCGATCGCACACAGCGAGTACCAAGTCATTGCTGGGCCCGAGCCCGAGGTCCGTGGGTGGGTCGCGGTGGTTCCCGAGTACCCGGCCGAGTTCGCCGAGGCGATCACAGGTTTCGTCGAACGCGTCGAGTCGGGCGAGGCCGCCCTCCCACAGGGTGACGCGGGCCGACCATGACGAGGGGACCGACCATGAGACGAGGGGACCGACCATGAGAACAGCGATTGATCGTTACTTCAACGAAGTGCTCAGCAATGAGAACCCCGCTGCGGCCGACGAACTACTCACCGACGATGTGGTGTGCCGCTTGCCGACGGGACAAACAACGCACGGGGTTCAGGCCGTGAAGGACGCCGTAGCCGGGGCTGCCGCGGCGTTCCCTCATCGCGGCGTGCATGTCGATCAGGCAATCTTGCTCGACGACCGGGCAGCCATCGTCTACACGCTCGTGATGGCACACGTTGGCGACTTCTTGGGTATCGCAGCCACGGGCAACGAGATCACGGTCACCGGCGTCGACATCTTCCGTTTCACGGATGGCAAAATCAGCGAGATCGATGTGTTCTATGACCCGCAGCTGATCTTCGAACAACTGGGCATTGACCCCGACGCCCTCTGACCGCTAGCCCCCCGTGGCTTGTATTGCTTCCACCTCATCGTCTGACATCTCCAGCAGCCCGCGAAGAATCTCGTCGTTGTGGGCACCCAAGGGTGGACCAGCCCACTTGATTGAACCTGGGGTATCGGAGAGATGTGGGGCCACGTTCTGCATCCGTAGGTCGCCGAATTCCTCCGATGGCACGGTGGCGATCGACCCGCGTGCGGCGAAGTGTGGATCCTCCAACATCTCGGGCGCGCGGTAGATGTGCCCAGCCGGGACGCCGTGCGTTTCGAGTACCTCGAGGAGGGCTTCGCTGTCGAGGGTTCCGGTCCAGGCAGCAATCATTTCGTCGAGTTCGACTTGGGTTTGACCGCGTGCGGCGTGGGTCGCATAGCGATCGTCGGTAGCGAGCTCGGGGCGCCCCATGGCTTCTGCGAGCCGGACAAACACGGTGTCTTGGTTGGCGGCCACGAGAATCATCTGGTCATCTGCGGTTGGGTAGACATTTGACGGCGCGACGTTGGGGATGATCGCGCCGGTGCGCTCGCGGATGTAGCCGGCCACCTGGTACTCGGGGATGAGCGATTCGGTGAAGGCAAGCACCGCTTCGTATATGGCTGAGTCCACGATCTGGCCCCTGCCCGTTGTTTCTCGAGCATGGACGGCGGCGAGACCACCGAGCGCGGCCATCGTGCCCGCAAGGCTGTCGCCGATGCTGATCCCCATACGGCTGGGTGGAGACGACGGGTCGCCGACGATGTAGCGCAGGCCACCCATGGCTTCGCCGATGGAGCCATAGCCGGCCCTGCTCGCGTATGGCCCGGTCTGGCCAAACCCCGTGACTCGGATGAGGATGATGCCGGGGTTGACCTTGACGAGGTCTTCGTAGCCGAGGTTCCAGCGCTCGAGCGTGCCGGGACGGAAATTCTCGACGACGATGTCCGATGTTGCTGCCAGACGGCGCACCATGGCTTGGCCGGCCTCGCTGCGCAGGTTGACCGTGACCGACTTCTTGTTCCGGGCGACGACGGGCCACCACAGTGAGCGACCGTGGGGCTTCTCGCGACCCCACTCGCGCATGGGATCGCCGATCCCGGGTTGTTCGAGCTTGATGACTTCAGCGCCGAAGTCCCCGAGCAGTTGTGCACAGAACGGGCCAGCCAGCAGCTGGCCCATCTCGATCACCCGCAGTCCGGCCAGTGGCCCGTCTGAAGGTGCTTCGTTTTCGGTTGCCGCTGCAGTCAAAGGGGCCTCAATCAGTGCTGTGTATACTCCGTGCACACTAGCTGAATTCGGGGCTGGCCGAATCGGCTCTGATTGGCAACACATCCGGGTTTGAAGGACGTGGGCATGCGAGACGGAGTCGAGACAGGCGGGACAGGCGGCGCGGTCGACATCATCGAGGTCGCACCGCGCGATGGCCTGCAGGACGAACCCGTCCAGCTGAGCACCAGCGACAAGGTCGACTTCATCACTCGCCTAGTCGAGGCCGGCTTCACCCGTATCGAAGTCACGAGCTTTGTTCATCCGCGGGCCGTGCCCCAGATGGCAGATGCCGAAGACGTGATGGCCGCGCTGGCTCGAAGCGATGCCGTGTCCTACAGCGCCCTGGTCCTCAATGAGCGTGGGCTCGAACGGGCGCTGGCTGCAGGCGTTGATGAGATCAACTACGTCGTCGTGGCCACCGACACGTTCGCCGGGCGCAACCAGAACACCACGACCGCAGACGGACTCGCGCTTTGGAATCGGATCTCCGAACTCTCCCGTGCCTCGTCGCTGACCACGGCGGTCACCATCGGCGCGGCATTCGGCTGTCCGTTCGAGGAAGAGGTCGAGCCCAGCCGGCTCGAATGGATCCTTCGCGAGTTGGCCGAGAACCCGCCCGACGAGATCTCGCTCGCTGACACCATTGGTGTCGCTGTACCAAGCGACGTGATCCAACGCCTCGGGCTGGTCAAACAGATCGCACCGACTGTGCGCAGACGACTCCACGTGCACAACACGCGCAACACCGGCATCGCCAACGCCTACGCAGCCGTCGAAGCGGGTGTCGATGCCCTCGATGCCAGCGCGGGCGGGATTGGCGGCTGCCCGTTTGCGCCAGCGGCCACCGGCAACATCCCGAGCGAGGATCTCATTTACATGCTGCATCGGATGGGTATACAGACGGGCGTGGTGCTCGAGTCGCTCATTGACACGGTGGGTTGGCTTGGCGAGGTGCTTGGTAAGGAGCCACCGGGGCTGCTTTCACGCTCCGGGATTTTCCCGCCAACGAAGTTACCCAGTAACTACGAGGTCGGATGACTACACCTCGACTCCGCTGGTTGGTCACCGCGGCCGGCGCGCTCACGGCGCTGGTTCTCAACCTCGACCAGGCGACGATCCTGCTCGCGATCCCGACCATCTCTGACGCCCTGGATGCCGATCTCTCCCAGACGCAATGGATCCTTTCCGGGTTCTTGTTGCCGCTGGCGGCGCTGGTGATTCTGGGTGGTTCGTTGGCCGATCGGTTTGCTCCGGTCAGGATTCTCCAAGCGGGGCTCTCGACGTTTGCTGCGGGATCGGTGGTGAGTGCCCTGGCGTCGGACGTTGCGATTCTCACGGCCGCTCGCGTGGTTGCAGGATCGGGGGCGGCGCTTGCATTTCCCGCGTCGATCGCAATCCTGTACCGATCGCTCGATGGCGCAGAGCTGACCGTTGCACTTGGCGCTTGGTTCAGCGGGGCACTTACCGGCTCTGCTGTTGGTCCCGTTATTGGTGGACTGCTGCTTCGAGCCTGGCCCTGGGAATCAGTTCTGTGGATGTCGGCTGGGCTGACGGTGGCGGTGTTGATACTGGTCACGTTGTTCGTTCCGGCTGAACGTCAGCGCTCGGGCGCGCCGCTTTGGCTTGGCCCCAATGCTGTCGTGGCAGTGGCGATGGCATTGATGGTTTGGGGACTGATCGAAGCTGGGTCGGGGGGTTGGGGTTCGACCCGGGCGTTGGGCCCGGTCGTCGCTGGCGCACTGATCCTGGCCGGCTTCGCCGCGGCGGGTCTTCCACGTCTCGATCAGCCGTCGGAGGCGACGAGGCTCGTTGCTGCCGGACTGGTCATGATGATGTTGGCCATTCTCTCAGTCGTTGGCACGGTCTTCTTCGTCATCACGTTTATGCAAAACGTGCTTGGGTACAGCCCGCTGCGTGCCGGCTTCGGGCTTCTGCCGTTCGGGGTGACCGCTGCCGTCTTGGCGCCGATGGGCGCACGACTAATCCGGCGACACGGCCGGATGCCTCTCGTTGTTGTGGCTATTGGCTGCGAGGCTGCTGGCCTGATCGGGCTATCGCGCATTACGCCGACGTCGACTTATGTTGGAATTGGGATCTTCTTAGCCCTGTTCGGCGCGGCGATGGCTATCTTCCCGGCTGTCTCGTTGGACCTCGCGCTCAGCAATGCGCCCCCAGATCGCGGGGGTGTTGTTTCCGGAGCACACGCGGCTGCGCTGCAATTCGGTCAGCTGATCTCGATCGCAGTGATGGGGTCTCTGGTGTCTTCGTGGGTCGGGGGCATTTATCGATCGAAGTTGGCCGATGCCGGGTTGGCGACAGAGGTTCCCGGAGGCTTAGTCCAAGACCTCGGACGAGGCCTGAGTTCGGCTCCTTCCGCAGCATCTCCCGGCGAGATTTTACGTTATGAAACTATTGGCGAAATTGCGTTCACAACCGCGGTTGGTCGCGCCATCATTTTCATGTTGGGCCTGTCAGCTTTTGCATCTATCGTCTTCGTGACGCTGCTTAAAATGCCCCTAGGTCGTAGCGAGATGCGAGCCACGAGTTCGAGATGACCATCGACGTCCCTCAGCCGAAACGCAGCCGCGTATACGACGCTCTCAAGCGCCAAATTGTCGAGATGGAACTCGAGCCGGGCACCCCGCTGTCGGAGGTCGAGCTCAGTAAGCGGCTCGGCAGCAGTCGGACCCCCGTGCGTGAGTCGCTGCACCAGCTCAGCCGTGAGGGTCTCGTCCGCTTGGTCCCTGGCCGCGGGGCATTTGTGGCCGAGATCTCCATGCGCGATATTGTAGAGTTGTTCCAGATGCGCGAAGCCCTCGAGACCCATGCGGCCCGGCTGGCCGCCCAGGCCTCTAACCGAGCCGTCTTGGTCGAGCTTGCGGAGGAAATGCGCGGGGCCCATGCCCTCATCGAAGCGGCGGACTATCGGGCGTACTATGACCTGACTGAGCGGATTGACAAGGCCATCGTCGCCCTCGCAGGCAACGCTCGACTCAGGGGGGCCTTGAGCGAGTTGTGGGATCAGATCAAACGGGCACGCCACATTGCACAGGCGAAACCAGAACGACTGGGCGAGACGGTCTCTGAGCACCTCAGCATCCTCGCGGCCATCACCTCAGGCAACGAGGAACAGTCGGTCGACGTTGTTCGGGCGCACGTCAAGAACAGCATGCGTAGCTTGCTCGAACCCTCGGCGCTCTGACCACGAGCCCATCGGGGCTGAGTCAGATGAGGTGCTCGATCACCTGATCGACGCCCATGACGTCGGCGTACTTGGCATCGAGGTCGAAGAGTCCGATCTGGTGGCTGATTTCGATGCGGTCATACACGCACTCCTGAGCAACGACCGTGTGGAAGTTGAACGAGAACGCATCCACCGCGGTGGCTCGAATGCAACCGCTGGTCGTGCACCCCGCCAGAATGACGGTGTCGCAGCCCAGATCAACCAGGTAGCTGGTGAGTGCGGTCCCGAAGAAGGCGCTCGCGTGGCGCTTTGGCAAGAGAATGTCGGCCTCGACCGGCGCAACCTCGGCGACGAATTCATAGGCGTGTTCCGGGATCGCGGTGATGCCCGGGTTGATGCTCCCGAACCGGCCTGCGTCGACGGCCTTTTTGGGGGCGACGTAGGGGTAGATCACCGGAATGTCTGCCTCGCGGGCCGCGGCGAGGAGCCGGGCGATGTGCGGGATGGCCGCCCACGCGCGATCACCACACGAGGTGGGGTACATCGTCTCGATGGATTCGCGGATGGGGAGCGACGAGTCGCCCGCTGTCCGGTATTGCACATCGATCAACAACAGTGCAGGGCGTTGCCCGAAGCCTGATGGGCCACCAAAGCCGGCGAGCTCATAGACCCCCAGGTCCTCTTCGGGTATAGCCGAAAGCCATGATGGGTCACTCATTGGTGCCTCGTCTCAGGTCGTCTTCGAGGTCGTCGAAGTCTTTCAGGTTCATCAGCGATTGGCGCTCTTCCCAGGTGATCATGCGGTCTGTGAGTCCTGCCGATTCGCCGTTGCCGCGCAGATAGGACAATGCGTGCTGCGCTGCGTGCACAGTTACTCGCAAGAGCAGGTTGGCATGGAGGACGAGGCGGAACCCCATGGCTTCGAGTTCTGCCGCCGGGAGTTGGGGGGTCTTGCCGCCCTCGACAATGTTGATCATTATCGGAACGCCGGGAAGCTCGCTCGGGATACGTCGCAGTTCGTCGACGGTTTGGGGGGCCTCGACGAAGATCACATCAGCGCCTGCGTCGATGTACCGGCTGGAGCGGGCCAGTGCTTGATCGAGTCCTTCGACCGCCCGTGCGTCGGTCCGAGCGATGATCGCGAAGTCCGGATCTGAGCGAGCGTGGCGCGCCGCGCGAATCTTGGCCACCATCTCTTCGACGTCCACGAGTGTTTGGCCATTGAAGTGTCCGCAGCGCTTGGGCGACGCCTGGTCTTCGACCTGAATCGCAGCGGCCCCGGAGCGTTCGAGCGAATGGACCGTTCTCATGACCGAGAGCGGACCTCCGTAGCCGGTGTCAGCGTCGACGATGACGGGGATCGAGACAGCGTCGACGACCCGTGTGGCCTCGTAGTCGACCTCGGTCATCGACAAGAGGCCGATGTCGGGCAGTCCGAACTGGGTGTTGGCAACACCAGCGCCGGTGACAAAGCAGCACTCGAATCCGGCTTGCTCGGCTAGGCGGGCAGTGAGGGCGTTGGTGACACCCGGGACAACGGTGGCTGTGTCGCGAGCGAGAATTGCTCGGAGCGTTACGCGGCCGGTGTCGAGCGATCGGGGCCCGATCCCCGGGGGCACCTCGAAGGGATCCGAATCGCTGGACCTCACGCGTTGCCCGTCGCGGCCAACGATTCGCTCATTGCATCTGTCTCCTGATCAGAAAGATGCGCGTAGTATACAGCATGCGTACACTCGGTGTTCCGGAGCGCCGCGCCAGCGCCGCACCGCTCGAAGAGGGGTAGGAGCGACGTTGGGAGCAGACGTAGGAGCGCTCGTTTGGCGAGAGTCGAAACGTGCTGATGCGCCTCAATTCGAGGCACCGAACCTATGACCGCGCGCGCCTGGGCGTTATTGATTCTGCGTCGGCTGCTCTTCATGATTCCGATCCTCTTCGCTATCGCCAGCGCGACGTTCTTCCTGACCCGTTTCGCCGGGGGCGACCCGGCGTATCAGATTGCCGGCTCATTCGCGACCGAGGAATCGATCGCGAACATTCGGGCCGACCTCGGAACCGATCGACCCCTCGGTGTGCAGTATTGGGAGTTCCTGACCGACTCGGTTCGAGGCGATCTGGGAACCTCGTTGTTCACCGACAGACCGGTTCGGACCGACCTCGCCGACCGCTTGCCGGCGACGCTCGAGCTCATCACCATGTCCCTCGCTGTTGCCGTCGTGGTGGGCCTGGGGTCAGGTAGCTACGCCGCGCACCGGCGCGGGACGAAGCGGGACAAGGCGGTCAGATACGGGAGTTTCACGGCCCTGTCGCTGCCGGATTTCTGGCTTGGGCTCGTGCTGTTGTTTGTCTTCTTCTTCAAGCTGGACTGGGCCCCGCCACCCATTGGCCAGATTGCCCCCGGCGCCACCGCGCCCAGATACGTGACCGGCGCGGCGGTCGTGGATGCATCCATCACCTTGAACTGGTCGGCGCTCAAGGCCTCGTTGCATCAGATATGGCTGCCGCTCACCACCATGGCAGTGATCTTCAGCGGACCACTCACACGCCTGGCGCGGTCCGCAACCATCGAGGCCCTCGGCTCCGACGCGATCTTGTTCGGGCGAGCATGCGGCCTGCCTCGTTCGACGTTGTGGCGCTACGCGACTCGGGCCTCGCTCCCCCCCGTCGTGACCTTCGTCGGCATTCTGTTCAGCGTGTTGTTGGGCGCCTCGGTCCTGGTCGAAACCGTGTTCTCTTGGGGAGGAGCGGCGCAGTACGTCGTGAATGCGATTCGCGTCAACGACTTCCCGGCCGTTCAAGGCTTTGTTCTGGTGTCTGGCGTGTTCTCTGTAGTGATCTTCTTGATCGTGGACCTCCTCTACGTCGCCATCGACCCCCGGGTGAGACTGTGAGCCGCACGGAGCTGGGTCAACGGCGTGAACGGGTGCCGGATTGGGTGAATCCGCCGTTGGCCATTGGGCTTGGGCTCATCGTGTTGCTGGCGGTTGGTTCCTATGTCGTTCCGGCGCTGTCGCAGTTCGATGCGGAGATCGCGAACCCTCGCGAAGCCCTGCAACCTCCGAGCAGCCGCCATCCGTTCGGGACCGATCGATCCGGCCTCGACATCTTCGTCCGAGTTTTTCAGGCCCCACGGATCGATCTCACGATTGTGGTTCTGGGCGTCGGTCTGGGTGCGGTGATCGGCGTGGTGTTGGGTGTCGTGACCGGATTTTCACGAGGGATTCCCGGTGAGATCTCGATGCGGGTTGCCGACATTATCCAGGCGTTTCCGCTGTTGATACTTGCCATTGCGTTGGTGTCGCTGAGCGGCAACAACCTCACGAACGTGGTTTATGTGCTGGCGTTCGTCAACGTGCCCGTTTTCTTGCGACTCACGCGTAGTCGCGTGCTGACGATCCGCGAACAGCGGTTCGTGCAGGCGTCGGTTGCGTTGGGCAATTCGACGCCACGACTGGTGTTTCGCCACATTCTCCCGAACGCGCTCGGGCCGGCGACTGTCCAGTTCGGTGTTTCGATGGGGTACGGCATCCTGACTCTGGCGGGTCTGGCGTTCCTTGGTGTCGGCGTGCAGGTGCCTACACCCGAGTGGGGCTCGATGATTCTGACCGGGTCCTCGAACATGACCACGGGGCAGTGGTGGATCGCGCTCTTCCCCGGATTGGCGCTCTCGGTGGCTGTTTTTGCGTTTAACTTGTTGAGCGAGGGCATCGAGAAGGCTCGAGAGGTCGGGTCGAGGTGAGCGAGCTGCTGTTGGACGTTCGTGGCCTGGAGCTTGAGATCGCGACCCGACGGACGTCGACGGCGATCCTCCATGGCGTCGACCTCGCGCTCGACGCCGGGCAAATGCACGGTCTCGTTGGCGAAACCGGCTCGGGTAAGTCGATGACGGCGCGCGCAATCGTTGGGCTCCTTCCGCCAGGCGGACGGGTCACCGCAGGCTCAGTCACATTCGGGGATCAGGACCTGCTGGCCAAGACCGAGGCTGAAATGCGCGAGGTCCGTGGTGCTGCTATCGGCATGATTTTCCAAAATCCACGTACGGCCCTCTATCCCATGTTGAACATCGAGCAACAGATGAGCAACGTCATCAAATCGCACCTCGACCTGGACAAGGCCGAGCGTGTTGCTCGTGTTCGTGAACATCTGGGACTGGTCGGCATCGATGACGTCGATCGCGTGGCCAAGGCGTACCCGCACGAACTCAGCGGCGGCATGGCGCAGCGTGCGGTGATTGCCATGGCGTTGGTGTGCGGTCCGTCGTTACTGATAGCCGACGAACCAACGACGGGGCTCGATGCCACGATTCAACGCCAGATCCTGGAGCTGATCCGTTCTTTGCAGGACCAGCTCACGTTGTCCGTCCTCATCATCACCCACGACCTTGGCGTCGTTGCGCAGTACTGCGACACGGTGTCAGTGATGACAGAAGGGCGGGTGGTCGAGGATGGAGCCGTCCGTTCAGTGCTGCTCGAACCCGCCGAGGAGTACACCAAGAAGCTCATAGCGGCCTCGGATTTGGGCGACATTCGGAAGAAGCGACTGGCGGCCCAACAATGACCGATGCTGGAACCGACGCCCCCGACGATGTCGCCGCCACCGATTATGCGATCGTCGTCGAGGGCTTACAGAAGACCTTCCGAGCGCGGCGGGGCCAGGCCGAAGTCGTCGCGATCGATGACGTGTCGTTCGTCGTCGAGCGAGGCCAGACGCTAGGTGTTGTCGGCGAGAGTGGTTCGGGCAAGTCCACGGTTGCGCGCTGCTTGCTCGGTCTGACTCCTGTCGACGCCGGCCGCGTCGAGGTGTTGGGAAGATCCATTGTCGACGCGAAGCCAAAAGAGTTGCGGTCGTGGCGCAGCGAAATGCAGATCGTCTTTCAGGAACCGCTGGAGTCACTGGACCCGCGATATCGAGTGCGTGACGCAATTGGTGAACCGCTGCTCCTTCACACGGACTTACGAGGGGACCAGCTCCAGGCCCGGGTAGAGGAGTTGCTCGAGCAGGTATCACTGGCCACCGAGCTCGGCGCCCGATACCCCCATGAGCTGTCCGGAGGTCAACAGCAGCGGGTGAACATTGCCCGGGCGCTCGCGACCGAGCCATCGGTCATGGTTCTCGATGAACCGACAGCGTCGCTCGATGTCTCGGTGCAGGCCGAAGTACTCGCCCTGCTCGTGGACCTTCAGGAGCGGTTCGGGCTCACGTACTTGCTGATCTCGCACGACCTCACGACCATTCGTGCCGTGTGTGATCGCGTGGCTGTGATGTATTTGGGTCGACTCATCGAGGTAGGCCCGGTCGACCAGGTCCTCACCAAACCCGAGCACCCATACACCGAGTTTTTGATCGGGGCGGAGCTATCCGTGAACCCTGATGTCAAGCCTGCTGCTCCGGTCGTACAAGGTGAAGTGCGCAGCGGCGAGCGACCCTCCGGTTGCGTCTTTGCACCGCGTTGTCCGCTCCGTATGGATGCCTGCGAGGAGGCTCAACCCGAGCTTCGCGCCGCGAGCGAAGGCCATGTGGCTGCCTGTCTTGTTGTGGGCAACAAGCACGACCTGGCAAGCGTTGTCGACGATGGTCCGCCGCCGAGTGGCGGGCATCGCGGCATCAACTGACAACACGGGGTTGTGTATACAGCGCTTGTACACAGTGTTCGCGTGACGTATGCTCACATCGCCCCATCTCTGGGGAGCTCTGAGGGGGCACATATCTAATGGACGTTTCGAACAAGGGAACTCGCAGGAATCGGCCAGGACGGTGGTCAACGTTGTTGGCGCTGTTCATGGTTTTTGCGCTGATTGCCGCAGCTTGCGGTGATGACGATGACGAACCTGCTGCTCAGCCATCGGGGGACTCGTCGAGTTCCGATGACTCATCAAGTTCGGACGATTCAAGTTCCGATGATTCAAGTTCCGATGATTCAAGTTCCGATGATTCAAGTTCCGATGATTCAAGTTCCGACGATTCAAGTTCGGATGATTCGTCCGGGTCTGACGATGGAGCGGAGCCGCCGGCTTCGGCGATCCCGGCAGAGGTCACCATTGCTCATAGCGGGCCTGTCCTTGCCGTAAACCCCGGTGGGCCAGGTCAGAACAACCTGCCATCGGTCGAGATCTTCTTCGCCACCTACGACAGCCTGGTCAACTGGGCAATCCCCAGCGACCCCGACGAGCTCCTCTCGGCCGTTGGCGGGACCAACGCCGAGCAGGCCGAGCCCGAGCTGGCCGAGAGCTGGGATCTCGATGTTCTCGATGACGGCTCCGCTGTCTATACATTCCACCTGCGTGCCGGAGTCATGAGCGACTTTGGTCGTGAGATGACCGCCGAGGACGTGAAGTGGTCGATCGAGAAGGGGCTGACCGACGGCACCGGCGGCTTCTGGATGTTCGTCGGTGGCATGTGCGTGGCAGCGTTCGGTTGTCTCGATGGGTCCGGGATAGAGGTCATCGATGACCTGACCGTGCAGTTCACCTTGGCAAGCAACGAAGACAAGTTCCTTCCCACCCTCGGGTCAGGTTGGTTGGTCATCTATGACTCGGTCGAAGTGCTCAGCCACGCAACCGAAGAAGACCCCTCCGCTAACGAGTGGCTGAACCAGAACACCGCCGGCTTCGGTCCCTACCGCATCGCGGACTTCGGACCTGGCGGCGAGTCTGTCACCCTCGAAGCTCGCGAGAACTACTGGGGCCAGCAACCTGCCCTGCAAACCGTTACCCAGCGCAGCGTCCCTGATGCCAACACTCGCCTCCAGTTGCTCCTGAGTGGCGATGCGGTCTATGCCGCTGAACTCGGCATCTTGGCCCTCGACGAGGTCCGGGCCACGGACGCGGTGACGGTCACGGAGATTCCGACGACCACCGGCGCATTCTTGGCGCTGACGTTCGAACCACCGTTCGACGATCTCGCAGTGCGGGCCGCCATTGCCCAAGCCATTCCGTACGACGACATCATTGACGTTGTCTTCCGCGGTGGTGCAACAGCTTGGGATTCTCTCCTGATTCCGCCGGTACCGGGCTATGACAACAGCGGATTCCTCGGGACGGACCTCGACGCCGCACGGGCGGTTCTGTCCGAGCTTGATGCTTCGCTGACACTCTCCTACGCCGCCGGCCTGCCCGTCGACGAAGAGATAGCGATTCTCGTCCAGAGTTCGTTCCGCGAAGCCGGCTTCGACATTCAGCTCGACAAGCAGCCTCGGGCCGATTTCGACGGCCGAAAGTACGCCAAACTCGGTGAGCTGCAGTTCTTCGTCGACACCATCGACGTGCCGGCGTTCTTCGATGCCCAGTACTACACAAACCTCTACGGAGGCCCGTTTGGGTTCTCGAACTTCATGAACTACGGAAGCGACGAACTCAACGCAGCGTTGGGCGCCATGTTGGATCCGGCCACGAAGGATCAAGCAGTCGCTGACGCACAAGCTATCTTCGCCCGCGACTTCCCGATCTACCCCATTGCCTGGACTGGTCTCGACTATGCCCACGCCGACTACGTCGAGCTCAACCAGGTGGTGACTGGCAACGGTCTCCTCCGGATCCAGGACTTCGTCGCCGCCGGGTAGGGTTCAGCATGCCCCCGCTCCCGCCGGTTACCCAGCAACAAGCCGCCCGCTTCGATTATCTTGAGGGGTTGCGCCTGTACAACTACACGCGCCATATCCCCGAGGTACTCGAGCGGTACGAGGCCACGGTTGGGTCCCGGCGGCCGCGCACGATGGCGACCGCCGGGAAGCGGATAAAGGCTCAGACGCTTTACCAATTCGCCGCGGCGATTCAGCATCAGGCACAAGTCATGGGTTGGGCGTCGGCGGCAGAGTCGCTCGCCGACCATGGCGACGAGTTGGATGCACTGTTGGCGAAGGTGCCCAAGAAACCGAAGGGCCGGCTCGTCCTCGACGAGGTGCTCCCGCTGCCGGGGTACTACACCGAAAACGACAGCGCCGGTCTTGACGACATCCATCTTGCGCCGGGCGGCTATTGGCGCGAATCGTTGGTGGGCCCGATCTATGAACGCGGCGGGGCGCTGTACCGGACCGCTTGGCGACTTGGTTACAGCGCCAGCCCGCCTGGCGCTCTGGTTGCGTTCGCCGCGGGTGCTCCGTCTGGGGACTACAAGCGGATTCTCGACCTCGGTTGCTCGTTCGGCGGAAACACCATGTCGTTCCGCGTGGCCTATCCCGATGCCGACGAGATTGTTGGTATCGACCTGTCTGCGCCCGCGTTGCGTTGGGCTCACCTCTCAGCCGAAGAGCGAGGCTTGGCAATCACCTATCAGCAAGGTGATGCCACCGAGATGGCGCACGAGGACTCGAGCTTCGACATGGTCACGGGCTTCTTGTTTGCCCACGAAGTCACCTCCGTCGTGCTCGACCAGGTCCTCGGCGAGGCCTTCAGGGTGCTGCGTCCTGGTGGTCATATTCGATTCCTGGACGTGCCCCCCTACAGCGCACTGGAACCCGAGGCCGCGTTCTTGCAAAGCTTCGATAATGATGGCAACGGTGAGAAGTTCTGGAACGAGTTCTTGTTGTCTGACTTCAAGGCTGCGCTCGAGCGGGCCGGCTTCGTCGACGCGGTCGATGGCCCACTTGACTACGACCAGCCCGGTTTCACGGGAACGGCGGCGCTCATGAGAACCGCAGAGTTCCGCGAGGAGAACCGCTGGTGCACCTCGGCCGACAAGCCGGAGGGCTGAGGTGGCTGACGAGCGATACCACGCGTTCGAGGACCCGGCCCTCGATCAGCTCTTGGGCATTACCTTGGCGCTGGGCGCCGAAGTCTGGTCACTGCGGGATCGTTTGACGCTGCTGGAGCAAGCGTTGGCGCAGAGTGGGACCGATGTGTCGGGCCTCATCGAGGAGCTTGCCTCCGACCCGGATCGTGCAGCCGCGGTAGCGGCCGACCGTGACACCTTTCTCGAACGCTTCTTGGGACCGTTGATCGAATGAATCGGGACGACCCGCAGTTCTTCCAGCTCGATGACGTTGGCTGGGAGCCCGTTGTTGAGCCAGCAGGCTTGCGCCGGTGTTCGGGTCGAGCTCTGTCGGCGAACCCCGAGACCGGCCAGTCGACCCAGATGGTCAAGGGCGCTCCTGGCTGGAAGGCCACGAACTGCGCTGATGCGGGAATGCTTGAGATGTTGGTGCTGGAAGGACGGCTGACGGCGGGCACGACAACCGTCGGCGCAGGCGGGTTTGTGGCTATCCCAAAGGGCTCCGAGACCGTCGAACTGTCATCAGATGCGGGCTTTCAGGCGATTGCATTCTGGAGTCCTCAGATAGCCCGGCACTCCTACTACGACGGCGAAATCCAGGTGTCTCGCATGTGGGACATTGCCTGGAGCGGTACCGAGTTCCCCGGCGAGATCGAAGACTCCAGTCGGCTCCATGGCGTGCTGTCGAAGTCGTTGCGATGGCCCGACCCGATCGTGGACGGCGTCCATGGTGGTCCCAACGGTCTGTTGCGAGTCGTAGCGATGGCCTCAGGCTTCGTGGGCGATCTTCGAGCCGAGTCTCATCCAGGATGCTGGGAAGAGATCATGTGGCTGACCGGAGACTTTCTCATGCCCGGCATTGGCCGGCCAGTCTCGGGGACTTACCTGGGCAATCCGGCCGACCATGTCCACGGGCCGCTGTTCAGCCAACGAGGCGCGGTCCTTTTGGTGCACACCGACGCACCCGCAGGTTTCTGCTTCCATGACCCGCCGGTTTCTGAGGACCTGGTGCAGAGCTACCTGGATGGGCGTTCGCTGGTGGCTGAGCCAGTCCACACGCCGTGGGAACAGTGCCCTGAGTCGGCCTGGTTCTAGCCTGCACGGTTGCTGTCGAGGCCACGTATACACGAGGCATACACAGTGATAGTCTTTCGCAATCATTCGTCTCACGTGGGTAAACGTGAGACTGGCATTGCGAGGGAGCAACACGATGGCTGACGTGCGAGTCGGGGTCGACACCGGCGGGACATTTACGGACTTTCTCGCTTTCAGCGACGATGGGTCTCTCCGCGCGTCCAAGACGCCGTCGACACCTGCGGACGACACCGTGGCGTTCCTCACCGGGCTTTCCAACCTGCGTGAGGAGGGTGTCGAGCCGGGCGACGTCACGAGCATCAATTACGGGACAACGGTTGCGCTCAACGCCGTACTCCAAAAGCGCTGGCCCCCACTGGGCCTCATCGTCACCGAGGGATATCGCGAGCTCATCGAGATTGCCCGCCAGACCGTTCCCGGCGATTGGGGTGCCATCTACTCGTGGATCAAGCCCCCACGCGTCGTGCCACTCGAGAACGTTCAGGAGGCCCGCGAG
>CAWKYX010000002.1:0-61571 GCA_963854265.1 Acidimicrobiia bacterium
GGCCGGCCAGGGTTCCAGGTTCCATCTGGGCGTTTGACTGTCACCGCCCCGACTGCCGAAGACCTCCGGTACGTCGACGCGTTCGTCGAGGTGGGCGTCGATCTCATAGCGGTCTCGTTTGTTCGGTCCGCCTACGATTTACGTGCCGTTGGTGTCGAGAAGGCCCCTCGTGGGCCGATTCTTGTGGCCAAGATCGAGACTCGAGCTGCGGTTGAAAACCTCGAAGGGATCGTCGAGACAGCCGGAGCTGTGATGGTCGCCCGCGGCGATCTAGGGATCGAATACCCCCTGTCGGAACTTCCCCATCTGCAAAAGCACATCATCCGCCGATGCATCGCGCGCGGTAGACCGGTCATCACCGCGACCCAGATGTTGGAGTCCATGGTGCATGCCTCAATGCCCACTCGTGCCGAAGCCAGCGACGTCGCAAACGCGGTGTTCGATGGCTCGAGCGCGGTGATGTTGTCGGGAGAGTCAGCCGTCGGGGTCGATCCAGTCAATGCGGTCTCGACGATGGCTGAGATCACGAATCGCGCCGACGAAGAGTTCGATCATCGATCCTGGGCCGAAGACATTCGAGACCTCCGCGAGGATGGGTCCATCACCGATCGCACGGTGCGTGGCACCGACGCATTGACCATGGCGGCATGGGAGGTGGCCCACCAGGCTCAAGCTGTGGCGATCGTGTGTATTTCTCGGACCGGTTTCACCTCGCGCAAGGTCACGCGGTTCCGCCCGTCAGTGCCGATCCTCGCCTTCAGCTCGGACCCGCGTGTCGTGCGTCAACTCTCGCTCAGTTGGGGCACAGAGGCCATGTGTAGCCCCGAGCGGTCGTCCGCAGCCGAGGCAATCGCTGACGCGCTCCTGCTCGCCAAATCGCACCACGGGCTCCAGAGCGGCGACCAAGTTGTGGTCATTTCCGGCATGAGTACCGAGACCCGCCAGACCGACACCCTGCAGTTGCTCAACGTCCCGTAGCCCGCACGGTCCTGCGTTCAGGTTGTGTGAACAATCAGAACCGAGCAGGGCGAGTGGTGACTCACGGCGTTGGGAACGCTGCCCAAGATAAAGCGCCGCTTGCCGATCATCGCCTGGTTCCCGACAACAACGAGATCTGCCCCTTGTTCTTCGGCTGCGGTGAGCACTGCCTCGGGCCCCGAGCCAGACACGACGTGCACCTCGACCTTGACGCCTGTACTTCGGAGCGCCTCGGCTTGGGTGTCGAGTTGGGATGCCAGGTCGGCGAGCGTCTCGCTGGTCATGGCGACGGGAACGGCCAGCACCCCATCACCGGCAACCGCCTCTGCACCGCAGCCATTGACGAGGTGGACAGTGGCCCCACACAGTGCGGCCAGCTCCCCCGTCTTGGCAACCGCAACTTGCGCGGTAGACGAACCATCAGTGCCCACGACAATCGTCGAGGACATGTCTCACCTCTCAAGATGACCGAAAGCTAGCCCGTTAGGCCCCTCCTGCAGCACCGACGAGGGTGCAGCCACCTCTGCAGAAGGAGCGGTCCAGCCGCGGTGTTCGGAACCGCAACCGGGCTACTCACACCCGGTCTCTGCGGAGATCGGCCAGGGGGATCAAGGCCGTCGCTGCAGAGCGTCCTGCAGCGAGCGCGCCACCGAGTCCTCCGTTGCGCTTGCTCGTCGTCATGGTCGCCGATTTCTCGGTGCACCTCTGCGACCCACATCACAGACATGTGGCGACCTTCGCCACATCAGCATCCGCGCGAAACCGGGCCCGCAGGCGAGGCCCGCGTGCCTCACCTACGATTCCCGGATGGACCTCGACGACCTCACCGCCCGAGCCGAAATCGCCGACGCGCTGGCCAGCTATTGCCGCGGCATCGATCGACTCGACCCCGACCTTGTCCGCGCCGCATTTCACGACGACGGAGTCCTGATCGACTATGGCAGTCCAGATCCCGTGGGCGCTGTCGCCTTCGCCGATCGTGCCTGTACCAGCTTGCGCTCCAAATACAAGGCGACTCAGCACCGCATCACGAACACCAAGGTCGAACGCACAGGCGATGCCGCCGTCGCGGAGAGCTACATCCTCGCCTTCCACGTCCAAGACGATGATGACGGACACTTCCTGCACACATTCAATGGACGCTGGATCGATACGTTCGAGCAGCGGGGCGGGGCGTGGCGTATCGCGCAACGCATCCTGCGCGTCGACTGGACTCGCAAGGAGGATTGGGGCGAGCCGATGGCCGGCAACTACGTGCCCAGCCTTCGCGATCGATCAGACGCGGTGTACGGCCAATAGCTGATCTGCTCGGCGGGTTGCCGCCTGGGCGAGATCGTCGACTGGCCAGTCGAACTTCAAGACCCGTTGGATACCTGGCCGGCTGTCACTTCTTGAGCCGCCGGCTGCCGGCGTGCCAATCCTGTTCAACCGCATCATCGGCCGGATCAACGCCGAACGACCGTAGCTGCGGGACCTCTCGGAGACTGCGTTTCATCTCGGAGAACCCCGGGAACGCTGCGAGCGCGATGACGTGGTCCCAGAGCTCCACCGCCCGGTCTGGTGGCGGCTGCTGGGAGATGACCGGTCCAAAGAATGCCATGCCGTCTGGCGGCTCGAAATGAATGATCGGCGTACCAACGTCGCTACCCGTCCGGCTGAGCGCATCATCGGTTTCAGCTTGGATCTCGGCATCAAACAATGGGTCATCCAAGGCGTCGACGAGTGCAGTCGGCAGCCCAATCGACTCCAACTGTGGAGCGACACGGTCAGCTGAGCTCCACAACGAACGAGTGGCCGCTGGATCCTGGGGCGGGTCGACATCAAAGATGGACGACCCCATTGCTTCATACAGCGGGCCAATAACCTCTCGGCCATGTGCGGCACGAGCTGCCGCACAAACACGCAACAACTTGAGCCCGGAGGTGTGCCCCTGCTCGTAGTCCGGAGGGAAATGCGCGTCGTAGTCGACGTGGCTGTTGAGGAGCCGCAATGAGATGAACCGCCAGTCAACCGAATAGTCACGTTGGCGGGCCACATCGACCACCCAACGACTGGTCAGCCACGCGAACGGACAAATCGGGTCGAAGTGGAAATGGATGTCGTAGTCGGCCACTCCTGGGACAGTAGTGGCCCCGGATGGCATGGACCGATGGGCTCTCGAAGCCGGACTCACAACGACGCTGCCGCCCGTCACACCCTGCCGGTAGCGTCCGGCCATGGACGAACTGAGCGGCAAGGTCGCAGTCATCACTGGGGGAGCCAGCGGAATCGGACTCGCCACGGCAAAGCGCCTGGGAACCGAAGACATGAAGATTGTTCTCGCGGACATCGAACCCGAACCATTGGATCGGGCGGTCGACGAACTACGCGCTCTGGGCGTCGAGGCCATCAGCGTCTTGACCGACGTGGCGTCGCGCGATGCCGTGGTCGCCCTGGCCGACGCGGCATTCGAGCAGTTCGACCGCGTGCACTTCCTCTTCAACAATACCGGGGTCGCCGTGTCTGGCCCCATCGCGGAGATGACCCACGAGGGCTGGAAGCGGACCATCGATGTCGACCTATGGGGACCAATCCACGGCGTCGAGGTGTTTCTGCCCCGCATGATCGACCAGCACGAAGGTGGCCACATCGCCAGTACCCGGTGTCGTCCCCAACGATGGGCTTGGTGTCTACTGCGTCGCCAAGTGCGGCGTGGTCGCGATGTCCGAGGTGCTGTGGCGGGAGCTCCGAGAACACGACATCGGTGTCTCGGTGCTCTGCCCCATGCGCCTGGCCACCAACATCGATGCCTCTGGACGAAACCGCCAAGGCGACTATGGCGGCCCGGGGTCTCAGGCCTACGAAGAAGTTGACGAAGGGGATATGGTGGGAGACTTGTTGTCTGCCGAAGACGCAGCCGAGCTTGTCTTGACAGGGATTCGAGAGAACAAGCTCTACCTCTTCACCCACGACGACAGCCGCGCATTCATCCGGAAACGATTCGAACGTATGGACCAAAGCTTCGACTGAGGGCTACATAAGCACGGCCGCCGGAAGAACCCGATGAGACGGGTTCTGCGAGCGCAGGCCCCGACCAGCTCTAGCAGGGTGTGCATTGTTGGTCGCTTTACTCGGTGCGATTGGCGACGATCTTTGCGGCCCGTGCTGCCAGATATGGCGCGTCGATCGACTCAGCGATGGCCGAGAAATCTGCCCCAGGGCCCTGCCACTCGAGTTCGTCAACCGACCCGATGGTCGGGGCGTCGTACTCAATGGTGGCAATGCGCCGGAACAACAACGCGTCGTCGTAGTGGTCTTGCAGCGTCTTTGCCAGCTTCGCAGCGCCTCGCACACTCACGTCCCATTGACCGGGTGCTGCCGGAATGTCTTCGATGCGCCCATACTTGGCCAACACCGTGGAAGCTGACTTGGCTCCCCACCCCGGAAGGCCCGGGAAACCGTCGGCGGTGTCGCCAACCAGCCCGAGATAGTCCGGAATCGACTCCGGGGGAACCCCGAACTTCTCGATCACGGCTTCTCGATCAATCAAATGCTGCTTGCGCCGGTCGTACTGGACGATGCGAGAGTCGGGGGTGACGCACTGCCCCAAGTCCTTATCCGGTGTGCAGATCATGACCTGCTCGACGCGCTTGTCGTCGGCCACGAGACGGGCAGCCGCTCCCATGGCGTCATCTGCCTCGTACTCCACCATCGCCATCACGCAGAACCCAGCTGCTTCGAGCACATCTTCGAGGAGCTGAAATTGGCTGCTGATCTCGGGTTCGGTGCCGGAGCCGTCTTTGTAGCCGTCATACAAGTCATTACGAAACGACTCGATCACGTGATCGGTGGCAATACCGACATGTGTGGCGCCTTCTTCGAGAAGACCGAACATCGATCCAACGACGCCGCGTACTGCACCGGTGTGTTGGCCCGTCGTGGTCTGATGAGTCGGCAGGGCGAAGTGGTACCGAAAGAGTTCGTAGGTCCCGTCAACGAGATGCACGCGCATGACGCGGAGTCTGTCACAGGCAACGTTGAATCGCCGCAGCCTCACCGATGTAGACCGGCGCGGCACATCTGCTCAACTTCAGCGGTCGGCGGCCGATTCTGAACACATGCAGGTGGATGCAGTGGGACAGTTTCCGGCCCGTCCGGGTATGGACGGGCGGCAGCTGACCCTATTCCTGAACCAATTCGATCAACGTCCCAAACGAGCCCTTGGGGTGCACGAACGCGACTGTGGTTCCTCGCGAGCCCGGGCGCGGTTCGGCATCGATGGGCGTGGCACCTGCGGCAACCATCGCAGCCAACGCCTCGGCGCAGTCGTCCACGCGGTATCCGATGTGGTGGAGCCCTTCGCCCCGCCTCTCGAGGTACTTCGCGATCGGCGAATCCGCACGAGTGGCCGTGGTGAGCTGAACGTAGCTGTCAGCCACCTTGACCAGGGCCTCCTCGACTCCGTCGCTCTCGACGATCTCGCGATGATGAACCTCAGCCCCGAAGGCATCCCGGTAGTACTCGATGGCAGCCTCGAGGTCGTGCACCGCGATGGCAACATGGTCGATCTCGGTCAGCAACACAGCATTGCTCCTTCGCCCGGTAAGGCACTTATTCACTCTTCAGCTGCAGCGTTTCCTGCAGCCGTGGCGACCCATTGTCGCCCGCAACTTCGTTGTTCGCGGCATCGCGAACTCGACCAAGTACCCAACATCAGCCCCAACCCCGGACCGGTAAGGTCAGGACAAGGCGATTCGGTGCTCACAAGCTCGCTGACCACACCACAGCGTGTTGTCACCTCGTGTGACGGAAAGGACATCTCATGGCCATGACGCCCGACGAGATCCGCGCCAAGTCGTTCCCAAATATCAAGAAGGGGGAGTCGACAGTGACGCGGTCAGCTCGTACCTCACCGACGTGGCCAACGAGGTTCAGCGGCTCGAGACTGCTCTCGGGGCAGCCCAGCACGACCCAGGGTCGGCAGGACCGCCGCCCAATAGCGAACCCACACGCCGCAGCATCGCGGTCGTGGGCAGCCATGTTGAGGAGGTCCTCGAAGCCGCGCAGCGCTCCGCCGATGCCATCGTCCGAGACGCCGAGACGTGGTCAGACGAACACAAGAGCGCCGCTGACAACTACGCAGCTCAGGTACGGAGCCAGATCGACGAACTGAGCGACACAACCGAGCAGCAGGCCGAGAGCTTCCGCAGCGAAACCGTTGCATACGCCAACAAGATCCGCTAAGACGCTGCGGCTGCAGCCGCGCTCACCCACGACCGCACCGAATCCGATGCAGCTTCGCAGTACGAGTCACTCACCGCTGGAGCGAAGGAGCGTTGGGAGGCCGTAAGGGCCGCCGAACGCGAGCTGCTCTCGCGGTTGAATATCACCTCTTCAGACTTCTCCCGAGCCCAAGAACACTTCCAGTTGGCTGTCGACAACCATCACAAGGCCGTGATCGAGCCGACCGAAGCCTCGGCGAATGACACCGATGGGCGAGGAGACAGACCCGAGGCACCCAGCCTTCCCGAGCCCTTTGAGCCGGTTGGCGTGGCCAACCTCGAAAATGATGACCACAACGTCGACGATGACGCTGATGTGGTTGCCGAGGTTCAAACCCAGGTTGCCACGGCCGACATCTGGGGCGACGCCACCGATACCTCCCACTCCAGCAATACCGACGAAGAAGTCGCCGGCGACGTTGTCGACGAAGAAGTTGCCCAGGAAGACAACATCGTCGGCCTAGCCGCGGGCGACGAAGAGTCCGACGCCGAACCGGCTGACGCAGTCACCACGCCCATGCAGGACGACGGTGCGGATGTCGATGCCGGCGACGATGAGATCCTTGATGTCCCCGAGCTGGTTGAAGAGACCGTCGACGCGCTTCCGGATCGACCCGAGGCCTGGACACGCGGTTCAGCTCACGCCGATGTGCTCCACACGCTCGCTCCGCCTCCTCCCCCGCCAGCGGATACCTGGTCGGTAGAGGACGAAGTCGCATCGACCGACGTCTGGTCCAGCGACAACCCAGCTTCGGACGCGCCGGACCTCGATGCCCCGGCTGAAGCCTGGGGCGCAGATACCCAGCCGAGCACGAACGGTTGGGGCGCCGACGATGACGCCCCCGTAGCTGCAGACAGCAACTGGGCCACCAGCGACACCGAAGAGACCGTGGCCGCGTGGGGCTCCGACGACGAGGTCCCAAGTCTCCCAGCCGACAACGGCGACTCAGACGACGCGACCACATCTTCGTGGGGCGCCGACGACGACCAAGCCACGACATGGTCTGACGACGCCGCGGAGTCACCCGAGGAAGAAACCACGACCTCGTGGGGTTCGTCGAGTTCGACCGACCGTTGGGCCACCGAGCCCCTGACGGCTACCGCCACCACCGACGAGGTCGCGGCATCAGCCGATTCAACAGGATCGTTCTTCAGTGAGTCAACGGCGACCGCCACCGACATCGACATCGACATCGACGACGATCCGCGGGCCGCAATGGTGCGCGAGGCTGTCGACCGTGTCACCGACGGTGACGGCGCCAACTGATCAACCGCCACGCCGCGGAACCGAACGAATCGACACGTCTGGGGACTGACAAGTTCCCGGACGCGTCGCGTCTGCCATATCCTGGAGATCTGAACGAATGACGCGCAGGGGACAGCGGCAAAACCCAGCCCTGTCTCCGACGTCTTTGAGGGAGATCTCGTGACAACAGTCATCTTGTCTGGCGCCCGCACCCCGATCGGGAAACTGAGCGGCGGCTTCGCATCGCTATCTGGCACCGACCTTGGTGGTATCGCCATCGCAGCTGCCCTCGAGCGAGGCGGTGTCGCTCCCGACCAGGTCGACTACGTCGTCATGGGCCAGGTGCTCCAAGCAGCCGCCGGCCAGATCACCGCCCGCCAGGCAGCTCGGAATGCCCAAATCCCGCTGAGTGTGCCGGCGACCACCATCAACAAGGTGTGCCTGTCTGGCCTCAATGCCATTCATCTGGCTGACCAAATGATCGCGACAGGCGAAGCCGAGATCGTGATCGCAGGCGGCATGGAGTCGATGACCAACGCCCCCTACATGCTGGCCGCAGCACGGGGCGGGTATCGATACGGCAACAACGAAATCATCGACGCCATTCAGCACGATGGCCTCTACTGCGCACTTGACTGCGAACTCATGGGCGAGAGCACCGAACGCTACGCAGCCTCGGCCAGCATCGACCGTGAGAGTCAGGACCGCATCGCTGCCATGTCGCACGACCGCGCAGCCCGGGCGACCAAGGACGGGATCCTCGCCGAGGAGATCGTGCCGGTCGAAGTCCCGCAACGCCGTGGCGATCCAATGGTGATCGACGCCGACGAAGGTATCCGAGCCAGCACCGACATGGATTCGCTGGGCGCGCTGCGTCCGGCATTCGCCAAAAGCGGCAACATCACCGCAGGCAATGCCTCTCAAATCTCCGATGGGGCCTCGGCGATGGTGATTACCACCAGCGAGGTTGCCGAGCGTTTGGGCGTGAAGCCGCTGGCCGAACTGGTGGGCTACGGCCAGGTCGCCGGCCCAGACACCAGCCTGCTCACCCAGCCCTCTCGTGCGATCATGCAGGCGGCCGACAAAGCGTCACTGACCGTGTCCGACATCGATCTGTTCGAAATCAACGAAGCGTTTGCTGCCGTTTCGGTGGCATCGATGGGCGAGCTTGGGATTTCCGACGAGATTGTCAACGTCAACGGCGGCGCGGTGGCGCTTGGCCATCCAATCGGGGCTTCGGGAAACCGGCTGGCGCTGACCTTGGGCTACGAACTGGCCCGGCGAGGGGGCGGCATCGGCGCCGCAGCGCTCTGCGGCGGTGGCGGCCAGGGCGACGCACTCCTACTCCGAGTGTGACAACGACTTGCGTCTGGGCCAAAACGGCCGAAGTGCCACCTCATTGAGTCGGGCGCGGGCGGACAAGACCGACAGGACAATGAGATGGCACCTCGACGTACTCATCAGCGCCCGGGAGGGTGAGTGATTCGGTGGGGAACCACTTGAGGGTCTCCCAGGCGCTGATTGGAACGTTGCGGTTACATTATAATGTAATCATAACGTCGTCAAGGGTCCACTACTAGAATTTCGATAATTGGTCCCTGGCCAGCGGATACGTACGTCAATCCGTCTACAGATTCCTATGTAACAATTTGTCGGCAAAATCTGACAAGAGTGGATATCTGACGGCTTAGAACCTCCCACACCAGTGAATATCTGCGACCGGTGGACACTGCATTGGGAGTTCTCCCCAGACCCCTGGGGAAGATGGTGGGCCGGATGACCTACGGTCGACAGAACATGTGCCCGACACAGGCATTGCCGGCACGCGGCCTACCTATTTCCCTGAGTGCGGGCCCGGCGCTACCAGAATGGCGAAGTGTCAGGAAGCGTCGACGGCCCGGCGGCCTTCGAGCGCCCGACCCAGCGTGAGTTCGTCGGCATACTCGAGATCGCCGCCCACTGGCAGGCCGCTGGCAATACGGGTGACCGTGAGGCCGAGCGGTTCAAGGAGTCGCGCCAAATACATGGCGGTGGCTTCGCCTTCGATGTTGGGGTTGGTACACAGAATGATCTCCGTGACCGCATGGTCGCGCAGCCGGTCGAGGAGCTCTTTCACGCGAAGCTGATCGGGACCGACACCATCGATGGGATTGATGGCACCTTGAAGCACGTGATAGCGCCCGCTGTATTCGCGGGTGCGCTCGACGGCAACGATATCTCGCGGCTCTTCGACGACACAGATGACCGACGTATCGCGCCGGTCATCGGCACAGATCCCGCAACGCACCTCGTCGCTGATGTTGAAGCAGATCTCACAAAACCGGACCTTCGCCTTGGCCTCGCTGATGGCATCGGCGAGACGGAGCGCGTCAGCATCAGGCAGCTTGATGAGGTGAAAAGCGATGCGTTGGGCCGACTTTGGGCCGACGCCCGGGAGCCGGCCAAGCTCGTCGATGAGCGTCTGGACCGCAGGCGTATAGACGCTGGCCACTAGTCGCCACCGGGACCCAAGAGCCCACCAAGACCGCCTCCGCCAAGGAGGCCGCCGAGATCCATGCCGCCGCCATCGTCACCGCCTGCAGCCGAAACCTGGCTCACGGCGTCGTTGAGCGCAGCCAAGATGAGGTCTTCCAACATCTCGACGTCTGCTGGGTCGACGGCATTGGGCGCAATCGTCACGTTCTGAAACTCGAAGCCACCTGAGACCAAGATCTTGACAGCACCCCCGCCTGCCTGACCCTCATAAACCTCAGATGCGGCCTGCTCCTGGGCGGCCATCAGCTGTTCGCCCATCTGCTGAGCTTGTTGAAGAATAGCGTTCATGTCCAGCGGCTGGTTCTGGTCACTCATGGTGTCGACCTCGTGGAAGCGGACCCCCATTCTGCCAGACCCCACCGACACTGCGGGGCCCCATCGCGCGGTCGTGCCAGGCACCAGCGCGCGATGGCCCGGTTCGCGGCGCTGTAGGCGGCAGGACGACGGGGATCTTGTGTGGGGGTGGTCAGTCGGGCTCGGGGTCGAGGACTTCAGCGCCGGGGAAGGCCTCGGTCAGCAGGTCAATGCCGCCCGCAGCGTTGGCGGCCGCATTGGTCAGCGAATCCATGTCGACGGTCTCTTCCTCGCGGACGTCGTCGGCGGCCGACTTCTGCGGCGCCTGGTCTGCAGCACGGGCGAGGGGCGGGGGTGCGTCTCCGTCGACGATGAGCTGCACCGTAATACCAACGCCGAAGTGGGCTGACAGAGCCGTGCTGACATCGTCGACACACTCCTGGCAACGATCTCGATGGATGGCGTTGGGCAGACCGAATACGATGCCGTCGCCCTGGGCGACAATGAATCGGCCGCCGCTGAAACGGCTCTTGGCTCGCCCAGGAAGCGTCGCCTTGACCTCATCCCACGCGGCTTCGAGTTGGTCGACTGATGGAGCCGAACTCGGCCCGGACGGTGCCTGGCTGGGCTGATCGCCACCCGCCTGTTCGAGCTGCTGAGGATCGGGAGTGTCGGGCTCGCGTGGCGGTGGTCCCTCGGCGGCAGCCGCCGGCTCGGAGGAAGAGACGTCTGTCTCGCCGGCCGGTGGGGTGTCGCCCATTGCCGCAGCGTTGTCGCCCGCAGGCGCCTCGACGCCTTTCGCGCTTCCACGGCGCGCACCGAGCGTGGCGCGTGGGCCCGGCGCGGCCGGCGCGGGAGACTCATAGGCCGGTGCGGCCGGCGCAGCCTCTGGTGTCGGGGCGGGTGGTGCGGCCTCGGGTGCAGCCTCTCGGCCCATCGTCGCGGCCAGCGCTGCACGAGCCTCGGCTGCTGGCCGAGGTGCCGCTGCCGGCCGAGCAGCGGGAGCATCTGCAGCCTCGTTTGTCCCCTGCGATTCATCGGTCTGCTCAGGCCGCGACGGCGCTTGCGACTGGTCAGTCTCCATCTGGGGCGCCACCGCGGGATGTCCAGCCGGGGACGCACCATCGGCTTCGCCCCGACTTGGAGCCACGGGCGCAACGGCGGACGGCGCTGCAGCGACCAGCCCACCTTGTTCCAATCGCTCAATCCTGGCCACCAGGGCCTTCACGTCGGTGTCGAGGTCTGGCCGGCTGAGCCGCAAGAGCGCGACTTCGAGGTCGACTCGTGGATCCGGGGCTTGGCGCATGTCAATCAGACATGTGCCAATCGTCTCGAGCGCACGAGTGATGGCAGCGGGCCCGATCGCATCGGCAGTCGTGCGAGCCGTAGCACGCTGGGTATCGGGCAAGTGATCGACCGAGGCACCCATCGACGCCAGAAAAGCGTCGCGCAAGCGCGACAACATGGCCTCGCCGATGACCCGCGGCTCGCGTCCGGCCTTGAGCGCATCGCTGACAGCGGCGACAACCATTGCCGGATCGGCGGCCACGAGACCGGCCATCACTTCGTCGACGACATCGCCATCGCGCGGGACGCCACCCGCTGCTACCACCTGATCCAACGCAGACAGCGTGTCTCGCGCAGATCCGCCGCCGACTCGCAAGACGTAGTCGATCATCTCGTCGTCGACGTCGAGGCCGGCATCGTCGGCTACAAACCGAACGTGTTCGCCCAACTCGGCGGCAGGAATGAGCTCAAACTCGTAGTGCTGGGTACGGCTCCGGATGGTCGGCACAACTTTGTGGGGCTCGGTGGTTGCCAACACAAAGACGACGTGGTCGGGCGGCTCTTCGAGCGTTTTCAGCAGCGCGTTCTCGGCACCGGCGGTGAGCATGTGGACTTCGTCCAGGATGTAGACCTTTGTACGGCCGGGCGAGCCGAGTGCGACCTTCGAGATCAGGTCGCGAATCGCCTCGACGCCGTTGTTGGACGCAGCGTCAAGCTCTTGCAAGTCATAGGACGTACCCGACTCGAATGAGACACATGAATCACAGACACAACACGGCTCGCCGTCATCACCGAGGTCGGTGCAGTTGAGCGCCTTGCCCAGGATCCGAGCAGTGCTCGTCTTGCCGGTTCCGCGAGGACCGCTAAACAGGTAGGCGTGTCCCACGCGGTCTTCGGTGATGGCGTTCTTGAGAGCGGTCACGACGTGTTGCTGCCCGACGAGCTCGTCGAATTTGCCCGAGCGGTAGCGCCGATAGAGGGACTGGTAGGCCATGGTGGGCGCAGCCTACCGGCTGACCGAGTGTGCGTCTCCGGGCACCGTCAGCTTTGGAGCGTGGTCATTCGCATGCCGGCACGCTGGGCACGAACGCGCCCCAGACGGGCGCCCCCGGTGGCGCGTCGGAGACGATTTCGAACCCGGCGACGCCCACTCGATTGATATCGAACAGCTCGTCGTAGACGACCTCGAGGCCAGCCGCAGCCGCCACCACGTTGACGGGGTCACCCATTCTGGACCCGCCCGGTAGTTCTATGAGATCGATCTCCGGGTACCCACCTTCGACAATGCGCAGGTCATACCCCCATGCCCGAAATTTCTCGGTGCCATCGAAGCGCTCGAAGTACACGTTGAGGTCGCCCCATTGAACCAACCGCTCGTTGAGCTCATCCCCATCGAGCGGACAACCGACGTACCAATCAGTGTCGAAGTCGGGTTCGCCGATTGCTGCGGCGAGCATCGACATGGCGTCGTCGGCCTCTGCGACGATGGCCACGCCTAGTAGCGCTGCGTTGGGTCCGATGATGAATTCCACCACAACCGGCGTGGGGGTCGGCACTGCCGTGGCAGTCGGCGCCGGCGTGGCCGTCGCCCTTGGTAGCGGCGTCGAGGTCGGTTCTGGAATCGGCGAAGGCGCCGTTGCAACGCCGGGCGTCGGCACTACATCCACCGTTGGACCTGTCGTCGTCTCGGGACCGGGAGTCGAGGGCGTCGACCCATCCGTCACGGTAGGTGTCGCGGGGTCACCCGCGGCCACAGCCGAGTCGACGGGATCCGGGCCGGGTGCGACGGTGGCGATCGCACCTTGTTGCACCGTCGGCTTGGACTCGGGCGCTCCAACGTCGGTGAGCTGAACATCGAGCGCCGCGCTGCATCCGGCCGCGACCGCCATGATGCCCATGGCAACCAATGCAATCGCTCTCGTCACCGTTCTTGAGTACTCCAACTCCGCAACGTGAGAGGCCTCGCGTTGGGATTCGTCTTGCCAAAATGAACCATGGGACAGCCGGTCTGGCGAGTGCACGCACAACACCCGCCTTCGGAAGTGACGACCAGGCGATCTGCGGCACACAGGCGTTTCCGCTGAGAGCTGCTGCCTTCCGGCCCTGACCCGGTTCACGGGGACCCATTGCACAGGACCCGGTCGTCACATCCCAAGACGGGTGATGGATAACAAGGGTACCCAGCAATGCGTGAAGTTGGCCATCGCGGCGCTGAATCGGATTCGCGCTAAATCAGGTTTGCGCAGATTCTGGCGACCACTCCCCGCGCTCGAACCCCGGGTTGTCGAGCATCGGTGCCAGCCAAGCAGCGGTATCAAGTCGTCGGAGCTCGGCCTCGGTGACCCACCCCAGTTCGGCCAACTCTTCTGTGGCGGCCGGGAGGGTCCCACCAATCACGACAGCGTCGAACACGACCGCCACGTAGCCGACGATGTCGCCATTTGGGTAGGTGACCCGGTGGTTGGCAGTCCCTGAATACGCGCCGTAGAGCCCCGTGAGCTGAACGAGTAGGCCAGTTTCTTCCCACACCTCACGGATCGCGGCATCCGCCGGCAATTCGCCAGGCTCGAGGGCGCCACCGGGCAGGACCCATTTGTCGATGTCGGTATGGCGGCCGACCAGGATTTTGTCGTCATCTCGGACAAAGACGGTCACCGACGGCATGAACAACGGCTCGGTTCCGACGAACTCGCGCAAGTACTCGATGTATCCCTCGCGTGGCATCCAAGAACCCTTGCAGGTTCGGGACGAACCGCGGTCTACCCTGCCCCGATGGTCAAGCCGTTCCGCTTCTCACTGACCGCCACCGGAATCAACGATCCGACCGAGTTCCGAGAGCTCGCTCGACGTGCCGAAGACCTCGGGTACAGCACGCTATCGACAGCCGATCACCTGGATAACCAATTCGCTCCGCTGCTTGCGCTAACGGTGGCCGCCGAAGCGACCACGACGCTACGCATCTTGTCTCTGGTGTTGGCCAACGATTACCGCCACCCCGTGGTGCTCGCCAAGGAGATCGCCACGTTGGACCAGTTCTCGGGCGGTCGGCTCGAGTTGGGGATCGGAGCCGGTTGGATGGCAACGGACTATCACCAGGCGGGCATCCCGTATGACCGCCCGGGCATCCGGATCGCTCGGCTGGCAGAGTCGGTCACGATCCTCAAGGCATCGTTTTCGGCCGAGCACGTCGACTTCGAGGGTGAGTACTACCGGGTCGACGGCTTCGTGAACACGCCCGGCGTGATGCAGCGGCCCGGTCCGCCGTTGATGATCGCGGGCGGAGGCCAGAAAGTGTTGTCCCTCGCGGCCCGTGAAGCCGACATCATTGGGGTCAACGTCGCCTTTGGTGCGGGGGTTGTCGATGCTCGTGCGGGGGCGACAGCGTCGCCGGCCGCCACCGATGCGAAAATCCGCTGGATCAAGGAGGCTGCTGGCCCGCGTTTCGGCGCACTCGAACTCCACACCCGGGTACACCTCGCGATGATCGCCGACAACCGTGAAGAGGTCGCAGCCACCATGGGCCCGGCCTTCGGGCTTTCCCCTGACGATGCACTGCGCACGCCACACGCGCTGATCGGTACCAAAGCCCAGTGCATCGAGACGCTGCACCGTTGGCGAGACGACTGGGGGATCTCCTACATCGGGTTGAGCGCCGATGCGGTCAACCAGATGGCACCGATCGTGGCCCAGCTCGCCGGCACCTGATCCAGTCGTTTTGGACTCGGCATTCTGCGGCAGTCCTTGAACATCACAAGGCGCCAGTCATCGCGCCAAACCGGGGGCCAGCCAGCCAATCGCCCAGTTGTCGGTCACACGCCAGCCAGCCAGCGCGAAGACTGCCCACCCATGACTGCCCCGTTGCCCCGAAGGCGCAAGAGGCCAAGCCGACCCCCACCGATCGGCCGCAGGACAGCCCATCGGTGGTCGAAAGCACTGCCGTCGCGCGCTGGTGCCTGGCACCAGCGCGCGGTGGGAACGAGGACGCGGTTGCCACCGAAGATCACACGTGCCGGCCGGTCATCGATCCCAAGTGTCCCTTATCAACCGCGAGCGCTGGACCGAAGGTCCCGGTCCCTGTGTGACCGCACAGCTACCGTTCGTGACAGCGGCGCTGGGAGTGCAAGATGTTCAAGAAGCGAATCATTCTCGTCGTGGCGGCGGCAGCGCTGCTGTCGACGGCATGCATCAAGGTCAACCTCACCGTTGACGTCAACGAAGACGGCTCCGGCACGGTCGAGGGCATCACTGCGCTCAACTACGGAGCGATTGAGGAGTTGCTTGGCGATCTGCCGAGTGACGGCGGCGGTATCCCCACCGGCCAAGATGAACTCTGCTCAGATTTCGAACTTTCGTCCGGCGTCGGTGAGAACAATTTTCAAGAGAGCCGCCAGTTCGATGAGGACGGGTTCTGTGGTGTCGAGTTCAAGGACACCTTCAATGAGGGCGAGCTCAGCGAGGCGATGGGCAGCCTCAGCAATGGGGCCGTGCTCACCCGCGACGGCGATGGCTGGCTGTTCGAGATGGATCTGAACGCAGAGCAGTTCTCCGGCGAGGGAACGGACCTCATCCCCGGCTTCGGGGCCATTTTCGACGGCGCCGAATATGTCATTCGGATTCGCCTCCCCGGCCGACAGGTCGAGACCAACGGCGAGATCGACGGCGACGGTTTCGTGTTCTGGGACATCGACATCACCAATCCACCCGCCCGGATCTTCCTGCGCACCGAGCCTGGTGAAACCGAGACCGGAAACGCAACGGCACCAGGGGAGCAAAGCGACAGCGGCGATGATGGCGGAGGGAGTGCCCTGACCGTCGTTCTGATCATCCTTGCGGTCCTCGCTGCGCTCGGGTTGGCCGCATATTTCTTGATGCGCAATCGCGGTAAGGACACCGATGCCCCAGCCTCGGGAATCGCGGCCACGATCTCAAATGACGCCCCCACCGGTCCTCCGGTCGACCCCAAGACGGCAATACTGGGAGCGCCGGCGACGCCGGCACCCGAGCCGTTATCAGCGCCTCTAACCAACCCGCCGGGGGCGCCAACAGCGTCTTCGCCCACACCCGAGGAAGCGACCGGTCAGCCCGTGTGGGACCAGGCGCGAGGTAAATACGTGCAGTGGGACCCGGTTAACAACCGTTGGCTCGTTCATGACGACGCCACCGGAGCCTGGGCCCCGGAATAGCCAACCTCGGCGGGCTCAACGCAACGGCGGACCATCCCTACCAAACCGCCATGGACAACGTCCCCGGTCGTCACAGTTAGCAGTGCGCCGAAGAACTCATGCACCGATCTCGCCCACCATTCGGCACCACTCGTTGCGTTCCCCAAACCTCGATTCCGCCACAAGGAGTAACGGTTTCGGCGCCTTGCGCCTGCCAACGACTAGCCACCGAACTCGACACAGCAGTTCTTCAGCACCCTGCTGGCTACTGAAGGCCAAGCGTCTGCAACAAATCGAGGTGGGTGCTGATCACGTGATCGGGCGACCGGTGCGGGTCGGCGCTCTCGACGTCGGTGTCCTTACGGCCACCGATGTAGTGCACGCTTGTCATCCCAACGGCATTGGCTCCGGCAACGTCGGTGCGTCGAAGGTCGCCAACATGAGCGGCACGCGCAGGGTCGCTGACGTCAAGCCCACCTAAGGCGTGATCGAAGATGACTCGGTCGGGCTTAAATGCACCGACCTGGTCGGAGAAGGCGAAGTGATTGACCAGATGGTGGACGCCCAATTCATCGAGCCAGCGCTCGATCTGTGATCCCGGGACGGCACCGATGTCCGACACGATCGCCACCCCCAAGCCCATGCCCTGCAGGCGATCGAACGTCTCCTCGACGCCGGGCTCAAGCACCCGCGGCGTGAGAAGCGACGCCTCGAGGTATGCGTTGGCGAGGTCGTCGCGGACCGAGTCGCCAAGCCCAAGGTCGAGATGGGTGACGGCGTCAGCGGTCATGGCCGCCGCTGAACTCTGCTCGTTTGCGCGCCAGCGTTCCTCGAAGCGACCCCATGCATGCTTGAACGCACCGTCGATGGTTTCGTGGTCGATGTCGTGGCCTGCCTCGGCCAATCGTTGTTGCCAGAGTGTGCGCCTGAGCTCGACAGGGGCCGTGGTCTCCACGACAAGCGTGTTCCAGAAGTCGAACGTGACGGCGTCGAAGTTGCGATCGGGCATGGCTCAGCTTCCCGAGCGGGTGACCCCATCGGCGACGGCCGCTGCAGCCACCGCAGGGGCCACTGCATCCACGACTGAGCGGTCGAACACAGAAGGGACCACGAACGACGGCGACAACTCTGCGTCGGAAACCGCGTTGGCGATCCCATCGGCAGCAGCGAGCTTCATGTTCTCGGTGATCTCGCGGGCACCAGCATCGAACGCACCGCGGAAGATCCCCGGGAACGCGAGCACGTTGTTGATCTGGTTGGGGTAGTCACTGCGTCCCGTCGCCATCACCGCTGCCAGGCCATCGGCATCTTCGGGACGAATCTCGGGGTTGGGGTTTGCCATCGCAAACACAATCGGATCCTTCGCCATGGTTCGCAAGTCGGCGGCGGTGATGAGGTCTGGTGCACTGACGCCGACGAACACATCGGTTCCGGCCAACACCTCGGCGACCGAGCCCATCTTGCGGTCCGGGTTGGTGTTGGTGGCAAACCACTCTTTCGCGTAGTTGAGGTTGTCGCGGCCCGAGTAGACGGCGCCAGCCCGATCCACGCCAACGATTTCACCCACGCCGGCGTTGATCAGGATCTTGCCGATAGCGAGGCCGGCTGCACCCATGCCCGAGATGACGATCGACAAGTCGCTCATCGACTTGCCGGTGATCTTCAGCGCGTTCCGCAGCGCTGCCAACGTGACGACAGCGGTGCCGTGTTGATCGTCATGGAACACCGGGATCTCCAGGCGTTCCTTCAGCGTGTCTTCGATGATGAACGCCCGGGGCGCCGAAATGTCCTCAAGGTTGATGCCGCCGAAGGTCGGGGCCAGACGCTCGACCGTCTCGATGATCTCGTCGGGATCCTTGGTGTCGAGGCAAATGGGGAACGCATCGACGCCTGCGAACGCCTTGAACAGCAATGCCTTGCCTTCCATGACCGGCATCGCGGCTTCGGGTCCAATATCGCCGAGGCCCAGTACCGCTGTGCCATCGGAGACGATGGCAACGGTGTTCTTTTTGATCGTGTATTCGTGGGCGAGCTCGGGCCTGTCGTGGATGGCCATACAAACGCGGGCGACACCGGGGGTGTATGCCATCGAGAGGTCATCGGCATCGCCAACGGGGCACAGGGGCAGGACTTCGATCTTGCCGCCCTCATGCATTCGGAACGTTCTGTCGTAGTGGTCGATCAACTCGACGCCGTCGACCTGGCGCATGATCTCGATCAAGCGGGCCGCGTGGTCCTCGTCGCGAGCATTGACCGCCATCTCCCGGGTGATGGTCTCGGTCTTGGCCTCGAAGCCCTCGAGCGCCGCAATGTTGCCTCCACCTGCTCCAATAGCGGTGCACAGTGCTCCCAGCACCCCAGGGACATTGCGGAGTTGAACCTTGGCAGAAAACGAGAACGCAGCGGTGGGGGTGGCGACCATCAGCAAAACGCTACTGGGGAGGTCTCGGTTTCCGTGAATCTCAGCTCATGTCCGCCGCCGGGCTTCCGATGGAGCGCCCATGGCAAATGCCGATGTGGTTGAACGAGGCGACGGACCGCTCCTCCGGACGTTGGGGCGAGTGCTCACTGGAGTGCGCGAGGCCGAGGATCCGGTGCCCACGTTCGCGAAGCGCTGGCGCCAACAAAACGAGGTTGCTCTGGCGGCCGGCGAGCCAGTCTGGGTGGCCCTCGGCGACTCGTTGACGCAAGGGATCGGCGCATCGAGCTTCGACGGGACGTTCGTCCGCCAGCTCCAACGGCGACTGGCCGAAGCCGGTCGTCCCACCGCAGTGGTGAACCTGTCGGTCTCGGGGGCGCGCATCGAAGACGTCATTTCCAAGCAGATTCCTCAGATTGCGTCGTTGCACGAAGCACCGGCGATCGTCACGTGCACCGTGGGCAACAACGACCTGTTGAAGACCTTCCGTGTCAAACAGACCACCCGTGCGTTGGCGGAGTTGTTCGAAGCCCTCCCGGCGAACACGGCGGTCGCCACACTCCCGGCCACGGGCAGCGTCGTGGCTTCCTACATCAATCGTTCGATCCGCGATCAAGCCCCTCGCCGCGGCCACCGGGTGGCCGACGTCATGGCGCATTCCAGCGGATGGCGGAGCCGCATCGCCCGCGACGGCTTCCACCCCAACGACGCCGGCTACCAAGTGTGGACAAGCGCTTTCTCCGAAACGCTGATCGACACCCCAATCAGTGCCTGACTCGGCCCGAACTTCCCCACTCGCCACCCCGAGTGACACCCCGTGCCTGGCACCAACCGTCACCCGCTCTCGCCACCCCAAGTGACACCCCGTGCCTGGCACCAACCGTCACCCGCTCGGCGGTGGCGGCTGTCGCTGGCGAAATCACCTCGTTGTTGGAGAGCGGTGCCTCGTCGACGGCTATCGGAGATGGACTTTGCCGCCTCCGCCGTCGATGATCTCGCCGATCACCGAACAGCGCTGACCCTGACCTTCGACCGCTGCGACGGCTGCGTCGCGATCAGCCGGGGGCACGACCAGGATCATGCCAATGCCCAAGTTGAAGGTCTTCTCCATCTCGGCCGGGGCGACGTCGCCAATGCGCTGCAGTTCGTCGAAGATACGCGGCGACTCCCACGCCGAACGTTCAACGACTGCGTCGGTGCTCGGAGCCAGAACTCGGTTGAGGTTCCCGGGGATGCCTCCGCCCGTGATGTGGGCCACAGATCGAACATCAGCCTCGGCGATGGCAGCGTGAACAGCGCTGGAATAGATAACCGAAGGCACCAGCAACTCGTCAGCGACTGTTGTGTCAGCGCCATCCCAGGCGGGATCGTCGAGAGCTCGACCCGCAACATCGAACATGAGGCGGCGGGCCAAGGAATACCCGTTGCTCCGCAAGCCCGGTGAATGCAGCCCGATGAGGACGTCGCCTGGGGTTACTCGTTCGCCCGTGATGACCTCGTCACCGTCGACGACGCCAACAGCGAAGCCCACCAGGTCGAACTCGCCTGCGTCCATGGCGCCCGGGTGCTCGGCCATCTCGCCACCGACCAGAGCACAACCTGCTTGCCGACAGCCCTCGGCAACACCGGTGACCAGCTGCTCGATGTGTTCTGGATCGAGTTGCCCAACAGAGATGTAGTCGAGGAAGAAGAGTGGCTGGGCACCCGTGCACACCAGGTCGTCCACACACATCGCGACAAGGTCGATACCAACGGTGTCGAACCGGCCGGCTGCCGATGCCACCATTGCCTTGGTGCCGACTCCGTCGGTGGCCGAAACGAGAAGCGGCCGCTTGCCACCCAAGCCAGTCATGTCGAACATGCCGCCGAACCCACCGATGTCACCCACAACTTCGGGGCGGTAGGTACTTCGCACGAGCCCCTTGATGAGGTTGACCGCGGCCTCGCCTGCCGCAATGTCGACGCCCGCTGAGGCGTAGGTCTCGCCGATCACCGGGTCAGCGGTCTCGGCGAGCGCTCGCCGACGGCAGGTCGGCCTCGGCGGAATCAAAGAGGCCCATGGTGGCCGGCGGTGTCCGCACATCGACCGCAACGTCGATCTCAAGGATCCCCTTTGACAGGCTCTCGGGGATCTCGATCGGGTACTCACCAGTGAGACATGCGCTACAGAAGCCGGCATTGGCCGCACCAGTTGCCTCGTGGAGCCGGTCGATGGAGAGGTAGGACAGCGAATCCACGGCGAGGTAGTCCCGGATCTCGTCGACGGTGAGGTTGGCAGCCAACAGCTCGCCGCGGGTACCGGTGTCCATCCCATAGAAACAAGGCCAGCGGTAAGGCGGCGATGAGATCCGCATGTGAATTTCCGCGGCGCCTGCCTCGCGCAACATCTTGACCATCGAGCGGGTCGTGGTGCCCCGGACAATGGAGTCGTCGACCACGATGAGGCGGTTGCCCTCGATGGAGTCGCGCAGCGGATTGAGTTTCATGCGCACGCCCAGGGCACGAAGCTCTTGAGTAGGAGCGATGAACGTCCGGCCGATGTAGCGGTTCTTGACCAACCCCTGCCCATACGGAATACCGCTGGCGCGGGCGTATCCCTCTGCAGCGGGGATTCCGGATTCAGGCACTCCGATGACGAGGTCGCCCTCGACAGGTGCTTGCTCGGACAAGAGCTCGCCCATTCGGACCCGGGCGTGGTGAACGCTTTGCCCGTAGAGCTGCGCGTCGGGCCGTGCAAAGTAGACGTATTCGAAGATGCAGAGTGTTGGATCCAGGCGGTCTTCGGCGAATGGGTGGACCGAACGAATCCCGGTGGCATCGATGATGATCATCTCACCGGGCTCGATCTCGCGGACAAAGTGAGCGCCGACGACATCAAGAGCCGGCGTCTCTGAGGCAAGCACCCAGCCATTATCGAGTTTGCCGAGGCAGAGGGGCCGAAACCCGTTGGGGTCGCGAACGCCGACAATGTGGGCCTCGTCCATGAGGACCAACGAGAAGGCGCCCTCGCATCGAGGTAGCACGGTGGTGAGCGCAGTTTCGAGCTCGCGCCCGTCCGATCGGGCGTCGTCGCCCATTGCTTCGATCTCCGTAGCAATCATTTCGGCGACGAGGTCGGAGTCGCTCGAAACCGTGCCAGGCAACATGCCCGAGTCTTGCGCCAGGGCTTCGGTGTTGGTGAGGTTGCCGTTGTGCCCGAGGGCGAACTCGCATTGAGCGACGCCGCGGTAGACGGGTTGGGCATTGCGCCATGAGCTCGAGCCAGTCGTGGAGTATCGAGTCTGGCCGATCCCGAGATGGCCGCTGAGGCCGGCCAGTGTTCGGTCGTCGAAGACGGCGGAGACGAGCCCCATGTCTTTCACCACGGTGATGGACCCGCCGTCGCTGACGGCGATGCCGGCTGACTCCTGGCCCCGGTGCTGGAGTGCATACAGGCCAAGGTAGGTCATGTGGGCGACAGCCCGGCCGGGCGCGTAGACGCCAAAGACGCCACATGCCTCGCGCGGTTTATCGTCGGCTTCGACGCCCTGCTCCTCGGCCACAACCGCAGTCTGTCAGCTCTGAGGACCGATACCCACGACCCCGTGAAACCGGTGACGGTCGGTGCCTGGCACCACCCGTCACCCGCCCGCCCAGAACGTGTGCCGGCCGGCGCCAGAGAGCCCCGCGGGTAGGCAGCACGGGGGTTCGCGCCTCGAGACTTGCAGCCCGCCCGTCTCTATCCGGTGACGGTCGGTGCCAGGCACCAGGTGTCACTGGTTTGCGTCTCGGGGACTCAGCTGCTGCAAACTAGGCACATGGATATCCAGCGAGTTGCCGTTGTCGGGGCCGGTGGCGTTGGCGGATTCTTTGCCGCTCACCTTTCGGGCACCCATCACGCCGTCACTGCATGTGTCCGGCGGCCATTCGATCGCTGGCGCATCGAGTCGGACGAGTCGCCGTTCGAAGGACCCGCAACCGCAGTCACCAATCCATCGGCGCTAAGCGGCCAACCCTTCGACTGGGTGCTGGTCGGCGTCAAGGCCCACCAGACCACGGGAGCGGCAGAGTGGTTCGAACGGACGTGCGGACCCGACACAGTGGTCGTCGCCCTCCAGAACGGAATCGAGGCGATCGAACGCCTCGCCCCGCTGGTTCGGGGCGCCCTTGTTCTCGACCCGGTCGTGTACTGCGGGACCGAGCTGATTGCGCCCGGGCACATCCTCCATGACACCAAAGGCCGGCTGATCCTTCCCGACGTCGAGGCAGCCCGCGACCTGGAGACCATGTTCGAAGGCACGGCGGCTGTCATCCAGCCCCGAGACGACCACCGCGAAACTGCATGGATAAAGCTCAGCCTCAACACGGTTGTCAACGGCATCACCGCCCTGACCGGGCATCCAATGAATGTGATCGGGCACCCTAACGTGGCGCCGGTTGCAGCAGCTCTTCTCCGCGAGGTTCTCGAAGTTGGGGTCGCCGACGGCGTCGAGCTGCGCCTCGACCGAGTCGAAGACACCATCGAGCGGCTCGCCGCAAACCCGGCTGGGCGAACGTCGATGCTCCAAGATGTCGAAGCCGGAAGACCGACAGAGCACGACGCTATCCATGGTGCGGTCATGCGAGCTGGGCGCCGGCTCGGCCTTGCAACGCCGCTAACCGACATGATTCAAGCACTCCTCGCAGCCCGTTCTCCCGCGTAGAGCTACAACGGGGGGCGCCGCCCCCCAGCGACGCAAGATTGGGCAGCGTCGGCTTCCAATCAGCGAGTGCAAGCTGTCTCGTGGCCCCAATTGCGCTGCAAACAACCGGTGACACCGCGTGCCTGGCACCAACCGTCACCCGCCCACCCAGAGCCAGTGACGCCCCGATTGGCGATGTCGGCTAGGTCTCGACGCGGTCACAAACATTGGCTTGATGCGCATCAAGCAGCCCGACGCGAGATGATGTGCCCATGACCGACGTGGCTGATATCGACCTCGACCAGTACGACCCCATGGACCGAGAGGTCCAGCAGTGTCCGTATCCGCACTACGAGGCGCTCCGCGAATCCGGTCCACTCTTCTTCCACAAGCAGACTGGCATGTTCTTCGCCTCCCGGCTCGATGTGGTCAACGAGATTCTGCGCGATGTCGAGACTTTCTCTTCCAAGATGGCCAGCGCCGGCACAGTCGGTGACTCCGAGGTAATGGAGCAAGTCCGCCAGATCATCGCTGAAGGTTGCGACCGCGTCGACACGATGCTCACCATCGATCCGCCCCATCAGACCCGATACCGCAAGCTCGTCTCACGGGCGTTCAGCGCTCGACGCATCGCAGCGCTCGAGGACAAGATCCGCGAGATAGCGATCGAGCTCATCAACGAGTTCCCCGACAAGGGGAGCATCGATTTTCACGCCGACTTTGCCGTCTCGTTCCCCGTTCGCGTCATCCACTACGCGTTGAACATGGCACCCGAGACCGAGGACAATATCAAGGGTTGGTCAGACGACGCAGTCGCAGCACTCGGTGTGGCTCTGACCGACGAGCGGCGCCTCCAAGCCGTACGGGGCACGATGGTCAATCAACAGTATTGGCGCGGCGAATATGAGAATCGCCTCGCCAACCCGGTCGACGACATCTTGTCGGACCTCGCACATGCGGACTTCGACGATCCTGATACCCCCGGTGGCGAGACTCGCAAGCTCAACTTCGCCGAGATCTACAGCATCATTCAGCAGCTGATGGTGGCCGGCAACGAGACCACCACGAAATTCTTGAACGAGACGATGCGCCTACTCATCGAACACCCGCAATGGTGGGATCGCCTTGTCGAAGACCCCAGCTCGATGATCAACGGACTGGTCGAAGAAGGCTTGCGATTGTCATCGCCAAACCAGGGCATGTTCCGCGAGGCGACCCGCGACACCGAGATCGATGGCGTCTCGATACCCAAGGGCTCGCGTGTGTGGGTCATGTTCGGCTCTGCGAATCGCGACGGCCGCACCTTCTCTGAAGCCGAGGGCTTCGACCCGTCGCGAGAGAACCTCAAGGAACACATCGCCTTCGGCAAGGGCCATCACTTCTGCATCGGCGCCCCGCTGTCGCGCCTCGAGGGCCGGGTCGCGTTCGAAGAGCTGGCCAAACTCATCGAGCTGCCATCGTTCAGCGAGGGCAACACCTTCGAGTATGAGCCCAGCTTCATCTTGCGCGGCCTTGCGCAGCTCGACCTCGACGTCACCAAGAAGTAACCGTCATCTGGCCCCAACGCCGAATTGCTGCTGCTGGGTCAGCCTTGGGTTGTGCCGGCACCCAACGCGTTGGGGAGGCGGTCCTGCCAGGTGGTTCGCAGGTCCAACACCGCCACATCGACCATGCCCTTCACAGCCAAGCGACTGCCGTGGGCCAAGCCCACGCGTGCGCACGGGACGCCGGCGGCCTCGGACCGGGCCGCGACCTCGCCCATCTGCTCGGGGTCGACGGCGACGAGAACCCGCGATGGTGACTCCGAGAACAGCGCAATGTGGTCGGTGACGCGAGCCAGCGTGGCGCCGACACCCGAGGCGATGGCCATCTCGGCTGCGCACGCGCCTAAGCCGCCCGTCGAGACGTCGTGGACCGCGGTTGGCAGCCCAGCCGTGACCAGACTGCGGACCAAGGTGGCGACCTTGATGTGGAGGTCGTAGCCGACCGGGGTGAGCGAGCCGCGACGATGGCCCCGCTGGAACGCCCACTTGCTACCCGAGAGGCCAGCAGCCTCGGGGCCCAGCAAGAGAAGCCGGTCGCCGTCGTTCCAAGCGAGCCCGGGGGGAACCGCAGACAGATCGTCGACAAGTCCAACGAGCCCGATGACTGGTGTGGGGTCGATATCGATGCCGCGCGACTCGTTGTAGAGGCTGACGTTGCCGCCGACGACCGGAAGGTCGAACGCCTCGCACGCTTCGGTCATGCCATCCACGGCTTCGCTCAGCTGCCACATGACTTCGGGGTGTTCTGGGTTCCCGAAGTTGAGGCAGTTGACGACGGCCTGGGGTCGCGCCCCAACACACGCCAGGTTGAGCACCGATTCGGCAACCGTCGCAGCGGTACCGATGCGGGGATCGACCGCACACCACCGATGGTTGCCATCGGTCGACAAGGCGATGCCGCGTCCCGTGTCCACACCGGTGGTTGGGTGCTTCAGCCGTAGAACGGCCGCATCGCCGCCGGGGCCGACGACGGTGTTGAGAAAGAGTTGGCTGTCGTATTGCGACGACACCCAGGACGAGTCCATCAAGAGCTCGCCGAGATCAGCGGCCACATCGAGAGCCGCTAACACATCAGCCGAATCGGCCCGAGCCTCGACAAGATCTGCCGGCTGGGCCATCGGCCGCTCGTACAGCGGGGCGTCTTCGTGCAGTGCAGCGGCCGGCACCTCGCCGACACATTCGCCATCGAGACCTTCGACAATCCGGAGCGCTCCACCGTCGGTCACGCGTCCGACAACCGTCGACCGGATCTCCCACTTCTCGCAGATCTTGAGCACACGATCGACATCGTCCGGTTCGACGATGGCCAGCATGCGTTCCTGAGATTCGCTGGTCATGACCTCAAAGGGTTCCATGCCTTCTTCGCGACGAGGCACGGCGCTGACATCGAAGTCCATGCCCACGCCACCGCGCGATGCGGTCTCGGACGCGGCGCAGCACAGGCCAGCGCCACCGAGATCTTGAATGCCCACGACGAGGCCCTCGTCCAAGAGCTGAAGACAGGCCTCGATGAGGCGTTTCTCCTCGAATGGGTCGCCTACCTGCACGCTGGGGCGCTTGTCGGCATCGGCTTCGTCGTCGGAGAAGCCGGCCGACGCAAGAACGCTCACGCCACCGATGCCATCTCGGCCGGTGGTGGATCCGAGCAGGACGGCCAGGTTGCCGATGCCGCTGGCTTGGCCCAGCACCAGCCGTTCGACGGGCAGGATGCCGACACACAAGACGTTGACCAACGGGTTCCCGATGTAGGTGGGATCGAACACGGTCTCGCCGCCGACATTGGGGACACCCACCGAGTTGCCGTAGCCCGACACCCCACTGACCACACCTTCGGCGACCCATCGACTGCGAGGGTCTTCGAGCGGCCCGAAGCGCAGCGGGTCCATGATCGCGATCGGTCGCGCCCCCATGGTGAAGATGTCGCGGATGATGCCGCCCACACCGGTCGCGGCGCCTTGGTAGGGCTCGATGTAGCTGGGGTGGTTGTGGCTCTCGATGCGCAGTGCGATGGCGATGCCATCGCCGACATCAATGACGCCTGCGTTCTCGCCGGGGCCGACCAGCACATGGGGAGCAACAGTTGGCAGCCGTTTGAGGTGGATTCGTGACGACTTGTACGAGCAATGCTCGCTCCACATCACCGAGAACATTGCCAGCTCGAGATGATTGGGGTCTCGGCCGAGGATGCGCTTGATGTCATCGAACTCGCTGTCGGTAAGCCCGAGGGATCGGTGTACCAGTTCGGTCATGGGGCGCACGCTAGTGGACCATGTACGTGGCGAAATGCACCCTGAAGATCACACCTCGGTTTCCTGGCGAGGGGTTGGCATAGCGATGTGAATGTGATCAAATAGTAGCTATGGCACTAGAAGGAAATAAAATAAAACGTGGGCTGGCAGCCATGACCGACGAGCACAAGGCCGCGCTTGCGCAGGGGCGCAACGAGGCCCGAGCGGTCAAGGTCTATCTCGAAGCGATCGCGGCCAACAAACCCAAACGTGGACGCAAACGGACCACCGAATCCATTACAAAGCGGTTGAACGCCATTGCTTCAGAAGTGGGCTCGGCAAGTCCGCTCTCGAAACTCGAACTGGTCCAGGAACGCATGGACCTTCAAGCCGAACTCGAAACCATGGACCAGATAGTCGATCTGTCTGGGCTCGAGGCCGAGTTCGTCAACGTCGCCGCCGTATATGGAGGCCGGAAGGGCATTTCCTACAGCGCATGGCGCGAGATCGGCGTCGACGCTGCCGTTCTCAAGCTGGCGGGTATCGGCCGAGGGGCCTGAGCTCAGAAGCCGACAGACGCTGCCGCGAGCAAACTCGACAGCAAGACCAGCCCGTCGTCACTACCGAGCAGTGCCGAGCTGGCGCGCTCGGGGTGCGGCATCAGGCCGACAACATTGCGGCCGGCATTGCAGATGCCTGCAATATCGGCCATCGAGCCGTTGGGGTTGTCTACGTAGGTGACAACAATGCGATCTTCGGACTGGAGCTTGGCAAGTGTTTCGGGACTACAGGTGTAATTACCCTCAAAATGATTGATGGGAATCCGTAGGGTCTGGCCAACGGTTGCTTCGCTGGTTAGTGCGCTGCCAACAGTGGCGACGCGCAGATCCGCCGGAGCGCACAAGAACTTGAGACCGGCGTTCTTTTGGAGCGCGCCCGGCAAGAGTCCGGCTTCGGTCAAGACCTGAAAGCCGTTGCAGATACCTACGACTGGCCCGCCGCCGTTCGCAAAGGCAGCCACCGCTTCCATCATCGGCGAGAACCGAGCGATGGCCCCGGGCCGAAGGTAGTCGCCATGAGCGAAGCCACCGGGCACGACTACAGCATCGACATCACCCAGGCTTCGGTCGCCGTGCCACAAGAGCCGACCCGTCGCGCCGAGGCCTTGGACTGCCTCGACCACATCGAATTCACAATTGGAGCCCGGGAACACGACGACCCCGACAGTTGGAGCCATCAAAGAGCCTCGACGGTGATAACGGCATCCTCGATGATCGGGTTCGTGAGGAACTTGTCGCAGAGTTCTTGCACCTGACTGCGCGCCGCGGCGTCATCGGTTGCGTCGATGCTGAAACGGATGCTCTTACCGACTCGCACCCCGCTCACGCCATCAAACCCGAGGGTGGGGATGGCCCGCTCGATGGTTGATCCTTCGGGGTCCGCAACTCCGGCTCGGAGCTGCACTTCGACCTGGACGTCGTACGTCATGGCGTCATGCTGCCACAAGGCCAGCCCGACGAAGCGCACCTCATGTAGATCTATTCCGCGCCGGGCGCATCGTCGCCTGAATCAGACGTTCAAGAGCTTGATCCAACTACTGCTGGAACCCGTTGAACGCTCTCAGGCGGTGCAGCGCGGCACCCGACCAGTCGGTCTACTCGCCCTCTTCGCCGCCGCCCGGTGCTTCTTCACCTTCATCAAGCGGGCCAGGCACATCACCGCTGGGCTCGGTGGGTTCGGCCGGGGCATCCTCGCTGCAGGTGAGCGCGGGGGTGTTGGCTCGGGTGCGGCATCGGCCGTCCTCGCCGGTGGCGATGGTGACTTCGCCTTCGACCGACGTACGGTTGCGACGAACCAAGGTGCGGCCCTCGGTGCCACTCCTGATCAAGAGGTCGGCGGCGCTGGTCATGACGGAGCGGCGCACTCGAACGCGGCCCTCAACGCCGCTCAGGTCCGATGCCCGGATCTGGATGCCTAGGTCGCCGGTGGCCGTCAGCCTCGAACGCCGCACGACGACGCGGCCGTTGCCCCCACCGAACGATGCCATGAGCTGAATCGAACTGCCCGACAGGCTGCTTCGACGAACAACGACTCGGACGTTGTCCTCGGGCACCTCATCGTCGCCTGCACAACAGCCGGCGGTCAGTTCCAGGAGGCTCGCCCCGATCCCCAGGGACGTTCTCTGACGGCGCTCTAGAGATCGCCTGTGACGTAGCTTTCGACGGTGGCTTGGAGATGACGACCCCGGATCTCTTGGTAATTACCGAGGGTCTGGCCACGCTTGAGACTGGCCTTGAACCCTCGCGTCTGCGCGGCCATGTTGGCCGTGTCCTGGTCATACACAGCCCCGAGACCGCCCAGGCCGGTGGCAACTGTGTAGGTGTCATCGACATCCAACTCGATGGGCTCGGGCGGGGCGGGCGCCGTGCCGTCGGGCCGTCGGGGCCGCATCATCAACAAGTCGAAGTAGCTGGCATCGGGCGTAGTGGGGTCGGGGCGGAAACGGTAGACCACCGGGATCTGCAACCCGGGGAAGAAGAACGCGTTCGGGAACACGAAATACTCGATCGAGTCCAAGGTCATCGACTCGCTCATATGGCTGTAGTCGCCTCCGTACTTTTCAGCCATCTCCTCTTGGAATCGTTTGGCGTAGAAGTCGCGGGCGCGCATGCCCTCGGGGAGTTCCCACTGCTCAGTGCCGCGTCGCGACGCATGCCGGGCCAAGAGTTCGGCTTCGGTGCGTTGGGGATCTCGAAGCGGACTGTTCAAACTGGTGGTGTGTATGAACCGCGAGATATGCGGTCCCCAAACGTCGTACTGGGTGGTGACTTCGTCGCCAAGCTTGCCGGTCGAGTGGGTTTCACGAACGTGGTATGCCTCGAGGAACGCCTCTGCAGCTGCCTTCCAGTTGCAGGGCAGGCGCTTGTAGACATGGGTCTCGATATAGCGATCGCCCATGCCCCACTCAGCCCAATGCTGAGGCAAGATCCCGAGATAGTCCTCGAGCGGGCCGGCGTCTTGATCGAAGTTCACGAATACGAAGCCCTCCCACACGTCAACAGGCATCTCGGCGAGGCGATGGGTCTCGGCGGTCACATGAGGGAAGTCCCACGATTGTGGGACTTCGAGGAGTTCGCCTTCGAGCGACCAACGCCAGCCATGGAAGGGGCAGCGCAACTCCTTGCTGAACCCACAGCTGCCCGGCTGCTTGAGCTGAGTCCCGCGATGCATGCACGCGTTGTAATAGGCCTTGATCGAACCGTCCGGGGTGCGCAGCACCAACGCTGACAGATCACCAAGGTCGTAGACGTAGTAATCACCAGGCTCGGGAATGTGATCGACATGGCAGGCCCACTGCCAGACCCGAGACCACATCTGGTCATACTCAGCCTCGGCCCGCTCAGGCGATGTGTAGTTGTCGTACGGGACATCGGCATCATCGATGAACGCGTACGAGTCTTCCAGCAACGCAGCCGGCGGCGGTGTTGGATCAGCCAACAGTTGATCGCGAAGCGACGGCCCGACTTCGCGGGCCTGACCCGGAGCTAGCTCGTCATCGATATCGGTCACAGGTCCCCCTTTGGACAACCCCCGCAGCCTAGGCGGCCAAACAAAACCGTGACGAACGGGCAGCTATCCAACCAGTAACACCCCGTGCCTGGCACCAACCGTCACCCGCCCACCAAACCGAGTGACACACCGTGCCTGGCACCAACCGTCACCCGCACCCACGGGAGTGGTCAGCCGGGCCAGTCGGCGAGGGATTTGCCGGTGATGCGTTGGTAGCCCTCGGCATAGCGGGCTGCGCTGGCGGCGACGACTTCGTCGGGCAACGGCGGCGGCGGCGGGGACTTGTCCCAGTCGAGCGTGTTCAAGAAATCGCGCACGGGCTGCTTGTCGAAACTGGGGGGCGTGGCCCCGGGAACCCACTGGTCGGCGGCCCAAAAGCGCGAGCTGTCGGGAGTCAGAACCTCGTCGGCTACCACAAGCTGTCCATTGACAAAGCCGAACTCGAACTTCGTATCGGCAATAATGATGCCTCGATCGGCAGCGTGGTCTCGCCCGGCGGTGTAGAGGGCCAGTGCCATCTCGCGACATTGTTCGGCCAGCTCGTGACCAACGATTTCGGCGGCGCGGCCGAATGAGATGTTCTCGTCGTGCAGGCCGTCTTCTGCCTTGGTCGACGGCGTGAACACCGGCACCGGCAAGCGGTCGGACTCTTGCATGTCTGCAGGCAACGGCTCGCCGTGCATTGTCCCACTGCTCTTGTACTCCTTCCAGGCTGACCCCGTGATGTATCCCCGGACGATGCACTCGATGGGCAACATGTCGGCCTTCTGCACCAACATCGACCTGCCCGCGATCTCCGGGACCTGGGCCTGCTGGGGGAAGTCGGACAAATCCGTCGAGATCAAGTGGTTGCCGGCGATGTGGCTGAGCTCGTCAAACCAGAACGCCGACATCGCCATCAGAACCCGACCCTTGTCGGGCACCGGCTGCTCCAGGACTACATCGAACGCCGACAGTCGATCGCTCGTAACCATCAGGTACCGGTTCTCGCCGGCGTCATAGATGTCGCGAACCTTCCCGCTGTACACGTGGGGAAGATCGAGTTGATAGGCGGGTTCTCGGCTCATGTCGCCCATCGTGTCAGAGCGCGGCACCCGATCTACGGACTGCTCACACGATGGGTTCGGGCTCGTAGTTCGCTACGTGCGCGTAGCGCGCTGCGACAACGCTCACCTGCGCACACACCGTGGCGACTTGGCGCTCGGCCAGCCCGGTGTCGGGCTTCGACAACAGCTGCGAGATCTGCTGTTGGTCGAGCGGCAGGCGCGAGTCTCGGGCCAAGCGAGCCACGAGGTCGTTCTCGACGTTCGCCTCTTCACGCATCGCCAACGCGGCAGCTACGGCATGTTCTTTGATCACCTCATGGGCCTCTTCGCGACCCGCGCCGGCTTGCACCGCCGCCATCAGAATGCTCGTGGTGGACAGGAACGGCATATAACGCTCGAGCTCGCGATCGATCACGGCCGGGTAGGCGCCGAACTCGTTGAGCACCGTCAGCAGGGTTTGTAACAGCCCATCGATGGCATAAAAGGCGTCCGGCAACGCGATACGGCGCACCACGGAGTCGCTGACGTCGCCCTCGTTCCACTGGTCGCCGATCAGCCCCATCACCATCGTGAGGTGGCCCTGCAGGATGTGAGAGAAACCGTTGATGCGCTCGCATGACCGACTGTTCATCTTGTGGGGCATCGCGGAGGACCCGACCTGTCCAGGCTTGAAACCCTCGGTCGACAGCTCGTGGCCCGCCATCAAACGAAGCGTCGTGGCCAGATTGGCGGGTGCAGACGACAGCCGGACCAAAAGGCTGACTGCGGTGAAGTCCAGCGACCTGGGGTAGATCTGGCCGACGCTGGTCAGGCTGGCTTCGAATCCGAGGTGAGCCAACACCCGGCCTTCGAGCGCATCGACAGCTTCAGGCGAACCCAGCAACGTGAGTTGGTCCTGCTGGGTTCCGACGGGCCCCTTGATGCCGCGGAGCGGATAGGAATCGATGAACGCTTCGAGTTCGGCGAAAGCCAGAAGCATCTCCTCGGTGACCGTGGCGAACCTCTTGCCAAGCGTGGTCACCTGCGCGGCAACGTTGTGTGACCGAGCGGTCAATGACTGTGCCGAGAATTGCGCAGCTCGTTGGGCGAGCTTGCCGAGCGCCACAACCGCGCGGTCTCGCACCAGCTCGAGTGCAGCCCGAACTTGAAGCTGCTCGACATTTTCGGTGAGGTCCCGAGACGTCATACCCTTGTGAATGTGTTCGTGCCCGGCCAGGTCACAGAACTCTTCGATGCGAGCCTTAACGTCGTGGCGCGTGACGCGATCGCGTTCATTGATCGAGTCCAGATCGACCTGGTCCACCACCGACTCATAGGCATCGATGACGCCGTCGGGAACCTCCACGCCCAGGTCTTGTTGAGCACGCAACACGGCGATCCAGAGCCGGCGCTCGAGCATGACCTTGTTGGTAGCGCTCCAGGTCGCAACCATCTCCGGCGATGCGTAGCGGGTTGCCAAGACGTTGGGAGCAGCCATGGTCAACCTCCGGCCATCTCGGCCTTGTGCTCGGCCAATTTCTCGGCCAAGGCGGTGTCTGAGATCGCGAGCATCTGTACGACGAGCAGCGCGGCGTTCATGGAGCCATCAATCGCGACCGTTGCCACCGGCACACCCTTTGGCATCTGCACGGTCGCGTACAACGCGTCGACGCCATTGAGGCCGCCTCCCGACATCGGCACGCCGACCACCGGCAACGTGGTGTGTGCAGCCACGACACCGGCCAGGTGTGCGGCCATTCCGGCACCACAGATGAACGCCACATACCCGTTCTCGCGAGCCGAGGAGACCAGTTCTACGACCTCGTGCGGATTCCGGTGGGCCGACAGAATGCGCCAGTCCACTTCGATACCGAAGGCTTCGAGCGTTTCGCGAGCCTTGGCCATCTTGGCCTCGTCGGACGTGGATCCCATCATGACGGCAACCTTCATGCTGCCTCCCTTCATTCGCTCGCGCTGAGCGCGATATCGGTTCTGAACTGGCGGCCGGGCCACGTGATCAGCTCGGCGGCAGCGTAGGCCGCGGCGCGAGCTGCGGCGACCGTGCTGGCGCGACCAGTGGCTGCGAGTACCCGGCCGCCACTGGTGACCAGTGCTCCGTCGCTATCTCGGGCGACGCCTGCGCAGAAGATCGCTTCAATCCCGGGCAGGGCCGAGGCTTGGTCTAGGCCGGCGATTGGGTCGCCCGTGCGAGGCGAGGCGGGGTAGCCCTCGGTGGCGCACACCACGGTCACCAAGGCATCGTCGCTACTGGTGGGTAGGTCGACGATGTTTCCCGCTGCGGCCTGGGTCAAGAGTTCGACAAGGCTCGAGGACAGTCTCGGCAGCACAACCTCGGCTTCGGGATCACCGAAGCGCACGTTGTACTCGAGCATCTTGGGGCCGTCGGCGGTGAGCATCAGGCCGGCAAACAATGTGCCGCGATAGTCGATGCCCCGTGCGCGCAGGGTGTCGAGCGTGGGCTGGACGAAACGTTCCATGATGTCATCGACCAGCGCATCGGGGACCGCTGCGACCGGCGTATACGCACCCATTCCCCCGGTGTTCGGCCCCATGCCACCATCGCCAATGCGTTTGAAATCCTGCGCGGCGCTGAGGGCCACGGCCTTGGTCCCATCGCACACGGCGAAGATAGAAACCTCAGCGCCGACCAAGCCTTCTTCGATCACCAAGGTCCGGCCGGCATCACCGAACGCGTCGCCCGACAGATAGTCGCGAACCGCCTGCTGAGCCACCTGGAGCGACTCGGTGACAACCACGCCCTTCCCGGCAGCGAGGCCGTCGGTTTTCACGACGTAAGGCACGGGCATCGTGGCCAGAAACGCCAACGCCGGTTCGACCTCGGTGAACGTGCCATGGCGGGCTGTCGGGACGCCTGCCTCGACAAGAAGGTCCTTCATCCAAGCCTTCGACCCCTCGACCTGAGCACCGTCGGCACCTGGCCCGAAGACCAACTTGCCTTGCGCTCGGAGCCGGTCGGCAAGACCGTCCACCAACGGCGCCTCGGGGCCGATCACGAAAAGATCAGCCTCGACGGCTTCGGGATCGACGTCGGCCGACCCCGGGATTGCCGGGTTGCCGGGCGTAACGATTACCTCGGCGTCGCGTGCCAACACGTGTGCGAGCGCATGCTCGCGCCCGCCTGACCCGACGACGCAGACCCGTGTCACCTGCCTAGCGGTTCCAGTGCACGAACTGACGACGGCCGGGGCCGACGCCAATGATCGACACGGGAACCCCGACCTGTGCCTCGATCATGCGCACGTAGTCCTGAGCCTCTTTGGGGAGGTCACCTGCTTCGGTGCACTCGGAGATATCGGTCTTCCAGCCAGGGACCTCTTCATAGATCGGCTTGGCCTTGTGGAAGTCGGTCTGGTGATAGGGCATCGACTCGACGCGTTTGCCGTCGATCTCATAGGCCACACATACCTTGATGGTCTCGAGCTGATCCAGAATGTCGAGCTTGGTGAGAGCGATATCTGACAGCGAGTTGAGCCGGGCAGCGTGGCGCAGCATCACGGCATCGAACCATCCGCAGCGACGCCGACGACCGGTGTTCGTGCCGTACTCGTGACCAACATCCACAAAGTGGTCGGCGATCTCGTCGAAGAGCTCTGCCGGAAAAGGCCCCGACCCAACGCGGGTCGTGTACGCCTTGGCAATGCCAACCACGCGATCGATGTCTCGGGGGCCGACACCGGCACCGGTGCAAGCGCCGCCGGCGGTGGGGTTCGACGACGTCACGAACGGGTACGTACCCTGATCGAGATCTAAGAATGTGGCCTGCGCGCCCTCGAACAGAATGTTCTGGCCTGCGTCGAGCGCATCGTGCACCAGACCAACGGCGTCGCAAATATACGGCTCGATGCGTGGGTAGTACTCGTGGATGAAGGTGTCGGCGATCACATCGACATCGGGCACAAGTCGGTTGTAGACCTTGGCAAGAAGAGGGCCCTTCTCGTGGAGGACCACCTGCAGCTTCTCGCGGAAGATCTTCTCGTCCATCATGTCCTGGACGCGCAAGCCAATACGGAACGCCTTGTCGGCGTAGGCCGGGCCGATCCCCCGTTTGGTGGTGCCCAACTTGTTCTGACCGAGATGGCGCTCGAACACGACATCGAGCTCTTGGTGATAGGGCAGAATCAAATGCGCATTGCCCGATACACGCAGCCGCGAGCAATCGACGCCCTTGGCCTCCAACATGTCGACCTCGGCGATGAGCACCGCCGGGTCAACGACGACACCATTGCCGATGACCGGCGTGATGTGGTCGTATAAAACACCGCTCGGCATCAGTTGGAGCGCAGTGGTTTCCCCATCCACGACCAACGTATGCCCTGCATTGTGGCCCCCTTGGTACCTAACGACGAGATGCATATCTTTGGCAAAGAGGTCAGTGAACTTCCCTTTGCCTTCGTCGCCCCATTGGGTGCCAACAACAATGGTCGCAGGCACTTCGCGGTCTCCTTCGTTAGTTGGCCGCTTACCGGGGCATTCTACGCGCCACAACGACGGGTCGCACCCGAAAACGTCGCTGGAGGATCCGCATACGAACCAGCGACTCCTCCAGCTCGTTCCCTAACACACACTGCGCGCCGTCGAGGTTGTGCCTCGCGCCGCCTTGAACTGAGCGGAGGGGCATTTGGTCCTACCCGGCCCACCACTCAACGCTCTGCAGAAGCAGAGCAACTCAGGGGCCCGGTTTCGCGTAGCTCCTCGCACCACAAGCGACCAAATATTGCGTGGTGCGGATCATCACTTCCCCACGGCCCGAAGGCCGATGAGGAAACCGTACGTGGCTGGGCCCGCCTCAAGCAAAGGAGCGGGCAGTTCTGCTCAACGTTGCGGCAGGAAGACCAACCAACGCTGGGCTGAACGGATCAGGCACTCAGCTGAATCGGCGGCGCTGGGCAAGCCCGCCAAGCGCCAACATGGCGCCACCGAGCAGCATCGCGATGCCAATAACGGTCAGCTGGCCAGATCCGACACCGGTTCGCGCCAGCACCTGGCCCTTAACCTCGGGAGCGCCCTCTGGGTTCTCGGGAGTGCCGGGCTGACCGGGGCTCGACGTTCCTTCAACGCAGGCAAATATTCCGCTCACCAAAATGTCGGTTCCGAAGCTGACTTGGATGGCGTTGGTCTCGCCAGGCTCTTGGGAAACATCGAGGGTCGCCGAGCCAGAGTCGGGGATGACAATCATCGAAGGTGCGCCATCGACGGTGACATCAAAGACATCGCCGGGTTCACCCTCGACTGAGATCTCGATACCCGTCTCGGTGCACAAAACAACAGCGGATCGACTTGGTGCCGGTGGCGCAACGATTTCGGGCGTCGCGTCGTTGTCGGCGGCACGGCGGTGGGCGTCACCGTGACTGGCGGCTGAACACTTGGCGTCTCTTCTGGCGTCGGCGTGGGCGGCACCGGCGAAGCCGTTGGAGGCACGGGCGTCACCGTCTGGGTCGGCGTAGGCGGTACCGGGGTCGGCGTCTCGGTCGGTGTAGGCGGGACCGGCGTCGCGGTCGGAGTCGGCGGCACGGGCGTCGGCGTCTCAGTGGGGATAGGCGGCACGCCCTCGCAGAATTGCTCGAAAGGCGGCACGTCCAGCGTGACCTGGTCGCCCTCGCCGGTCACGGTGGTGCCTTCCCAGAACATGGTGGGGTCCGGGGTGACCCGGATGTCAAGCACGACAGCGCCGTCAGGAATCGGCGCCACGCCCAGAAGCATGCGGCCGTTGTCTTCGTTGAAAGGACCGTTCCCCACGACGGCCCACGGGCCGCCATCGGCCCGCATCTCAACAATGATGTCGGGGTGGCGACCGGCGTCTTCGGTGAAGCTCCAGCTAGAGGTGTTCCAGACCAGTACCAAGCCGTCGCCGTCGCAGACCACGGAGGTCGTGCTGTTAAAGGTGGCTTCGTGCGCGCCAGCGGGCGCGGCGAGGACCAACAATACGCCGATCATCGCGATCAGACCAGAAACGACAAACACGACCGGCCTTCGCCGGGGTGTGGATGACGTCGAAATTTCCCCTTACAACGCGGGCGCAAGTTCGGTCGTCGATGCCCCACCCGGGCTGCCACCGGATTACCTAGCTTCGCTGCGATCGACTCCCTGGTGGCAACCTAGTCGCACTCCAGCCCGAGTGCACCACCTAAACCGGATTCTGAACGACCAAGAGGCAGGCTCGGTAACAGCGCCGACAAACTGCCGTCAATCAGGCCGCTTGCTCCAAGGCTCTGCCCCACCTGTGGAGCCCACCGCCGGGCGAGCTAAAGTGCCCCGTCCGCCCTCGTCGCGACCGGAGTGAACGTGACATCAGGCCCGCTTGTCGAACGTGATCAGCGCCATGTCTGGCACCCCTACGCCCCAATGCCGTCGACCACCCCGCCGATCGCCGTCGCGTCTGCTCGCGGCACCGAGCTCGTGCTGGCCGACGGGCGCCGAGCGATCGACGGCATGTCGTCGTGGTGGGCCGCCATTCACGGCTACCGGCATCCGGTCCTCGACGCCGCAATCCGCGACCAGCTCGACGCGGTCGCCCACGTCATGTTTGGCGGGATCACCCACCCCAAGGCAGTCGAACTGGCTGAATTGCTCGTAGACATCACACCATCGGGGCTCGACCACGTCTTCCTGGCCGACTCCGGTTCCGTGTCGGTGGAGGTGGCCATCAAGATGGCTCTGCAGTACGCCCGCGGGACCGGGCGGCCAGAGCGCCACCGACTACTTACCGTGCGTTCTGGCTATCACGGCGACACGCTCGCGTGTATGTCCGTGTGCGACCCCGTCAACGGGATGCACTCGATGTTCAGCGACGTCCTGCCACAGCAGCACTTTGCTCCAGCTCCTGAGCCGCGCTTCGGTGAGCCATTCGAGGAGGCTCACATTGCCGATTTCGCCCAGCAGCTCGAGGCACATAGCAACGAGATTGCCGCCGTCATCCTCGAACCCATCGTTCAAGGCGCCGGGGGCATGCGGTTCTATGCACCGGCCTATCTCGCCGCTGTGCGAGAGCTCTGCGACCGCCATGACGTGTTGCTCATCGCCGACGAGATCGCGACCGGATTCGGCCGCAGCGGCAAACTCTTCGCCTGCGAACATGCCAATGTCACTCCCGACATCATGTGTGTCGGAAAGGCGCTGACCGGCGGCTACATGTCGATGGCGGCGGTGCTTTGCACGCCCGAGGTCGCAGCGGGCGTCAATGCTGCCGAATCCGGGGCTTTGATGCATGGGCCGACATTCATGGGCAACCCTTTAGCTGCCGCCGTGGCCGTTGCCTCCATCGAGCTCCTGTTGTCACGGCCGTGGCATGGCGAAATCGCCGCGATCGAGAGCCAACTCCGGGACGGCCTTGCCCCAGCCCGAAGTTTGTCCGGTGTCGCCGATGTTCGTGTCCTGGGCGCAATCGGCGTGATCGAGACCGTTGAGGCCATCCCGATGGCCGAAACCCAGGCGCTCCTGCTCGACCTAGGCGTTTGGCTCCGACCTTTCGGCAAGCTCCTCTACACGATGCCCCCGTTTGTCAGTTCGGCCGACGACGTCGGCGCGATCACGGCGGCAATGGTCTCGGCCGCACAGACCTACTGATGGCGGCCGACGGTGCCGACACCAGGTTCGGGTCGTGGGTTCAGGGTCAGCTGGACGCCACCCGTGATGCCGGACAGTGGCGCACGCTACGGACGTTCGATGCCTTTGGGCCCGTCGGACGGCTCGAAGGTCAGCGCGTTGTGTCATTCGCGTCCAACGATTATCTCGGGCTCTCGTCACATCCGCAGTTGATCGCCGCCGCACACGAGGCGCTTGACCGCTGGGGTACCGGGGCAACGGCAAGCCGGCTGGTGGTGGGTTCGCGGCCGATCCACGACGAGCTCGAACAGCGTGTGGCAGCCTGGAAGAAGACCGAGCGTGCGCTGGTGTTCCCTTCGGGCTTCAGCGCCAATCTCGGCGTGCTGTCAGCGCTTGGCGGACCCGACTGCCATGTGGTCAGCGATGAGCTCAACCATGCCTCGATCATCGATGGCTGCCGCTTGAGTCGAGCACGCGTGTCGATCAATCGCCACAACGACGCAGAGCACGTCGAGACCCTTCTGCGAGACGCTGGACCAATGCGCTCCATGGTCGTTGCCGACGCCGTGTTCTCGATGGACGGCGATGTGGCACCAGTCAACGATCTCGCCGACATATGCGCGCGCCACGGGGCACTGCTGGTTCTTGATGAAGCCCACTCGGTCTTGGGCCCCGACATCGACGAGTTGGCCGCCCTCCCCGGACTCGAACTCCTCAGAGTTGCAACACTTTCAAAGGGCCTCGGAGCATTGGGTGCAGCCGTGTGCGGGTCGAACGCCATCATCGATCTATTGATCAACCGAGCCCGATCGTTCATTTTCACGACGGGTCTGACCCCCGCCGACACAGCCGCAGCCTCAGCCGCGGTGGAGATCATGACGTCCCAGGTTGGCCAACAACTCACCGACCGACTCCGCACGTTGGCCAATCGGATGATCGTCGGTCACCCCTCACCGATCCTGCCGCTGATCATCGGAGCCGAAGCCGACGCCATCGATGCGGCGAAAGCGCTCCTGGACCGTGGCCTATTGGTTCCCGCTATCCGACCACCCACGGTGGCCCCAGGAACCTCTCGACTCCGAGTAGCGCTCTCGGCAGCCCATACCGACGACCAGATCGCTTTGCTGGTCGAAACGCTGGACGAACTCCAGCTTCGCCCATGACACCCGCGAGACCAGGCGTGCTGGTGGCAGTTGTCGGAACCGCCACCGAGGTCGGCAAGACCTGGATCACCGCGAAACTCGTGACGGAGCTGCGGGGCCGGGGACTCGCCGCAGTCGCCCGCAAGCCCGTCCAGTCCTTCGCCATCGCCGACCTGGGCCACACGGACGCCGACATCCTTGCCAACGCGTCGGGCGAAACCGCCAACGACGTCTGTCCACCCCACCGTTGGCTGGCTCGCCCAATGGCGCCGCCAATGGCCGCTGCAGCACTCGGTGAGGCCCCTCCCCTTCTTTCCGATCTTGTCGCCGAACTCCTCTGGCCAACACCGCTTCCGGACGTGGGCTTCGTAGAGACGATCGGCGGCCTCAGGTCACCCATTGCAGACGATGCCGACAGCCGGAGTCTGGCCCACGGCATCGACCCCGACCTGGTGGTCGTCGTGGCAGAGGCCGGGCTGGGCGTCATCGATGCAGTGAGGATGGCTACCGATGCGCTGGCGGCGCGAGCGTGGCGGGCCCCCGATCCTCTTGTGTTCCTCAACCATTTCGACCCGGACAACGATCTCCACTGCCGCAATGTCGAATGGCTCCGCTCCCGCGACGGCTTCGACGTGACCACACGGATCGCGGAATTGGTGGAGCGGTTCATCGCTGCCACCAACGCAGCGGATGGCCACGGCGCCAACTAGGCGGACCGTGCGGCGGAGTCGCTACCGTGATGGCCATGACAGAGCCGTCGCCAATCGCCGCCGTGAGACAAGCCCTACTGGACGAACGTCGTCTGCTGACGGCGACTGAGCTGTCAGCAGCAGCAGCCGTGCCCGACGACCAAGTGCCCCAACTGGCGGCCGCGGCGCATGACGTGCGGCTGCAATGGATGGGCGACACCGTTGAAATCGAAGGAATCCTGTCGGCCAAGACAGGGGGCTGCCCCGAGGACTGCCACTTCTGCAGCCAGTCATCAGCGTTCGAAACCCAGGTGAAGTCAACGCCGTTCCTCGACACCGACGAGGTGCTGTCGGCAGCAGCAGAGACTGCAGCACTCGGTGCCACGGAGTTCTGCATCGTCCTGGCAGTCAAGGGGCCTGACGAGCGCACCATGCAGCGGATCCTGGAACTCGTCCCGCTCATCGGCGAGAAGACCGGTCTCGACGTCGCAATCTCCGCCGGCATTTTGACCCGCGAGCAAGCAGAACGCCTCGCTGCCGGCGGCGTGCATCGCTACAACCACAACCTCGAAACATCCCGATCCTTCTTCCCCAAAATCGTGACAACACACTCGTGGGAAGAACGTTTCGAGACCTGCGAGATGGTCAAAGACGTCGGCATGGAACTGTGCTGCGGTGCGCTGCTCGGCATGGGCGAAAGCCACGACCAACGCCTTGAACTCCTGGGTCAGATCCAAGATCTCCGGCCCCATGAAGTCCCGCTCAACTTCTTGAACCCCCGGCCCGGGACGCCGCTGCAGATCCGTCGACCGATTGCGCCACTCGAGGCCATTCGCTGGATCGCGTTGTTCCGGCTTGCCCTACCGGGCACGATTCTGCGCTTCGCCGGCGGACGCGAAGTCACGCTGCGCGACCTGCAATCCATGGGAATGACCGCCGGAATCAACGCACTTATCGTCGGCAACTACCTCACAACGCTGGGCCGCACCCCCCAGGAAGATCTCCAGATGCTCGACGACCTGCAGATGCCCGTTGGGGCCCTTGCTGCGGCCTGGTGAGATCGCGCCTCACATGACCGCGCAGCACTGCCCCGGCTGTGGGACTCAAACGTGTGCGGGCTGCCTCCCCAAGCTCGACCCGCCGCGCTACTGCACGACCTGTGGTTCCTGGAGCCGCACCACCGTGCACACAACGGGTTGGAAATCTTGGTGTCGCCAGTGTGAGATCACGGCAACCAACCCCTGACCGAGCCGAGGCCCTGAGTGCGGAGTCACCGGCCCGGGCGAAAGCTACCGTTGGGCAATGACACCTGAGCGCGTGCTGTTGGTCGAAGACAACCCGTCAGATGCCGCTCTCTTCCAAACGCAGCTCGATTCGCCCGACCGCGAATTTGAGGTCGAATGGGTACCGACCTTCGCTGAAGGCTGCGCTCGCATCACCTCCGCAGATTGCACACTGCTCGATCTGACCCTGCCCGACGCGCGAGGTCTCGACGCAGTCGTCGACTGAACGCAGATGGCACCTGACATGCCAGTGATCGTGCTGGCCGGGCACGACGACGAAGCCGGCGGACTCGAGGCGGTGCGGCGCGGTGCTCAGGACTGTCTCCTCAAAGACGACATCAAAGGTCGAGAACTCAGCCGAGCCATCCGCTATGCCATCGAGCGCAAGCATGCCGAGGCCGATCTCGTAGCGCTTACCGACGTGCTCGAACAACGCACACGGGCATTGGCGCTCTCCAACAGCACGATCTTCGGCGACAGCTACACGGCCATACTGCAGCTGGCCCACGACACCACGGCGATCAGCGCAAACCGCGCCATGTCGCTATTGGTCGGTGCACCCGAACTTGACCTGACCGGGCGGCGAACGACCGACTTGTTCAGCGATCCGGACGCTCCAGAAATCGCCAGCAGGGTCATCAATGTGTTCGATACCGGCATCCCACACCGCCGTGACGCCCTCTTAGTCCGAGATGACGGCACAACCAGACTGACCGCGCTGCAGCTGTCGCGGGTGACCATGGACGAATCAGGCACCTACGTGATCCTCATGACGGTCGGTGATATCACTGCTGGCAGCCGAGCCATGCTGGCCCATGCCAATGACCAAAAGCTCGCCGAAGTCGGACGACTCGCTGCGGGACTCGCGCACGAGATCCGCAGTCCGTTGCAATACATCGCTACGTCGGTCGAATTCGCTCGGTCCTCGGTGGCCAAGTTGTTCGACGGTCGCCGCGAACTGAGCTATCCCGAAACCCAGATCGACCTCACCGAAAGTCTCGGCGAAGTCGCCGACGGCATTGCCGCGGTAAACCGAGCCCGCATCACTTCGTTCCTCACCAAGCCCGTCGCGCCGGACGAACTCCTTCGCTGGATCGACCAAGCCGTCACGCAGCACTCCGAGCTGGTCAAAGATCAGACCGATGGTGCTGAGATTCTCGAGGACAGTGCAGCAGCACTGATGGAAACCCTTGCGATCGCGAATCCAACGGCCTATTGGTTGACCAAACGAGTCACGAACCTCATCGATCAATACCTCGAAAGTCACCAGCGCGGTGACGCGTGGGAACTGTCGATAGCCGCTCGGCTCTCCTACCTTGGCAGCGCTGCCTTGGGAGCAGACTTGAGCTCACGTGTGCTCCACGGCGACGATCTCGCCGTCAGCGAGGACCTTCTCGTCGGCTGCGTGGCTGGGCTCACTGTCGATATTGTCGCTCGGATTCCCCGCCTCGACCACGTCGAACACATCCTGCGCCACCATCGAAGCCCCGCCACCCGCGGTAGCACCACCGGCGACCTCGAAGCCACCCAAGTGCTCGGCGTCATCACTTGCCTGGCCGAACTGGAAGCCGTGTTGTGCTCACGGACGAAGGCCGCTGCAGAACTCCTCGAACTCGAGCCCTCCTTTGACCTCGAATTGGTCAACGAGGTGCTCGACCTCTATCTCCCCGTTGGTGAACCCCGCTCAGACATTGTCGATCTCACCGACGGGGAGATAGAGGGAAACTGAACCCTCAGCTTCCACCCTTCTCGGATGGGTCTCGCACGGGCGCGGGTGCGAGACTCATCCGAGCCCCTCGCGAGCGCCTACACGCAGTTGGTCACCTTGCGGTCAAGACTTCACCGACAGGCTCAACGCGTAGTCGCCAGCCTCATCGGTCCAGAGCTCGGTGAGTCGGAGTCCGGCAGCCGCCAATTCAACTTCGATACCCGGTCGCCGGAACTTGGCGCTGATCTCGGTGCGCATCATTTCACCCTCAGCGAAATGCACCGTGAGATCGAGCGCCTCGATCCGAACCTGTTGGTCCACAACACTGCGAAGATTGAGGTCCATCCACTCGTTTGTCGCATCGAAGAACGCGACGTGTTCGAATGAGTCCGGGTCGAAGTCGGCATCCAGCTCACGGTTGATGACGATCAAAACGTTCTTGTTGAACGCTGCCGTGATGCCATGAGGATCGTCATACGCGAGCTCCAGGCGGTCAACGTCTTTAATGAGATCGGTTCCGAGCAAGAACGAGTCGCCTGGCTTCATCCGCACTGCCAGGGACCGAAGGAACGCTGCCCTGGCTTCGGGTGCGAAGTTGCCGATCGTGCCACCCAGGAAGACCGCCAGCTGACGGCCGCCGGACGGGATTTGGGGCAGGTGATGCTCGAAATCGCCGACAACTGCATGGACGCGAACGCCGGGGTGCGACTCGGCAATAGTTGCCGCAGCGTGGCGCAACGTCGCCTCGCTGACATCGAATGGAATGAATGTCTTGAGCTGCCCGCTCGCGACGAACGCGTCGAGGAGGACTCGCGTCTTGTCCGACGTGCCTGACCCCAACTCGACAACCGTGTCGGCGCCGGACAGTTCGGCGATCTCGCTTGCCCGAGCCGCGAGGATCTGCCGCTCAGCCTCGGTCGGGTAGTACTCGACGAGGCGCGTGATCTGGTCAAACAAATCGCTGCCGGCATCGTCGTAGAACCACTTTGGCGGCAACTCCTTCGGTGTCGCCGTGAGCCCGCGCAACACATCGGCACGCAAGGAGCGTTCCATCCATTCCGGGTCGAGGTGCACATCGACCGTGCTCACGTCAGTGGCGTCACTGGCCGCTTGTGTGTTCGTCATTGCGCATCCTTTGCGAGGCGCAGACCGGAGAACATCCAGCGCGCGTGTGGGGGGAAGAAGTTCCGGTACGACACTCGGGCGTGGTCGGCGGGGGTCGCGCAGCAACCGCCGCGCAACACGATCTGGTTGATCATGAACTTGCCGTTGTATTCGCCCACGGCACCGGCGACGGTCTCGAAGCCTGGGTACGCCGTGTACGGGCTCTGCGTCCACTCCCACACATCGCCGAACAGCTGTTGCATGCCGCTGCCCGATGCTGGCATCGGGTGCAATGCGCCGCTTTCGACGAAGTTTCCAGCGACTGGGTTGCCTGCTGCTGCGTGCTCCCATTCAGCCTCGGTAGGCAAACGAGCGCCGGCCCAACGTGCATAGGCATCGGCCTCATACAACGAAACGTGGCAGACCGGCTCGGCCGGATCAACCGGGCGGACGCCGTCAAGCGTGAAGATATGCCAGTCCCGGTCGACCTGGAACCAGTAGGACGGCGCACCCCATTGCTCGTTGAGTACCTGATGCCAGCCGTCCGAAAGCCAATGCTTCGGCTGGTCGTAGCCGCCGTCGGCCATGAACTCAAGCCACTCGCCAGACGTGACCAGGCGATCTGCCAGCACGTACGGCTCCATCAATCTCGAGTGGCGCGGCGACTCGTTGTCGAACGCGAACGTGCCACCATCGTGGCCAATATCGACCTGACCGCCGGCGAAACTCGTCCAAGTCAGCGGGGCGGGCACGCCCCGGGCTGGGGCCGCGCGCTCTACATAGACAGGGTCGGTCGGGTTGATGGACAAGACGTGCTTGATGTCCATAAGCAGCAGTTCCTGATGTTGCTGCTCATGGTGAAGACCCAGCTCGACAAGGTTCAGGATCTCACTGTCGTCGTCGGACAGGTCAGCGAGAAACGCCCGCATCGACGCATCGACAGCGCGCCGATATTCGGTGACCTCATCGACCGATGGTCGCGAAATAAACCCGCGGTGCGGGCGCGGGTGCCGGGCCCCGACCGCCTCGTAGTAGGAGTTGAACAAGTAGCCGTAGACCGGATCGACGTCGGTGTAGCCGGCCACGTACTCCTTCAGCAGAAAGGTCTCGAAGAACCAGGTGATGTGAGCTCGATGCCACTTAGTCGGGCTGGCGTCGTCCATCGATTGGATGACCTGGTCCTCTGAACTGAGGGGCGCGGCGAGCATCTCGGTGAACGACCGAACGGTGTCATATGCGACGGCAAGGCTCGCAGCGCGCGTGCGCGTCTGCAGCATGTTGAATCTCCCAAGTTGTTCAATTGAAATCACCGCAACAGGCGGCCGTGTACAGAACCCGGCTTATCTGCGCTGCTATCTGCAGTGTGGCTAAGTCAAAGACGCAGCCACAAACATAACCGGTCGCCCCGTACTGACATTCCGCGGCCGTGAGAAAACGCTCCGACCAGCCGGTTTCCAGATGCAGACAGGAGTCAGGTGTCGCGCTCGGCCCGCTGGTCGCGATAGATGACAACCTCTTGGCGGAGGGGAACCAGAGTGCCGCTTCGCTGCCGCCTCTCGACGAGCTCAGCCTCGAGGGCATCGATGCGGGCCTCCAGCGCAAGCACTTTCTTCACGCCGGCCAGATTCAGCCCTTGGTTCGTGAGCTCCTGGATCTTCTGGAGGCGCTCGATGTCGGCATCGCTATAGCGGCGGCTGCCGCCACCGGTGCGTGCTGGGTCGACGAGTCCCTTGCGTTCATAGATGCGCAACGTCTGAGGATGGACGCCGGCGAGTTCGGCGGCCACCGAAATGATGTAGACGGCTCGATGTCGGCCTCGGAAGTCCATGTCCGCGCCTCCTTGTCCTACGAATCCTGCAAGTGCGATCGGGGGGATTCGCCCGATGCCTCGGAGAAGGCCTCGAGCGCCTTGCGCTGAGCCTTGTTGAGCTTCGCCGGAACAGCAACCTGGACGGTGACCAACAGGTCGCCGAGGCCCGGCGCGGTCTCGATCCCGTGGCCCTTCACCCGGAATTTACGCCCAGGCTGGGTGCCCGCTGGGAGCCGGAGCTTCACCGATTCCCCGCGGTACGTGGGGACCTTGATGTCAGAACCCAACACTGCCTCGTAGAACGTGACGGGCAGATCGAGCGTGAGGTGCTTGCCGTCGCGGCCGAAGATGGGGTGGTCAGTGACCAGCACGACGACGAATAGGTCACCTCGAGGGCCGCCATTGACGCCGGGGCCGCCCTTGTTCTTGAGCCGGATGCGTTGTCCGTCTTCGACGCCGGCCGGAATCCTCACCTTGATCGATCGGGTGCCGCCGTCGCGGCCGCCACTAATGGTCACCGATGTAGTGACCCCACTGAAGGACTCGTCGAACGACAACCGCAGCTGTGCCTCTTGGTCTCGACCTTGTTGTGGCCGCGGGCCGCGCGCACCGAAAGGGCTCGCGCCGCCCCCGCTGCCGAACATGCCGCCCAACAAATCACCGAGGTCACCCATGTCACTGCCGTCGAACGAAAATCCGCCGGGCCCACCGCCGCCAAAGGGCGCTCCTCCCATGGTGCTGGGTCCCATCTGGCGGGCTTCGTCGTACTGCCCACGAGTGTCGGCATCACCAACAACGTCATAGGCCGCCGAGACCTCTTTGAACTGATCCTCAGCCGCTGAATCGCCCGGATTGGCATCAGGGTGAAGTTCTCGTGCGAGCTTCCGGTACGCCTGCTGGATCTCCTTCTCCGAAGCCGAAGGCGAGACACCAAGGATGGCGTAATAGTCCTTGTCAAACCACTCTCGCTTCACATCCATTCGGTCTCCCTTCTCTTGGGTACCCAGCGAGTCGAAACCCGCTCCCTCTGTCCGTTGTGACTCTCGGTGTGCCTTCGCTTCGAGCCTTGGCGGGATTGACCTGCAGGGTCTCACTCGGCTCGCTCGACGGCACCGTGCCTATCCCAGCACCCTGACCATTGCGGGGCGCAGTACCCGACCGTTCCACACGTACCCCGTACGCATGACTTCGGTCACTGTTGGTTCGGGACCGTCGCCGGCCTCGTGCATGACGGCCTCGTGGCGTTCAGGATCAAAGGCCTCGCCTGCATCGGTGAGGACCTCGAGCCCCTCCTTGCCCAGGGTTTCGATCAGGGCCAAACGGATGGGCACGACGTCGGACGCACCTTGAAGCAACGCCGCGTCGCAAGCATCTAGGACGGGCAGAATCTTCCCGGCCAGCCCACTCGCAGCGTGTGCAATCGTGTCCGTGTGACGCTTGGTGGCCTGACGACGGAAGTTGGAGAACTCCGCCTGTATCCGTTGCAGATCGGCAAGGTGACTATCGCGTTCGGACGTGACGGTCTCGAGCGTGGCGACCAGGGCCTCCACGTCGACGGGCCCGTCGGCCGCCAAGGGCGGTTGTTCAGCCGCGGCTGGCTGGGCACTCGGCCCAGCCGGCGCGGGTACCGAAGCATCGGCACCACCCCCAGGAATGTCAGTTGCGTCGCTCACGCTTGGTCGCCGTCGTCAGCGTCAGCCTCGTCCTCTTCGACGATCTCGGCGTCGACAATCTCGTCATCGTCATCGTCCGAAGAGCCATCTTCTGCGGCGGCCTCCTGTGCGGCAGCCTCATACATGCGCTGGGCATAACCCTGACTCGAAGTCATAAGCTCCTCGGTCGCGTTCTTGAGGCCTTCGAGGTCGTCGCCGCTGAGCGACTCCTTCAGGGCAGCAAGCTTCTCTTCGACGTCGTTCTTTTCGTCATCGGTAAGTTGATCGCCGTAATCGCGGAGCTGCTTCTCTGTCTGGTACACGAGGGTGTCGGCGGTGTTGCGAATCTCCGCTTCTTCCTTGCGAATCTTGTCCTCGGCTGCGTGAGCCTCGGCGTCTTTCACCATCTGATTGATCTTGTCCTTGTCGAGCGAGGACTGCCCGGTGATGGTGATGGACTGCTCCTTGCTGGTAGCCCGGTCCTTGGCTGACACGTGCACGATCCCGTTGGCATCGATGTCGAACGTGACCTCGATCTGGGGCACGCCACGGGGTGCGGGGGGTAGGTCGACCAATTGGAACTTGCCCAGGGTCTTGTTGAACTGCGACATCTCTCGCTCGCCTTGGAGCACATGAATCTCAACCGAAGGCTGGCTGTCTTCGGCCGTCGTGAAGACCTCGGTCCGGCGTGTCGGAATGGTGGTGTTGCGCTCGATGAGCTTGGTCATCACGCCACCCTTGGTCTCGATGCCGAGCGACAGCGGTGTCACGTCGAGGAGGAGGATGTCTTTGACCTCGCCCTTGAGCACGCCGGCCTGGATGGCTGCGCCGACCGCTACGACTTCGTCAGGGTTCACGCTCTTGTTGGGCTCGGTGCCGGTGATGCCCTCGACCAAGTCCGAGACTGCCGGCATGCGCGTGGAACCGCCGACCATGATCACGTGGTCGAGGTCACCTGTGGTGAGGCCAGCGTCCTTGATGGCCTGCTCGAACGGCTTCTTGCAGCGCTCGAGGAGATCTTGGGTGAGCTCTTGGAACTTGGCGCGTGCGAGGGGGTAGTCCAAGTGCAAGGGGCCAGAGTCGGTCGCCGTGATGAAGGGCAAGTTGATCTGGGTGGTTTGGGCCGATGACAGCTCGACCTTGGCCTTCTCGGCTGCTTCCTTCAGGCGCTGCATGGCCATGTTGTCCTGGCCCAGGTCGACGCCGTGGTCGCCCTTGAACGAGGAGACGAGCCATTCGATGACACGCTCGTCCCAGTCGTCGCCGCCGAGTTCGGTGTCGCCGCTGGTGGACTTGACCTCGAACACGCCATCGCCGATCTCAAGAACCGACACATCGAAGGTGCCGCCACCGAGGTCGAACACCAAGATGGTCTGATCCTCGTCGCCGTCCTTGTCGAGGCCGTAGGCCAGCGCAGCGGCGGTGGGCTCGTTGATAATCCGAAGGACCTCAAGACCGGCGACCTTGCCGGCCTCTTGGGTCGCGGTGCGCTGCGCGTCGTCGAAGTATGCCGGGACCGTGATGACGGCCTCGGTGACGGTGTCACCGAGGTAGGACTCGGCGTCTCGCTTGAGCTTCTGGAGCGTGCGGGCCGAGATCTCCTGAGAGTTGTAGGCCTTGCCGTCGATGTCGATGCTCCAAGCGCTGCCCATGTCGCGCTTCACGGAGCGAATGGTGCGGTCGGGGTTAGTGATGGCTTGCCGCTTTGCCACCTCACCGACGAGGACTTCTCCGTTCTTCGCGAACGCGACCACCGAAGGGGTGGTGCGGCTGCCTTCTGCGTTGGCGATGACGGTGGGTTCTCCACCTTCGAGGACCGAGACCACCGAGTTGGTGGTTCCGAGGTCGATGCCGACGGCCTTAGCCATGTGAGGTTCTCCTGTTTCGCGCGGCGTTGCGCGCTCGCTGAATGAATAGTGATGCAGCGTGTCCGGGGGGATGAACTGCGGGTGAGTCAACCGCAGGGTATTGCCCCCCATTCCCGTATCCCATACTTTCTTCCTAGATCGCCATCCGAAAACTTAAGCGTGATGTTGTTATGGTTTCAAACCCTGCCCAGCGGACGCGAAACTGCGATGCCGGTGCACGCCCTGGCGCACCAACACCGCAGTTCGGAAAGTCTGAAACGGGGCCGGAACGGGGCATCGACGCCCCCATTTCGGCGAAAAGACCCTCGATCAGCCGTATTTCACTTCTTGGGCATAGCCCGACGAACCATGTTCGTGAACATCGAGGCCCTCAAGCTCTTCTTGTTCCGAGACACGGAGCAAGCCCACGGACTTGAGCCCAGCGAACAAGATCCCGGTTGTCGACAGAACCCACACGGCCACGATCACGACACCAATGGCTTGCACCGCCAACTGCTCGATGCCGCCGCCGTAGAACAGGCCGGCATCCTCGCGGCCCAAGAAGGCATCGTCATAGCGAGCAAAGAGCCCTACGGCCAGAGTGCCCCAGACGCCCACGATGCCGTGGACCGAGATCGCACCGACAGGGTCATCGATCCGAATTCGGTCAAAGGCCAGCACGCTGAAAACCACGAGCACTCCGCCAATCGCGCCGGTAACAACGGCACCGACCGGCGTGAGCGCCGCCGTGCCGGCAGTGATAGCGACCAGGCCCGCAAGAATTCCGTTCGCTGCGATTGCCACATCGAGGACCTTGCTCTTGATCCAAATCGTTGCACCAGCGGCCACCCCACCCGCAGCAGCGGCCAACATTGTCGTCATGCCCGCTCGCACTGCCGTGCTGTCCGCAGCGAGCTCGGACCCGGGGTTGAACCCGAACCAGCCGAACCACAAGATGAAGACGCCGATGACGGTGAACGCAATGTTGTGCCCGGGGATTGCTCGAGGCTTCCCGTCCGAGCCGTATTTACCAATCCGAGGCCCGAGGAAATAGGCGCCCATCAGGGCCGCCCAACCGCCGGCCGAGTGGACGATGGTTGATCCCGCGAAGTCGCTGAACTTGGCACCGCTGATATCAAGATCGGCCAGCACGCCCTCGCCACTCCAGAACGAATGGACAACAACCGGGTAGATGAAGCCGGTCATGACCGCCGCGAAAATCAAGTAACCGGCGATCTTGGTCCGCTCGGCCATGGCGCCCGACGCAATGGTCACCGCAGTCGCGGCGAACATCACCTGGAAGAAGAATGGGGTGTAGCCGCTGTAAAGACCATCAAAGCTGCCATCGCCGAACCCGTTCAAGAAGAAGGAGTCGGTTCCGATGAAGCTGCCAGAATCGCTCCCGAACGCGATGCCGTACCCGATGGCCCAGAACATGAGCCCTCCCACACACATGTCGGCCATGTTCTTGGCCATGATGTTGCTGACGTTCTTCGCCCGCGTGAGGCCGGCCTCGACCAGGCCGAACCCAGCCTGCATCAAGAAGACCAAGATGCCGGCAATGAACACCCAGATGTTGTCGAGAACTGCCTGCACCACCTCAGCTTCGGAGGCTTCCTGGGCCACGGCCGGGCTGGCGCCTAGCACCACAACAACTAATACGCCCACCATCATGGCGATCCATTTGCGTCTCATGTGTCTCCTCCTGATCAACCCTCATGCACGAAACGCAGTCGGGTCGCTGTCGAAGACGAAAGGTATGGACGCTGCGTTTCGGACCTGTTCCCAAACGATGAACGGCTGCGCACGGCTTCCTTTCGGCTACCTGTCGCCGCGACACCCAGCGACCCGTTCCGTCAGGGTGGTGAGCCTCCCGATGCCGGTCGCCAAAGCACCGCCAGGGCGCTCGACGAGCTCGACCACCTCAAGGTCAATCTGACCTTCACTCGGCTGCTCGACACCCCCGTCGGCTGAGGCGCAACAACAGCGCCGTGGCCGGAACTGGCGTCAGGCCGTCCACTCGAGGAGATAGCCACGCGAGCGCACGGTGCGAATAACGAGGCCGATGCAGTCGATGCGACGACGCAAACGAAGGATCCGGACATCCAACACGTTGCGCTCTTCGACACCCTCGGGCCACGCAGCACGTGACAACTCGTCGCGGCTCACCACCGCCCCAAAGCGATCGATCAAGACCTGGGTCAGGTTGGCCTCGACGGGCGGCACGGCAACCCATGCCCGGCCCACGCGCACCAACCCGTCGGCATCGATCGTGGGGCGATCACGATCAAAAGAGCCAGCCGCTCGGCGCCGAAGCACCTCGAGACGAACCGAGCGATCGATGTCCGACGCCGGCACCCGAATCCAGTCCTCAAGTAGACCGTCGACCACCGGCGGCAACTGCGCCCCCCCGATCACAAGCAGGCGCGGGATGCCCGCTTCAGCCAGCATCTGACGGCGCCCTTCTTCTGCGGGCCAACTCAACGCTACGACCTCCATGGTCTTGCAAGGTAGAGAAAGCGCGTTTCGCCTTTGTTTCTGCGATGTGAACTCGAAGATCTTGCCCGACAACTCACCCTGGAGCCCTACTGCGAACTACCGTTGCCGCAGCTATGGACGAGACCACTGACACCAAACGCATCCGCCCACAGCACTGGGTCCTCGGACTCGGCGTGGCGGTTGCTCTTTTCACCGCACTGTCCGGCATTGCTGCGGCCGTTTTCGACCAGCAGAGTGACAGCGAAATCCACCGCCAGGTTTTCGAGAACATCCCCGGCGAGATCAAGGTCGTCTTCTACTCCTTGTTGCCAATGATCATCATTTGGGGCGCATGGGAGTTCTCGAAGCGGGTGAAGAACTGGGGCCGAGGCGCACCTGACAACCGCTCCACGACCACCAAGAACATCGAACGCCGCGCGAAGGACCTTCGCGCCGGGCTCTACATGAAAACGCTGATGCGCGAGCCGGGCGCCGGTCTCATGCACTCGATGATCTACTTCAGCTTCATCATCTTGCTGGGCGTCACCACCACCCTCGAAGTCGACCACCAGCTGCCCGAGAGCCTCAAGTTCCTGCACGGCGGCGTGTACAAGGGGTACGCAGCCATCGGCGATATCGCCGGCGCCATCTTGTTGGTCGGCACCTCGTGGGCGATCCTGCGTCGCTACGGACCGCGCCGATTCCGGCCGTACCGCATCCGCATCAAGTCCAAGCCCGAACACATGATGATCCTCGGCACGTTCTTCGCCATCGCCGTCACCGGCTTCGGTGCGGAGGCCTTCCGCATTGCACTCGAGGGCGAACCGTCCTACGAGCAGTGGTCGGTCGTGGGCTATTCATTGGCCAAGGCGGTCGACGGTCTCGGCAACCTGAGCGGGTGGCATCAGGGCTGGTGGTATGCGCACGTGATCAGCTTCATCGCATTCTTGATCCTGCTCCCCACCACAATGTTGCGACACATCTTCACCTCGCCGCTCAACATGTATCTCAAGGACCGCGAACGTCCCAAGGGCGCGATGAAGGCCATGCCCAACCTCATGGAGACCGAGTTGGAGAGCTTCGGTGCATCCACGGTTGAGGACTTCACGTGGAAGCAACTGCTCGACACCGACGCCTGCACCATGTGCGGCCGCTGCACCTCGGTCTGCCCCGCACATGCCACCGGCAAGCCACTTGACCCCCGCGAGATCGTGCTCAAGACCGGCGAGGTCATGGCCGCCACCGGCGACCCCGTTGTTAGTCCGCCCATAGGCGTGGACGCCGAGATCACCGTGCCGGCCAACTGGATGTTCGATCGCATCAGCAACGACGAGCTCTGGAGCTGCACCACCTGTCGCGCGTGCGACGAGATCTGCCCCGTCAACATCGAGATCCTCGACAAGATCCTCGACATGCGCCGCTACAAGTCGCTCATGGAATCCGACTTCCCGTCCGAGCTCGGCAACGCTTACCGCGCCATGGAGAATTCGGGCAACCCTTGGGGCATCTCCCAGAGCGAGCGCGGCGATTGGGCGAACGACATCGAGGGCATCGAAATCCTCGATGGAGGCGACCCCCTCACATCCGAGTACCTCTACTGGGTCGGCTGCGCCGGATCGTTCGACGACAAGAACAAGAAGGTCACTCAAGCAATGGCCAATCTGTTGCAGCGAGCCGGCATTGAGGTTTCGATCCTGGGCCCGGCCGAGAACTGCACCGGCGATCCAGCCCGACGCTCCGGCAACGAGTACATCTTCCAGATGCTCGCGACACAGAACATCGAGACCCTCGATGGCATGGGCGTGAAGAAGATCATCACCCAGTGCCCCCACTGCTTCAACACGCTGGCCAACGAGTACCCGCAGCTCGGCGGCAACTACGAAGTTATTCACCACAGCCAGCTGCTCGAGATTCTCATCGAGAGCGGCGACCTCGACATGTCCGCTGCGACGCTTACCGAACGCATCGTCTACCACGACTCGTGTTACCTCGGTCGCCACAACGATGTGTACCTGGCACCACGCAAGGTCATCGGCTCGCTGGCCGGCGTTGAGATCGTCGAAGCACCACGCAACGGGACGAAGGGCATGTGCTGTGGCGCCGGCGGCGCACGCATGTGGATGGAAGAAGACATCGGCCCCAAGGTCAACGATGTCCGTGCCCAAGAATTGCTCGACACCGGCGCCAGCCGCGTCGCGACTGCCTGCCCGTTCTGCTACATCATGATGGACGACGGCGTGAAGGCCGCGGGCAAGGAAGATAACGAGGTCCGCGTCGCGGATATCTCGATGCACCTCCTCGAAGCGATCGAAGAGGGCGAGCGCCTGGCCGCCGAAGAACGCTCGCTCGACATCTCCGACCCCCTGCGCGTGCGCACCGAAACCGTGCCTGCCGATGTCGTGGCCGGCGAATCGATGTCGAACTTCATGCAAACGCGCCCCGCCACGGCAGTTATTGATGCTCCGGCCGAGGCGACCAGCACACTGGCTCCAGCTCAAGACACGACCGTTGTCTCCGAGCCCGAGCCCGAGACGGAGCCCGAGCCAGAGGCCGAGGCCGAGGCCGAGGCCGAAGAGCCCTTTGGGCCGGGATCACACCCAGCCCTACCCGACAACGGCACTCCCGACGGCTTCACCATCAAGGGCAACGACGACTCGATGCTTTATCACCGCCCCGACAGTCGCAGCTACGGCGCAACAGTTGCCGAGGTCTGGTTCGACACTGCCGCCAGCGCCGAGGCGGCCGGGTTCACTTTGGCAAACACCCACCCCAAGCCTGCCTCGGAAACAGATGTACTTGTCGAGGCCACGCCCGAACCGGCAACTCCTCCCGAAGAGTCGCCGGCTGCGATGAACCAGGCGGAGGCTGCAGAGGCCACCGCGGCGAAAGAAGCGGCCGCCGCCGCTCCACCTCCTCGTGGTGACAATCTCGCCAGCATCCGGGGCGTCGACCCCTATACGGCCCAACGCCTCAAAGAGCGGGGTATCACAACCTTCGCTGAAGTCGCAGCGCTGACCGACGATGAGGTCGCCAGCATTGAGAGTGACTTCGGCCTCCCCGGAAACTTCGGCCGCTTCAGCTGGCGCTACCAAGCCGCCCAACTCGCGGCCGAGTAGGCCTCTTCGCGGCTTTACTCACGACGCTGCCGGCTCAACCCGCTGTTCTCAACCCGGCATCGCCGCATGCGTTGAGGTATCAACGCCCGGGTGTTGCGGAGCCATCGACCAAGCTTGGCGACCTATCGTTATTGGTTGTGGCTACAGCCCGCCGTCGCGTGCAGACGCAGCGCGATTCTGACCCACGTGGTACTGAGATGAGGCAGCGTTTCGCTCGAGCGACCCTCGCTGTCTGCCTCGCTGCGACCTTCCTGGTCCTCGACCAGGCCCCGGCACACGCCTGTTCGTGCGCATCGGTCGACCCAGCAGCGGCGCTCGCAGACTCCGACGGTGCGTTCGTCGGGGTTACCGACGCAGTGGCCGACGAGTCTCATCCGGGCGATCCTGTCGTGTGGGCGTTCACCGCCACCGACTGGATCAAGGGCCGACTCGATCCGGGGCGAGTCGCCGTCGATGCGCCACGCGACAGTGACTCATGCGGGTTCAGCGACCAGACCACTGGAGAAATCGGCGTGTTGGTTCGCGTTCACCGTGGGCGCCTCACCAGCGGGCTCTGCGATGTCACGACAGCCGACACCATGCGCTCGCTTACCGGCGACAATGCCGCGATGGGCGAGGTCGCGGCGTTGGACGGCTTCCCGCTCGCCAGTCCACCGGTTGAGATCGTCGCTGCCGCGCCCGAGGTTGCCGCGGCCACCCCCGCCGAACGGAGCTGGCTTAGGTGGTTGAGTGGGTTCGTAGCCGTCGGCGTTGTCCTTGCCATCTCAGCAATAACCGTCGCCCTCATCCGTCGACGGCTCTAGGAACTCCGTCGTTAAGTAGCAGCCCTGAATTCCGCGCCAGGGCTGCCGCCTGAGCCATCTGGCCTACCAGGCACTTTGCCCTCCCCAGTGCCACAGGAGTAGTTTCGCGACGTCGGCACCAACGAGCGTTGGTGCATCTATTCGGATCCGGGCGGATGATGAAAAGCACAAAGGTACGCTTCGTGACACTCGTGATCTGCGCCTGCGTCGTCGCGTCCTTCCTCTCGGTGCCCAGCTCGGTTGCACAGAGCGGACCCATCGATGCCCAGACCGGGGGCGACGAAGCGCTGCGCCATCTCGATGCACAACGCTCGATGTTCGGACTGACACTCCCAGATATATCCGGGCTCCGTGTCAGCGATGTCGTCCAGGTCGCCGGCGGCGCTGGCTACGCAGTCCACATCCAACAGAGCGTTTCGGGGATCGATATTCGGGGAGCGACGATCGTGGTCGTCGTCGACGACCAAGGCCGGCTCATCGATGTCGATAGTCGCGCCGTCGCCGGCGCAGCCAAGCGGGCCCCTCGCTCCAGCCCGACACGACGGCCGGAGAAGCCGCAGACGCGGCGGCCCAGTCGGTCGGGCTACATCCCAACTCACGATTCCGCACTCGGCGTATCGGGGTGGGCCGCGATCGGCCCCGAACCCTCGACGGTGGAGGCATCGCAGATTCCGGCATCCCCGCTCGCCTCGTCCCCGAACAAGGAGGCGACGGATCCATCAAGCTCGCATGGGAGCTCATCATCGACGCCAGCGACAGTGACGACGTCTGGCAGATCCACATCGATGCGCAAGACGCCACCGAAATCGACGTCGAGAACCTCACTTCCGCTAACTCCTACACCGTGTTCGAACAGCCTGCCGAGGCGCCGACCTTCGGCAACAGAAGTGTGGCCACCGAGCCCGCCGACCCGTTGGCATCGCCCTTCGGATGGCATGACACCGACGGCGTTTCCGGGGACGAGTTCACCACCACCGAGGGCAACAACGTGTCGGCATGCGCCGACGTGAACTTCGATCAAGTTCCCGACGCCGGCCGACCCGACGGCGGCCCGACTTTGGTGTTCGACTCAGACATCGACCTCGCGAATGAACCAATCGACAGCCAGGAAGCGGCGATCACCAACCTCTTCTACTGGTCCAACGTGATGCACGACGTGCTCTACGCATACGGGTTCGATGAAGCATCCAGAAACTTCCAGACAAACAACTACGGCAACGGCGGGCGAGGCGGCGACGCGGTTCAGGCCGAAGCGCAGGACGGGTCCACCACCAGCAACGCAAACTTCTTCACACCGGCCGACGGCTCGCCAAGAGGTAGCCGGCGCCGGGGGCCGGACGGATGGATCCCAGTCCACCATCGCCGCCAAGCGCGTTGTCGAGCAGTGAATGCACACCAACCATGGGCACGAGCCATGGGCACGAGCAACGCACCGAACACCAACGCCATCCAAGCCGGACGCGACAGCTGACCGAATACCGAGCTTGCGTCGTCCTGCCGACGGCGTGCGATCGCCAGCCCGACCATGACAGCCAGCACAGCCGGCACAACCGTCAACGCTCCATCGCGAAACCAGTGCACAATCGCATTACCATCGTGTGCTTCATGGGATCGCAGCACTGACGTATGTAGCCACTGTTGCCAGGCCACTACTGCGAACGCCATTGCTAACGCAGGCGCAGCCACGTTGCGAGCGCGCGCAGCGCGGAGGAAGTCGGGCACGGTTTTTCCTGTCGTTGGGTGACGACGAAGAAACACTTCTCCGCCCGCCGAGTAATTCGGTTCGAAAGTTCGACCCGAGATCTCATCTGCTAACCCATCGACAACACCGGGATCACCCGGTTGTATGCCTGCCCTGACATCAGGCTGCCAGCCCGGCCGAGCGGTGTCAATCTGTAGCGTTGGCGTGGTCGCCTTGCTACGAGCAGTCTCTTTCGGCGGGGTCGCGTCGACCTTTGCGGATGGCTACGGTCACGATCGCGGCTGCAATCAACCCTGCCGAGATCACAAGGGTCAGCGCCGGCGAGTCCACAAGCCCCCGCACGGCATCGTCACCCCAAATCGACGTTGCAACCGTCGTGGGCGCCAGACCAATGAGAGTCCCCAGACCAAAGGCCGGAACAGACACGCGACTCACGCCCAGTAGCCAGTCCGCGACCGGCGCGTAGCCGGTGAGAAGCCGCAAAGCCACCGTGGCAACGAGGCCGTGCTCGGCCAGCCGTTGCTCCCACGGCTGCAGCCTTGCGGGTAGCCGTCGTCGGACCCAGGCCTGGCCCAGCCAGCGAGCCAGAACGAATCCAATCGTGCTGGCGACCATACCCCCCGACAGGCTGTAGATCGCTACCTCCCACCACGACCAGACGAAGGTCGCCGGGATGATGAGTACCGCTCCTGGAAGGCTCAGCGGTTGGAGCGCCACGAAGGCCAGGATGAACAGGATTGGTCCCCACGGGCCTGAATCGGTAAGGAACTCCTGGACCCGGTCTTGGTCGCGAAGCAGGTCGAACCCGCCAGCGGCGAGCGTAAGAATGACAGCGATCACGATGGCAACGACGACAGCAAGCTTGACCGCTGTCGAGCGGCTCATCGGATCTGAATCAATCGAAGTTCTCCCAGTATCGGCTGGGACGAGGCCCGACCTGGTGCTGATACTTGGATCCGATCGCCGCCGACCCATATGGGTTGTCGGCTTCGGTCGTCATCTGTTGGAAGCTGATTTGGCCGATCTTCATTCCCGCGTAGAGCGTGATGGGCAAGTTGGCGACATTGCTCAGCTCCAACGTGAGCTGGCCGTCCCAGCCAGCGTCGACAAACCCGGCAGTGGAGTGAATAAGCAACCCCAGGCGGCCCAAACTGCTCTTTCCTTCCAAGCGCGCCACTAGATCGATCGGGACGCTGATGCGTTCGAGTGTCGAGCCAAGAACGAACTCGCCGGGATGCAGAATAAAGGGCTGTTCATCATCGATTTCGACCAACTCGGTGAGCTCTTCGAGGTTCTCTCGTACGTCGATCAAGCCCAAGGTGTGATTGCGGAACACCCGGAAATGCCGGTCGATTCGCAGATCCACCGAGCTTGGCTGGACGGCATTGTCACCCATAGGTTCAATGACGATGCGGCCCGCCTCGATCTGCTCTTTGATGGTGCGGTCGGAGAGGATCACGGGCGGCACACTACCGCCCGGCGGGCGGGTCGTGTTCATGCGTGCGGATTCGTCGTTCGCCGGTCCCATCGCGCGCCGGTGCCTGGCACCAGCGCGCGATGGGCGGTCACCGCACACAGCGCCCAGGACGTCCGCTCCGCCGTGACATAGAGTGCGGGCCGACGCCCATGACCAGGAGGTTTCGCCGTGATGGAGCCCAACGAGGTGTATTCAACCCTCATCTCTCATCGTGCCCAGGCCACACCCGATGCCGTGTTCGCCGAGGAGATCAATGGTCGCAGCGCGACCTATGCCGATCTCGACGCGCGCGGCCGACAGTGGGCGGGGCTGCTTCAGTCGCTTGGCATAGGCCCCGGTGATCGAGTCCTGACCATGTTGCCGACCGGCCTCCACACCTTCGAGGTATGGGCCGGCTGCGCGTCACTTCGGGCCATGGAAGTACCGATCAACATCCAATACCTCGGCGAGCTTCTCGAGTATCAGATCAACGACGCGCAGGCATCGGTGATCATCATTGCCGAGAGGTGGTTGCCACGCTTGCAGGACATTGCCGCCCGCTGTGCACACCTGGAGACCGTCATCATTCATGGCGCAGACGCGCCCGAGCCCGACCTCCCGTTCCAGGTGCTGGGGGCCGACGCAGCGTTGGCTGACGCTCCCGATCCCGGCCACCTCGAGCCTCCCCAGCCTCACGACATCGCGGCGATTGTCTACACGTCAGGCACCACCGGCCCATCCAAGGGGGTGTTGGTTCCTTGGGCGCAGCTTCACTCGACAGCGGTGGGAGCCGGCTCACCCGAAGAGCTGGACAAGGACGAAGTCCTGTATCTGCCATTTCCCAGTTATCACATAAGCGCTCGATCCCCGGCATACCAGATGCTGCTGTGCGGCGGCAGGGTGGTGATCAAGGAGACGTTCGCCACCGATGAGTTCTGGCCCGACATCCGCGCGTACGGCTGCACCTTCGCAATCTTGATCTTCACG
>CAWKYX010000003.1:0-44000 GCA_963854265.1 Acidimicrobiia bacterium
CTTCTTGCTCTTCGCCTCGGGCACCGCAGCCAGTCGAGGCTGGGGCATCCCCATGGCCACCGACATCGCGTTCGCCGTGGGGCTGGTATCGCTCTTGGGCAACCGAATCGATCGCAAACTCCGGATCTTCTTGTTATCACTTGCAATCGTCGATGACCTCGGGGCCATCGCCATCATCGCGCTCGTCTACACCGAGACCATCGCCTGGAGTTGGTTCGCCACCGCTGGGGTGACGCTTGTCATCATCATCACCTTGCGGGTCATCCGGGTTTGGTACGTCCCGGTCTATGTAGCCCTCGGGGTCTTCTTGTGGGTATGCATGCTCCAGTCGGGCGTTCACGCCACCGTGGCCGGCGTTCTGTTGGGCTTCATCACGCCGGCAAAGCCGATTCAGAGCGCCGATCAACGCAGGAAGTGGGTCAACTGGTTGCGGGACAAAGACGACGAGATCATGGCCGTCGACGTCAACTACGCCGCCTTCCACATGCGCGAGTCGCATTCAGTTGCCAAGCGACTACAAACGGCGTTTCATCCCATGACCAGCTACGTCATCATCCCGATCTTCGCGCTCGCCAACGCTGGAGTCCCCCTGCGTGGTGGTGTCCTCGGCGACTCTGTCGGATCGCGCGTGACCTGGGGCGTCGCCCTCGGCCTCTTAGTAGGAAAGGCGGTCGGCATCACGGCCTTCACCTGGCTCGCCACCAAGATTCGTCTCGCTGAGCTTCCGGCCGGCATGACCATGCGCCATGTCCGCGCCCTCGCCGTGATCTCTGGTGTGGGTTTCACCGTTTCATTGTTCGTGACCGGCCTGGCTTTCGCGAACACTGCGCTCCAGACCCAGGCAAAGATCGGGATTCTGGGCGGGTCAGCCGTTGCCGCCGTCACGGGTCTGTGGATGCTCGCTCGTGCCACCAAACCCGAGCACACGCCCACGGTGTCGCCCATCCGAACCGGCGATTACAAAACGCCAATCGATGACCGCGTCAGAGCCGCGCCTGAAGCGTCATGAGCCCATCACCCGAATGCTGGTGGGCGGTGACGAGATAGCCCAGATGCGGTGCCGGTACCTCCACATTTCGTGCCCCGCGGGGCCGACGTACTGACTACGCAACCCAACTCAGATCGGCAGATCGCCTGTCGCTCGTCGCGTCGAACCTTCGTCGGTGTAGGCAGCGATGGTGCGCTGCGCGATCCGCATCTGGTGCACCTCGTCGGCGCCGTCGGCGAAGCGAGCCCACCGAGCGTGTTGGTACATCTTCGCCAGCGGCGTGTCCGTGGAGTAGCCAAGGGCGCCGTGAACCTGGATCGAGCGATCAATAATCCGGTTGAGGCTATTGGCCACGAAGTGCTTGGCCATGGACACCTCGCCCTTGAAATCTTCTTGCCGATCGATCTTGTGCGCAGCGTGCAGCACCATCAGCTTGGACTGATAGAGCTCCATCGCCGAGTCGGCGATCATCCACTGGATCCCCTGCTTCTCAGCCAACAGCGACCCATGTGAGAACCGGTTCAGGCTGCGTTCGACCATCATGTCGAGCGCCATCTCGGCCTGGGCGATCCATCGCATGCAGTGGGCGAGGCGAGCCGGGCCAAGTCGGTACTGGCCGAGTAGGTGACCTTGCCCGCGTCCGCCGAGCATCTGGTCCTTGTGCACCCGAAGGTCCTCGATGAGGATCTCACTGTGCCCGGTCCCGCCATGCATGGTCTCGATCTCGCGAATATCGTTCCAGCCCTCGTGCGGGAGATCGATGATGAAGGCGGTATTGGCGGCCTGGGGAATATCAGGGTTCTCTTCGGTACGCGCTATAAGAATCGCGAAGTCAGAACGTCGGGCATTCGAGATGAACCATTTGTGGCCGTTGATGACCCACTCGTCGCCATCTTCGTAAGCCATGGTCTGGATCAGCGTCGGATCTGATCCGGCGACCTCTGGCTCGGTCATCGCGAAACACGACCAGGTTCCCCCGTCGCACAGTGGCCTCAGGTACTTCTCGGCCTGCTCGGGGGTGGCCCAGTGGAGCAGCGTGTGCATGTTGCCCTCGTCGGGGGCCTGACAGTTGAACACCCAGGGGCCGTAGTACGATTTGGCGGCCTCAGCCTGCACCATGGCCAACTCGACGTGGCCGAGCCCCATTCCGCCCCAGTCTTCGGGCATGTGTGGGAGCCAGATCCCCTCCTTCTTCGCCACCTTGCGCAGCTCGATCAACGCGCCGATGCGGTCACGACCTTGCAGCCCCTCGCCACCATCCTTGCCCTCGATGCGCTCCTCGACGGGCTTGATGATCTCGGTGACGAACGTGCGCACGCGCAACCGAATCGCCTCCAGCTCGGGACTGAGGGAGAAGTCGATGGCCATGAAAAGTTCCTAGGGCGATGGGCGGCGGGCTCATACATTGAATCACGAGATGGTCATGAACCCGACACCACCGCTGCCACCAACCAGTCGGATTCAACGAGTTGTCGACCCGGTGGCTCGGCTGACCCGAGGACTGTCCGGGACTCGTCGTCGCACCGCGCTGTCGGGAATCCAGCTCGCCTGAGCCCCGTAGGGGATCCGCTCAGGCGGTTGCGCCACAGCGACCGGCGCCGCGTCAAAGATTCTGGGCATCAACCACAAACAGACGCGACCCCGCTGAATCTTCGTCGTGGCACAAGCTGATGACCCAACTTCGTGCTCGCCGCGGCGAGCCCAAGGGTCCGACGCCCGTACGACAGGCGACTACACGGGCATTTAGGCTCGCCCGTTAGCCCGGTGGTCGCTCGGCCGGGGCGAGCGTCGTCGCCTACGATTCTGATCTATGGAACTTCGGCTCGACGGCAAAACCGCACTCATCACAGGCGGATCCCGCGGCATCGGCAAAGGGATCGCGACGATGTACGCGGCCGCCGGCGCGAAAGTCATGATCACGTCACGAAAGGCCGAGACGTGCGCCGAGGCAGCAGCCGAGATCGGCCATGGATGCATCTGGGAGGCGGGCAATGTCGGCAAGCCCGAGGATGCCGAGCGGGTCATCGGCAGCTGTATTGACCAGCTGGGCGGCGTCGACATCCTCGTCAACAACGCCGGCACCAACCCCTACGCAGGACCGACCATCGACGTAGACCTCGAGCGATGGAACAAGACGATCGAAGTCAACCTCACCGCGCCCCTGGTCTGGACCCAACTCGCGTGGCAGAGGTACATGCAGGACAACGGTGGTGTCGTCATCAACATCTCCTCTGTAGGAGGCCTCACCACAAACTCGATCCTTGGGGTCTACGACATCACAAAAGCCGGTCTCATCCATCTCACGAAGCAGCTGGCGCCGGAGTTGGGCCCAAAGGTGCGCGTGAATGCGTTGTGCCCGGCCCTCATCAAGACCGACTTCGCTCGCGTTTTGTGGGAAGGCGAGCGAGGCGAACAGGTCGCACAGGCCTACCCGCTGAAACGTCTAGGCGAGGTCGAAGACATCGCCGCAGCCGCTCTCTGGCTGGCGGCTGACTCGGGTTCGTGGATCACCGGCCAGGCAATCGTGTTGGATGGCGGCCAGCTGGTCCAGTTCCACGAGGGGGGCTGACGAGCTCCGAATACAACATCAACGAATACAGCGTCGAGGTTCGCTCTTCTCCCCGACGAACCGCGCTGATCACGTCCCGAGCAACACTGCGCTAGGCCCCTGAGCAGCGTCGCGATAACGTGCGGCAACCGCCCAACAGCCAGGAACACCGATGGACGCACAGGCACTCGCCGGATTCGACCTCTTCGCCGATCTCACCGAAGACCACGTGAGCAGGTTGAGCGAGCTCTTCACTGAACATCGTGTGCTCATGGGCGAGCAACTCACCGAGAAGGATGATTTCGGATACTCGTTCTTCTTGGTCCTGGGCGGCCAACTTCGGGTCCAGACCGACGGAACCGATGTCGCCCAACTCGGAGCCGGTGACCACTTCGGAGAAATGGCCCTGGTGCGCGGCGACCGTCGCAGCGCCACGGTGACCGCCTCAGAGACGTGTCGTGTCGCAAAGATGATGGCCTGGGATTTCAGCGACCTTGTGGAGAGCTACCCGGTCCTCGCACAGCGGCTCGAGGCCGTCGCCGCTGAGCGCGACGCTTGACGGTGCGACAGCTCCCGCCGACCAGTTCGTCACAGCGCCTGCTATTTCAATGACCAAAATACGGCAGCAACCCGTTCGCTACATCGACCGCACCAAAGCGCAGTACGAGGCGCTTGAGTACGGCTCCTACAACTGGGCTCACAATCCTGAGCCGCCGCCGATGGCCACCCTCTCGAGACCGCTGTCCGAACTGCGGCTCGGACTGGTCGCAACGGGTGGGATCTACGCCGAGGGCCAAACTGCCTTCACCTTCAAGGACGACCTCACCTACCGGGCAATAGCGAGCGACACGCCGGCGGCACACCTGCGCGCCACACACTTCGCCTATGATCTCACCGACGCGCGCCGCGACATCAACGTGGTCTTCCCCATCGACGCGCTACGAGCCATGGCGGCCGACGGGGAAATCGGTGAGCTGGCACCCAACCTGTTCACATGCATGGGCGGCATCTATTCGCAGCGCCGGGTCAATGAAGAGCTCGCACCGGCCCTGGTCGAGCGCTGTCGCGCCGACGCGATCGACGCCGTCCTGCTGGTGCCTGTTTGACCGGTGTGCCATCAGACCGTGTGTCTGATCGCCCGCCAACTCGAAGCCGCCGGAATTGCCACGGTGAGCCTCACCAGCGCCCGCGACATCACCGAAGCGGCAAACCCGCCACGGGCGGTGTTCCTGGACTATCCGCTCGGGCACACATCGGGTCGGGTCGGCGAAGCGGAACTCAACCGAAGCATTGTGACCACAGCGGTTGCTCGGCTAACAGTCGACCAACCCCCAGGAACCATCATCGACCTCGACCATGTTTGGGCCGCCACCGACGATTGGAAGGACGCCGTCATGCGGGTTGACAGCGACGCCGCAGGGTCACAGTCCACAACCGATGACCGAGTGGCCCGCCACGACACCCCGCAGTACGAGTCCCCCTCCGACGCAGCTGCTGCGTCTGCTTCTCACGATGGCGAAATGTGCGTCGTCTGTGCCGGCATCGATTTCTGAGTCCCCAGCCGTTTGAGAGCGACCCCCCCCGGTTCAGGGACTCGGCCCAGCATCATGTGGGATCCTCTCAGCGTGACGCTGTCATGGCTCGACGAGATCGACATGGTTCCCGATGCCTCACCCCTTGTGATGGGCATTCGGGCGTTGGGCGACCGAGCATGGTTGATTGTCGACGGTGACTTCGACGCCGACCTGGCCGAGAAGATGCGCCTCTGTCGAGACCGCCACGGCGACGTCTTTGGGGGCGACGCACGAAGCCGTGAGGCTGGTCAAGCTGTCGTCGACTTGGTTCGGGCCGAAGATCGGCGCGTCATCGATGACCCGCTGCTGCATCCCCTCGACCGCGCCGGGCGAAGCATCCAAGAAGACCTGTGCCTCATGCATCGCCGCGCCAACGGTTGGTGTTTGGCCGCAGCATCGTTGTGCTTCCCATCGCGGTGGCGACTGCAAGACAAGATGGATCGCCACATCACCCAAGTCCACCGTCCGGTCGATGGCTACGACTCCAAGCTGGCAAAACGGGTCGACGGCCTCTTCGAGCGCCTGAGCGAGCAACCTGTTTGGCGTCGCAACTGGTTCGTCCACCCGGACCCGGCGCTATTCCAGCCCGATCGCCCGGCCAACGGGGACCCGGTAATTCCAGCCGCGCAAGCAGCCGATGGCCTATTCGTGCGCAGCGAGAGGCAGACCCTGCGAGTCCTGCCTGGTCTCGATGACTGGATCCTGTTCACGATTCGGGTTCAGCAAGCCACCGTCGCCGAGATGGTGCACGATCCTGCACGGCGCGCCGCGTTGCAGTCGTATCTTTCCCTCGCGCCCAGCGCGACCTTGACCCACCGAGGCATGGCCGAACCGCAAGTGACCGAACTCCAGCGGCTGCTCCGTTGAGGCTGACCTCGCATCGGGGCGGTCCGGCTACGCTCGCCATCCACAAGGGGGCAATATGACCAAACCGTTCCGATTCGGATATCAGACTTTTGCGCCGGATTCTGCCGCGACATGGCGAGACATGGCTCGCAAAGCCGAGAGCTACGGCTACTCGACGTTCAGCCTCGCCGACCACTATCTCGGCACCGGCCCGGCCACCGAGGCCGCTGCGCACCCACCCCAAACGGTTGCTGCGGTTCCAGCGATGATGGCTGCGGCCGGAGTCACCGAGACGATCAAGATCGGCTGCCGAGTCTTTTGCTGCGACTATCACCACCCCGTGGTCCTGGCGAAAGAGATGGCAACCATCGATCTGCTCTCCGACGGCCGCCTCGAGGCCGGGTTCGGAGCCGGATGGGTGGCAAGCGAATACGAGGCGCTCGGGATTCCCATGGACCGCCCGGGCATCCGCATCGACCGCATGGTCGAGTACGTCGAGATGTCCAAACAATTCTTCACGGGAGCCGACCTCGACTACCGCGGCAAATACGTCCACGTCGTTGACACAGCGGGAATGCCCGCGTCACCACAACCCGGCGGCCCCAAGATCATGATCGGTGGCGGCTCCCCCAGGGTGTTGGGCATCGCTGGTCGGCTCGCTGACATCGTGTCCATCAACTTCGACAACTCGGCCGGAAAGCTCGGCGAACATGGGCTCGCCAGCGGTACAGCGCGCGGTACTACCGACAAGCTGCAATGGATTCGTGACGGCGCCGGCGAGCGATTCGATGACATCGAGATCGAGATCGGCGCGTACTTCACGACCGTCACCGACCAGACCGAGGCCACCATGTCCGCGACGTCCGCGGCAATGGGGATGACCATCGAAGCGCTGGCCGCTCATCCACACACGCTGATCGGGTCAGTGGATCAGATCTGCGAAACAATCATCGAGCGGCGCGAGAAATACGGGATCTCCTACGTCACGGTCGGCCGCCATGCACTAGACGACTTCGCTCCGGTCGTGGCCAAACTGGCCGGCCAATGAGATGGCCCGCAAGCCAAAGCGCCACATCCCCCAGAGCGCTGATGAGCTAACCGCGGCTTGGTTCACCGCGGCGCTTGCGGGATCGAGTGGCGGCGCGACCGTCACCGCCGTGGACCACGAACGCCTTGGTGAGGGCATCGGGTTCTTGGGGGATTTGGTCCGATGTTCGCTGACATGGAGCGATAACGCCGAAACGCTTCCGTCGTCGGTGGTGGCAAAGCTTCCTTCGTCGATCTCGGCCAACCGCGCACTCGGCGAAGGCTTGATGGCCTACGAACGCGAGATCATCGTCTATCGAGACCTCGCTGATTCGATGGGCATTCCAATGCCTCAGTACTTCCACAGCGATCTCGACAAGCACCCGGCACCGTGGATCAACGATGTCGTCCGCTGGCTGATGGACCATCTCCCCGTTCGTGGCGTCGCGTGGATGATCGATCGCCTCCTCAAGATGCCCGAGAGCGCGATGCGGCGATTCGTTCTGATCATGGAAGACATTGACGATGCTCGCCCAGCGCACCAATTCGCCGGCGGCACACTCGACGATGCTTACCCAGCATTGGTGCTGCTTGCGAAGTTCCACGCCCATCATTGGATGAACCAGGCCCTCCTTGACGAAGAACCGCTGATCTGGGGGCTCAATCGAACGCCGAAAGTGTTCAAGGCGACCTACCAGAACAATCGCGACGACTTCATCGAGCGCTTCGGCGAAATGTTCGAGCCCGAAGTCCTGGCCAAAATGGACAGCGTCCAAGACGACCTAGGAGCGATGGTCGACCGGTTGGTCGAACCGCCGTGGACCATCCTGCACGGCGACTACCGACTCGACAACATCTTGTTTCGAGACGGGGGCGACATCGTCGTGCTCGACTATCAGCTCTTGCTCTGGGGTCGTCCGGGTTGGGACGTGGCCTATTTCATCACGACGGCGCTCGACTCCGAACACCGCGCGGAGGAAGAGAACATGCTCACGATCTACCACGACGCCCTGGCCGGTGAGGGCATCAGCGACTACAGCCTCGAGCAACTCCGGACCGACGCTGCGGTCACCAAGGCCATCCTCGCGCACCGAATGATCGGCGGCGCTAACACCATCGAGACCCAAATCGAGGGTCGCGACGAATCGTTTCTGGACGTCATGGTGCGGCGGGTCACGGGCTGGGTCGATGCCTAGGAGCTCAGTCGGTGGGTGGCAGTTGGCCGACTTAACTCCTACGCCCGTCTTCCGCTCTTGTCGCTTCGCGCGGCGCTCGGGCAGGTCTCTCGCCGAACGGCTCGACACCAAGGGTCCCTCCCTATCCCCCGCTCGTTCGCCGCAGTCAGAGAAGATTCTGTAAACGACATGTGAACAGGGAGGCCGGGATGGACCCAACGGCAGTCATGGGCAAGCGGATCGGCGCCTACATCATCGACGCGATCATCGGCACGGCCGTTGCGGTCATCGCGCTCCTCGCGTTGTCGGACAAAGTCGAGACAGGCATTGATCTGTGCGGAATAACCAACCATGGGCCGCTGTGCTTCTTCGCCGGCGACACGATGTATATCGCCGAAGGTGGGCAAGGGGCGGCGATCATCGCTGTCTCGCTCGGATTCTGGATCGTCGCCATGGGGACTCTGTTCCAAGGCCTGACCGGGGGAACCCCCGGCAAGCTGATGGTGGGGCTACGAGTCGTTGACCAGGAAAGTGGTCAGCTCGCCGGCATCGGCAAGTGCGCCGGCCGTTCCATCTTGTGGGTGGCAGATGCTCAACCTCTCGGCGCCCCCATCGTGGGGTTGGTTACCGCTGCGTCGAGTAAGGGACACCGTCGTGTCGGCGACATGGTCGCGAAGACGCTTGTGGTGGACAAGAAAAGCGTCGGGATTCCCCCGCTGGTCGCTGGCCTGACCGCCGCAAAGGGCGTGTACACCCCGGTCCCGCCGGGAGGATACGCAGCGCCTGTCGCACCCGGCGGGTACAACCCTCCCGCCCCCGGCGGATATGCCCCGCCACCGCCCGGCGAGTACAACCCTGCGCCGTTCACCGACGCGTCGGTCATCCCCCCGGCGGGCCCGCCAATGGCGCCGCCGCCGCCGGCCGTTGCCCAGCCTGCCAATGACGGTATCGAGGCGCCCAAGTGGGACGCAGACCGCGAGGCCTACATCCAGTGGGACCCCGAATTGAACGCCTGGATGCAGTTCGACGACTCATCACAGCAGTGGATTCCCATTACGCAATAGGGTCGGGCCCCGCGGCTACGGTCGCTCCATCACTCGAGGAGGCCACATGGACCCCATCAGAACGCTCGTGCACCGCTACGCCGATGCAGTGTGTCGGTTCGACCCTGATCAATGGGCGGCGACGTGGGCCCCCGACGGGGTCTGGGACATGGGAAAGACTCAGGTCCAAGGCCGCGACGAGATCGGGGCGACGTGGAAGAGCATCATGGCGACGTTCCCTGCCGTCTTCCACGTGTGCTTCAACGGGACGGCAGATCTCGACGACGGCGCCGGCACCGGGACCGGTCGCTGGTACATCGGCGAGTTCTTACGGATGCCTGATGAGTCGACCATCGCGATGTACGGGTACTACGACGACGCCTACGCCCTCCATGACGGCGAGTGGCTCTTCAAATCCCGAACGCTGACCCCGCTCTACCGTGGCGCCGCCGACATGACCGGCGACTTCATGCGCGCAATGACCGCCAACGAATAGACCGCCCCGTCGCGCGCCGGTGCCAGGCACCACCGCTCGATGGCTCGTCGCGCGCCGGTGCCAGGCACCACCGCGCGATGGCTTGACGTATCGACCTAGCGACACTCATCGCGCGGTGGCGGTGAACGACAGGGCGGGGTCGGTCAAGGCTTAGATGTCAACGCCGCGCTCGTAGAGGGCTGGGAGGTCGGCATCATCGGTGGCGATGAGGGCATCGACCCACTTATGGAACCGTTGGCATCCGCTCTCGTTACGGCCGAACAAGAAATGGCTCTTCGCCCCGGTCTTGACCGACCGCTGGATGCGGTTTCCCGTGTAGTAGTCCTCGTCACGAACCACGTGTTCCAAGAACGCCATGGTCTGGGTGATCTTTTCTCGACGCTCGTCGTCGACCTCGCCAACGGCCAGGAAGTTCTGCACCGTGACCGAGGTGTCGGGGGTGTCACCAGGAAACAGCTGGGAGATCATCAATATCTTCCCCCCAGAATCGAACGATGCCACCGACACATGCGGGAAGATCGTGGCCAATCCCCCAAACAATGCCTCGTCCGGCCATTCATCATCGGGGAGGTGTTCGAACCGCTCGATGAACCCCGAGGGCGAGGACACCTTCTGGTGGGGACCCCACGCGTCGAAGATCGCCTTGTTTGGCATGTCGGGCCCGAAGCTGGCTCGGTGCAAGACGGGTAGGTGGTACAGATCGAGGTAGCCGTCGTAGGCGACCTTCCAATTCGGACCAGCGATCACATTGGTGCCGACCGGGGTACAAGACCCGATGTCGAGGTAATCGAGGACCTCGTCGTAGCCCTGGAGGTGGGTGTCGATGTCAAGCGACGCGCCCGGAGTAATGCTCACCCAGATGATGCCGGCGCGCTCGGCAACCGCAAGTGGCGTAAGCCCGTGACATGAGACATCCAACTCGCCGAAATCATCACGATCGGGGATGCCCACCAGGTCGCCCGTGAGGTCATAGGTCCACGCGTGATAGGGGCAGCTGAACCTTCGAGCGGTTCCGACTCCGTCTTCGACCACGATCGCGCCTCGGTGACTGCACATGTTGACAAAGGCCCGAATCGCGCCATCGTTGCCTCGCGTCATGAGAACGGGGACACCGGCGGCTTCCATTGCCTTGTAGGACCCCGGTTCGCGGAGCTCGGCCGAAAAGCCCATGACCAGAGGAAGGCGACGGAAGATAGCGTCCATTTCCTGGCGCCATCGGGTCGGGTCGTAGTAGTTCGTAGCCGGCACGCGGTAAACGTCGTCGGCCTGGTCCTGGGTCCCTGCGCGGTGATGCGCGAGGGTCCGCTTGGCACTGTCAATCAATCGTTGGCGAGCCACTGGTCCCCCTTGAAGTCGCTCCCAGTGTCCCACGACCGCGCCGCTCTCGCCCTACCGGACGCAAGTCCTTTCGGCCTGTCAAATCTCCCTGAGCGAAACCGGTGGCTGACTGGGACAGGAAAGGAGCAGCAAGGTGCTCTACACCAAGGATCCAAGAACGGGCGATCACCTGGTCATCGACGGCAAGCGAGTCAGCCGGTTCGGCACGCGGGCAGAAGCCCTCGCCGTCGCCGCAGCGCTCCACGAAGCACAGTGCGCCCGACGCAAGGAACTCACCGGCTCAGCTCGCTGACCTCGCGGGCGCGCCGGCGCCACTACGGTCCGTGAATGGACTTTGCGATCCCGGCCAGCACACTGCAGCTCCTCGACGAGCTCGATCAGTTCATCGAAGACGTCATCCAGCCCATGGAGAACGAGGATGACAACATCCGGTTCTTCGACCACCGCCGCGAGGACAGCCGCACCGATTGGGAGCGAGACGGACTCCCAAACGGCGAGTGGGAAGCGTTGCTGGTAAGAATGCGAGAAGCCGCCGACGAGGCCGGGTTCTACCGGTATCACCTCCCCGATCGGTTCGGTGGCAAGAACGGCACAAACCTCGACATGGCGATCGTGCGCGAGCACCTAGCCCGCCGGGGACTGGGCCTCCACAACGATCTCCAGAACGAGAGTTCCATCGTCGGCAACCTCGTCACCGTCTTGATGATGGAGAAGTTCGGCAGCGCCGAACAACAAACACACTGGATCCCCAAGATGTTGGCCGGCGAAGCCCGTATTGGCTTCGGGCTCACCGAGCCCCTGCATGGGTCCGACGCAACATGGATGGAGACCTCCGCCGTCCGCGACGGTGACGAGTGGGTCATCACCGGCGAGAAGTACTGGAACACGGGTCTGCACCATGCCTCCCACGACTACATCTTTGCCCGGACGTCGGGGAACCCCGGCGAGGGCAACGGCATCACGTGCTTCATTGTTCCGACCGACGCGCCCGGCTTCAAGATCGAGGAGTTCATGTGGACGTTCAACATGCCAACCGACCACGCCCACGTTCGCCTCACCGATGTGCGGGTGAACCATGCCGACATCTTGGGCGAGGAAGGTCGAGGTCTCCAGACCGCTCAGCTTTTTGTGCACGAGAACCGCATCCGCCAGGCCGCCTCTTCGTTGGGGGCGGGACTCCACTGCATCGATGTCGCCGTCGAGTGGGCACAGAACCGCACCACCTTTGGTAAACCACTGGCTCAGAACCAGGCCATCCAGTTCCCTATGGCCGAGCTGTACACCGAGGCTGAGATGCTCCGGGCGCTGATTTGGAAGACGGCATGGCAACTCGATGAGGGCATCGATCACATGGAGATCACCGACAAGGTGGCCATGTGCAACTACCGCGGCAACCGCTTCTGCTGCGACGCTGCCGATCAGGCCATGCAGACCTGCGGTGGCATCGGTTACGGCCGTGCCATGCCGTTCGAGCACATCTACCGCCACCATCGCCGGTACCGCATCACCGAAGGCTCCGAAGAGATCCAGATTCGCAAGGTCGCCGGCAAACTGTTCGGGTTCGCCGGCCGCGCCAAGGGCTGAGCCCGACCTACCGCCAACTCACTGATCGACGGTGACCTCGACCTCTCCAAGACCGTCGAATGCAGCCGTGACGGCGGCGCCTGGCGGGCATGGCACGAGACCCGTACACGTGCCAGTGATCACCCATGTGCCTGCGGGCACGGACCGCCCTCGACTGAGTTCGTGACGCAACGACCAGGCGAATGACCGGTAGGGGTCGCCCAAAACCGCCGCCCCGTTGCCCTGCGCCAGGACTTCGCCGCCACATCGGAGCGTCACGCCGATCGCCGCCAGGTCATCGGGCAGAGAACTTGCCGGTGAGCCTAAGACGACCGCTGCTGCTGCGGAGTTGTCGGCGATCTTGCTGAACCCGCTGCCACCCATCGGGGCGTCGAAGCGGGTGCCGACGAGTTCGATGGCTGGAGCAACCGCGTCGACAAGATCTCGGCCGACGATGCTCGCTGGGTCGGCATCGGCGGCAATGTCGGTGCCCACCCGGAGCGCGAACTCCGACTCGAGTAGCGGGTGATGATGGAACTGGTCGCCGGCGAAGCGGGTCCCGCTGGACAGCACGCGGTGTTTCGGGACGATGCCGGCAATCGGGCTGTCGATCGCGAGCGCCTTCTGCGCCAGCTCGCTGGTGCAGCCGACCTTGAGCGCGCCAACGGGCCAACCCCCCTGGCGATGGAGTTCGTCTTGGATCGCGTATGCCTCGTCCAACGATGCCGGGCGTAGGCCATCGGGTAGCTCGGGCACCGTGCGGCCCGTCTCTCGTAGTTCGAGCAACAACGCACCGGCGTGAACAGCATCAACCAAGATCACCGCCGCACTCTAGTAACACCCCACGTGGCCCGTGCCACGGAACAAGAACCTCTGCCAGCACCGAGCGATTGTCCCGTAGCCTGCCCCGATGCTCCCCGTGTCGGCTCAGATCAAGCGTTTGCCTCGTCTGGTGGTTGGCCTGTACGTGTTCGGCGCGGGCATTGCCCTCATTGTGCGCGGTGATTACGGCCTACCCGGCTGGGACGTCTTCCATCAGGGGTTGTCCGAGCAGACCCCGCTGTCGATCGGGGGCGCCATCATGGTTGTGGGCGCGGTGTTGCTGGTCGCCCTCATCCTGCTCGGCGAACCGATTGGCGTCGGCACGGTCGGGAACGTGTTGCTGATCGGGCTGAGCGTCGACTTCACTTTGTGGCTTATCGACGAGCCATCCAGTCGAGTGGTCCGAGCAATCCTCACGCTGGGCGGGCCGGTAGTCATTGCCATTGGGTCGGGGCTGTACCTCGGCGTTCGACTTGGACCTGGGCCCCGCGATGGCCTCATGACCGCTCTTGGTCGCCGCGGGGTGACGATCTGGAAGGCCCGGTTCGTGGTCGAAGCCGTCGCTCTCGTGGCGGGAGTCGCGCTGGGCGGCACGGTTGGCTGGGGAACCATTTGGTTCTTGGTCTCCATCGGCCCCATGGTGCAGTTCACACTCGCTCACCTTTCAATCCCGGTCGACGCCCGCGAGCCATCCCCGAAACCCACGCGCTGAGGGCCACTCGCACCACGGAACGATGTCGCGCCAGAGCGCAGCAACGCAGGAGCCTGGGCCCCTCGATCAGTTCCGATCGGCTGGCAGCACCGAGCCCTGTCACAATTGTTGGTATGCACAGGTGGACCAACTGGTCAAGCAAGCTTCACGCTCAGCCCGCGGCTATCCACCACGTACGTTCCGAAGACGACGCGGTCGCGCTTGCGGTGGCGGCTCGCGATGACGGCTCATCGATCCGCTGTGTGGGCACCGCCCACAGCCATGCTCCCCTGGTGCCGACCCCAGACACCATCGCCGACGTCTCGGCCTTAAGCGGAGTGATCAGCATGGATGCTGAGACGCGACGCGCGTGGGTCCGGGCGGGCACCCCCATTTCGGCCCTGGGCCGACCACTCCAAGATGGTGGCCTAGCGCTCGAAAACCAGGGCGACATTGACCGCCAGACCCTCGCGGGTGCAGTCGCCACCGGCACCCATGGCACCGGGGTCAGCCTGAGTAACCTGTCGTCCGCTGTGGTCGGGGCCCGCCTAGCGGTTTCCACCGGCGATCTTCTCACGTGTTCAGTCGACGATCAGCACGAGCTTTGGCAAGTCACTCGCCAGAACTTAGGTGCGATCGGGATCGTCACGGCGATCGAAATCCAACTCCGCGATGCCTACCGGCTCCGCCAACAAGGCTGGAACGAACCGCTCGACGACATGTTGTCGAGGCTGGACGAGATCGTGCATCACCACCGACACTTCGAGTTCTTCTGGTTTCCCACTGCCGACATGGTTGTGGCCAAGGCCACAGATGAAACCGATGACGATCCCGAATATCCCGTCGGCGAAGAGGGCTCACGATGTGCCTGGAACCACGAGGTGCTCTCGAACCATCGGGACTGGCCACACACTGAGATGGAGTACAGCATCCCGCTCGAGGCAGGCCCGCCCTGCCTTGCCGACCTCCGCGAGATGTTGCGGACAGACTTTCCCGAGATGGGCTGGCCCGTTGAGTACCGAACCCTTGCCGCGGATGATGTGTGGCTGTCGACCGCCTACCGGCGACGCTCGGCCACGATCTCGATCCACGCGGACGTGGAGACCAACGAAGTTCTGCTCTTCGAGGCCTGCGAGAAGATCTTCGTCCAACACGACGGGCGGCCGCACTGGGGCAAGGTGCACTATCGCCGAGGCGATGAGCTAGCAACTACGCACCCCCGCTGGGACGACTGGTGGCGGGTGCGAGATGCAACCGACCCCACAGGAACGTTCGTCAACGAACACCTTGACGAGCTACGAAACAGGAGTACCCATGACTGAGAGTCCACTGACTGGCAGGGTGGCCCTGATCACCGGAGCAACATCGGGCATCGGTGAGAACACGGCCCACATGTTCGCCGCTCGTGGTGCCACGGTGGTGGTCTCGGGCCGACAAGCAGACCGCGGCGCTGCAGTGGCCAGCGCCATCCAAGCCGGCGGCGGAGAAGCCATCTTCATCCAGGCCGACGTGGCCGAGACCGATCAGGTCCACCAACTCGTCTCGGACACCGTCGCCCGGTGCGGTGGCCTGGACTTCGCGTTCAACAACGCCGGGATCTTTGATCGGATGCACGAGCTGCACGAATACAGCGACGACGCGTGGGACGACATGATCGCTATCAACTTGTCGGGTGTCTTCCGTTGCATGAAGCACCAGATCACGGCGATGCTCGAACTCCCCGACCCCCCGCTGGGCGGACGATCGATTGTCAACAACGCATCGACCGTGGGTCATCGTGGCAGCGAGCGCGCCAGCCCCGCGTACGTCGCCGCCAAACACGGTGTGATCGGCCTTACCAAGCAGGCTGCAGTGCAGTATGTGACCCGAGGAATTCGCGTCAATGCCGTATCACCCGGGCCAACCCTCACCCCCGTCGCGCAGCCCCTGGTGGACGAAGGCCCCGATGCCGTCCAAGCGGCCCTCGCCAACCTCAACCCCCTGGCGACATTCGTGACCGCCGACGAAGTGGCCGAAGCAGTTCTGTTCTTGTGCTCGCCAGCCGCAGCCATGATCAATGGTCATGACATCCCCCTCGACGGCGGACAACTCGCCAAACTCTGACGAGCCACCCATCGGGCCTCGCCACCACCAAGACCAAGCCGAGTGAACCTTTCAAAGGTCTTGAGAGGCGCAGACCCCTGCTGATGCACCACAATGGGTGTGACCATGAGGGGGATGCAGTGACCGATCTTGCACCACGTTCAGAGGCCGACTGGCAGTCGCCGGCGCCACAGACGCCTATCACCGCGCACCGGTACACCTCGACGGACTATATGGCCCATGAGTGGGACCGGGTGTGGCCCAAGGCATGGCTATTCGCCGCGCTGGCCTGCGATCTCACCGAACCTGGCGAGTACGTCGTGTTCAACCTCGCACATGAATCGATCCTGGTCTCGGTCGACGACAACGGCGATATCGGGGCGTTCTACAACGTGTGCCAGCACCGCGGCGCCCGGGTGATGGTCAACGACCGCGGCTGGGTCAAGAACTTCGTGTGCCCATACCACGGCTGGACCTACGACAATGCCGGTGCGCTCACCGTCGTGCCCGACGAGGATCAGTTCTCCAGCGGTGTCCCTTGCGAAGAACGCTCGCTCAAGCCCGTCCGGTGCGAAGTGTGGGCTGGAACGGTCTGGATCTGTATGGACGACGAGGCTCCGTCGTTTGAAGATTTCATCGGGCCGCTCACCGATCTCATCGATCCGTACCGCACAGGCGAGATGACCCTGGTCACTGACCAGACCGTCAGCCTCGCCTGCAACTGGAAGGCAGTGTTCGACAACTTTGGCGAGTTGTATCACGTTGAGCACATCCACCCTCAACACGCCACCATCTTCGACTGCACCACGGCCGAAGTCGGCCTGTACAAGCACGGCCACACCGGCGTCTTCATCGATGGCTTCACCGTCAATACCCGGCTACCCATCCCCGAGATGCCAACGCCGCACATGGCAACCCAGATGAAGATGTTGGGGATAGACCCCGAGGACTACCGAGGCCGAGTGCTCGACGTCCGCAAGGACATGCAGGTCGCGCGCCGCAACGCCGGCCCGGCATTTGGGTACGACTACGACGGTCTGACCGACGATCAGTTGTCCGACATCGTGCAGTTCAACTTCTTCCCCAACACCATGATCACGATCCAACCCGACGACATGTTGATCATGCGGGCACGCCCCCACCCCACCGACCCGAACCAGTGCTACTGGGACAAGTTCACGTTCATGATGATGCCCGAGGGCGGCGACGAGAGCAGCGGCAGCCTGTCGTTTACCCCACGCAAGGATCCGCGAGATGATCCCGAAGAGCGGCCTCACCACGATGACTTCACCCAGGAAGAGATCATCTCCGGCGAAAAGACGATGACCATCACGATCGATCAAGACGTCCACCTCATCCGCGACGTCCAGGCGGGCATGCGGTCCCGGGGGTTCGACACCGCGCTGCTGAGCGACGAAGAGATCCGCGTGACGCACTATCACCAATGGCTGGATCACTACATGGGCGAAGTCGGCCAGGACTGAACTGCTGGGATAGGAGCTAGAGGGGCCGAAACACCCCATGCCGACGACGACTGCGATGTCGCTGCCGGTAATCGCAGCGAAGCTGTGGACCTCGCCGACTGGACTCAGATCAGTGTCGACCGCCGAACAACGGATTGCGGGCGGCGGCCAAGACCTGCCTGCGCTTAGAACCTCCAACCCCTCGAACCACGGAAGGCCGTTCTCACACGCCATCTCGGGGTCGGCCGAGCTGTCAGCGATATCAAGGGTCAAGAGGCCCGCTGGGCCGATTGGCGTCGTCGTTGCTGAAGGCCGCACCGCCGCCGGTGAGACCGTGTTCCATTAGCAAGTCCCTTGGCAAACAAGGATTCATGCACTGCGCAACAATCGGACTTCCCTCCGACCATCCCACTGGATCGGGACTATTGACATGTCCTGGGCCATCCTTGGTTCATGTATTCGTTGCGACGCCCACGCGAAGCTGAACTTGCGGCTCTTGTGACTGACCAAGAACGGCGCTCCGTGTCCTATGGCGAGATTGGACGAACCCGAGAGGTACTGCCTGAGGGCTACCGCCACCATATGTGGACACGCGAAGCGGGATCAGGCCAAGCAGCGTTCGCGGCAGCTCGATCCGCCGTACGCCAATGGGCCGGACAGGTGAGCTTCGAGATCATTGCGTTCTCTCGCCCAGCCTCAATCTTGACCCGCCTCGGCGGACCCGTCGCCCGTTCGGTCCAACAACGCACAACCCGTGGATACCTTGACGGACTAGTCGATTTCAGAGCATCAGAACTCGATCAATGACAAGACCCGGTAGGTCCCTTCGCTCGCGTCAGCCCGAGGCGATCAGTCCAACGGCGACGAGCGCAATGCCGAGTCCCGCCATCTGGACGAGACGCAGGCGCTCGCGGAACACCAACCAGGCCCAGAACACGGTGACCGCAGGAAACAGGGAGGTCACCACCGCAGCGACAGAGGTCGACCCGAGACGTGTGGCGAACAAGAAACATGTGTTGCCGGCTGTGATCAGGGCAGCGATGCCAACGAGTGGAAGTGCGATATGGCGGTCGATGCGCAACGCAGTTCCCGTCGCTACCAGGGTGAGGGCCAAGACGACGGAGCCCGACGCCCGCGCCGTCACGATCGGCCACAGTCCGCTCTCCTCGGACGTCCGTGCCAGGCAGAGAAAGAAGCCGCCAATGCCAACAGCACCCCCCAGCCCGTACAACATGCTGGCGCCGACGCTTCCCTGCTGGTCGGACGAGTTGATGCTCACGAGGGCGATAGCGACGAGCCCCAGCGCCACGCCGCTCGCGGCGCGGCCCGACAAGTTGTCGTCGCCCGCGATCGACCCGACGATGACCGGCAGGGCCGCTGCTCCCACGCCGGCGATTGGCGCGGCGATGCTGACCCGTGAGCGGGCGTAGCCGGCGTAGAGCGCCACCAACCCGAACGAGACGCTCGCACCGCCGACGACACCCCAAGCCACGTCAGCGCCATTGATCTCGCCACCGACGATGAGCGCGACAGCGCCGGCGAGCACGAACCCGATCAGGTTCGAGCCGGCCGTGACGACGGTCGAGTCCGCCCGGCGGCTGGTGTGGCCGCCAAGGAAGTCCGACGTGCCCACCGCCAATGCAGCCAGCAGGCCGAGCACAACCGTCATATCAGTAGCCTAGTGAGGCCGCCGCTAGGAAGCCGATCGTGGGATCAACACCAACTGGACCACGCGACGTTTCTCGAGGAACTCCCGCTGGACAGTACCGATCTGTTCGAGCGTAAAGGTCTTGGCAACGAGGGGCCGGATCTCATTCCGCTCTATATCGGAGACCAGGTCAGCGAAGACCCATACCGTCCGCCTGGGCTGAGCACCTAGATCACGCCCGGAAATCCTGGTCCAGCAATATTGTCAATGGCCACATCCACAGACTCCGCGCCGTTTCGCCAGCTGCACCGCAGCAGATCCGACGCCGCCTGACGCGCCGGTGACAAGGACATGGTCGGCTGCCCCCACCTCGGATCGATCCACCATGTTCTCGGCTAAAAGGCTTCGAGAGGCGAACCAAACGTCCCACCGGCAGCGATACTGACGCCATGAGTGATCCGTGGGACGAGACTGACGACGGCGATGTCTCACCGATCTGCGCTACCTGCGGCGTAAGCGCACTGCAACCGGAGGCGCCCGGTGAGCCCTCGATGTGCGAGAACCCCAATTGTTCAACATTCGGCGAGCCGATGAGCCAATAACCAACGACGCTCCCACCGGCTCGGCGGACGAGCACCCAAACGCCACCACCGACAAACAAACGCCAACCCGCTGAGTACCGCATGATTGACCCCCTCAGCGTGACAGCCAAAATTCCCGCGCAAGCTTCAGCACACCCTTGGGTGCCCCCGAACGTCAGTGAGGATGCTTGTGGGTGGTGTCCCGCTCTTTCGGTTTGACTCTCAGAACGCCTGACTCCGTACCCACAAACAAACCCACACCGCCCCAGCCCTCGGACGTCAACTGGGTGTGGCCGAGTTCACCGCCAACGCGCGGGGTTACCGCGCACTCACGGCTCGGCTCAGTTCGTTCGCCGAGATCGACGGGGTCGGTGTCGAGGCGACAGGCGCTTGAGGTGCTGTGCTTGCCCGGGACACCTCGCCTCTGAACAGGTTCGTGTGATCGAAGTTCAGCGCCCGAACGGCCCGCCCCGGAGGGGCACGAGTGGGGGATAGGCGCCAGGACTTCAGCGGGAGAATTGCTCCCTACCCGCTGAAGTCCTAAGACAGATGGCCGGTGAGGACGGTCACGGCCGGCGTGTGCCGAGCCTGACCAGTAGGTCAACGAGGCGCCTCAGCATCGCGCTGCCCGTCCATTCGAGCTTGTCGCTGGCGAGCGATGCGTCCGGATAGCGGCGGGAGAGTTCTTCGAAGACGATACGTGCCTCGAGTCGAGCGAGCGGGCCGCCGAGGCAGAAGTGGGGACCGAACCCGAACGCGAGTTGTTTGGCGAGATCGGGACGCCGCAGATCAAGCCTGTCTGGCTCGGGGAAGACTTCCGGGTCACGGTTCGCGGCTGCAAGGACGGCGAGCACCGTTGTCCCCTCCCTGACGTGGGTGTCGCCGAACTTGGTGTCGACAACCGCGAGGCGGCTGATGAACTGGGAGGGCGACACGAGCCGCAGTAGCTCCTCGACAGCGTTCGGAGCGAGCGTCGGCTCACGGCCGAGCGCGCGCCACTGGTCCGGCGCTCCCAACAGCTCAACGAGGCCGGCCGAAATCAGTGTGGTGGTCGTCTCGTGGCCGGCGAAAAGGATCTGGACGAACAGCGCGGCCAGCTCGTCATGGGTGAGGTCGGCGCCCAGCATGAGTGAGACGAGGTCGGTGCCCGTCCGCTCCCGGCTCCGCTCGATCAGCAGGTCGACGTAGCCGCGGAACTCTTCGAGGGAACCCTGCGCTGCGAGGAATGGCTCGCCGACGGTGGCACCGGTCGAGGCACCGAGCGCGATCGACCAACGGTGAATCATCTCGGCGTCCTCGTGCGGCACACCGAGTAGGTCAGCAACAACAAGAAGGGGCAGCCGGAACGCGACCTTCTCGATGAAGTCGATGGGCTCATCGGTGGAGAGCGGCGCCAACAGGCGATCGAGAAGTTCCCGGATCGGCTGCTCCATCGCGGCGATCCGGCCCGGGGTGAACGCGCGGTGAGCCGCTGAGCGGAGACGGATGTGCTGGGCCCCGTCGGCCCGGCTTGGGAAGTTCGCGCAGAATGCCGTGACGTCATCGAACGCGACGAGCTCGTTGTCGGCCATCTGGGTGCGGGCCTCGTCGATGCGTGGGCCCGCAACGAGCGCGAGGTTGCTGAACCGCTCGGCGTCGCGGACGACGAGTTTCACGTCCTCGTAGTGGGTCACGAGGATCACCTGCCCCTGCCCCTGCCCCTGCACGTGAGCGCGTCCGCGCTCGCGCAGCTCGCGGTACAGCGCAAAGGGTTCAAGCAGCGCGTCCGGTCGTCCTGCGAGAAGTGCGTCGAGTCGCTCGTCGAGCGGCTCGCCAGCGAGGATGGCTGTCACGCAAGGACCTTACGGCAAAAGCCTACGAAGGACAGGTCTGGGGTCGACGGGGCCGCGCTAAGGGCGCTCGTCGCCATGGCCCCCGGCGATGGGCTCGAATTCTGTTCGACGGCTGGGTGAGACAGCCCGCCGTCAGGCCTTGCTGGCCTTGAGCCGATCTCTGGCTGCAACCGATTCTGAGACCGGCACCACCGACGAGGCCTTCGCGAAGCCGAAATCAGGCATGTTCGTGTAGATCGCTTCGAACTCGCCCGCCCTCACCAAGAAGGTCTCGTGCCATATCCCAGTGCGCCCAGACTTCGCGACGCGCTTGAAGTACTTCCGCCAGGCATCGAGGTGCGGATCCTCCGTGTCCTTGGCGAACGCCTCGAGGTGATTGAATGATCTCCAGTACTGAACCCAGGAACCGACGCCCAGCTGCTCGTAACCGAAGAGACCTTTCTCCGGGTTCTTCGAGAGGTAGTCGAGCATGTGTTTCATGCCCTTGTTGCCGCCAAGATCGCGAAGACCGCGAAGACCGCGAAGACCGCGAAGACCGCGAATGAGTCGGAGCGGATTCAGCTTGGTGAGGGGGACCCGGTTGTCCCGGGAAGAGCCAGCGCACGGCCAGCACCTCCATGCCTCATTGGCTATACCACTTCTGAGCACCGTCAACGGAAATCAGGTAGTGGGTCGGGACATTACTGAAGGGAGCCCACGACTCGATGTTGTCGGTGTCATGAGACAGCCAGGAGCCGCCGACGGGCGACGCAGTGCTAGCCGTCTCGCTTACAAGCTCTCGCGCCGCGTTGATGCCGATATCGAGGGTGTCCGCGAGTTCCACATAGTGCGGCGCTCGGCCTGTGGCCACGAAGTGCTGCAGGATCGCCGTGTAGGCCCTCTGAATACTCCCAAGATCGCTCATGCTGAATCATCTCACGAAGAGCAACCGCAAACATTTTTGTGCCCTCGACCCCACCGGGCGGCAAACGGGGGAAGCTCAGTCCAAGTACCCGACGGATGAGAAACGAGCGACCTGCCCGTACTCGCTAACCGTTGGCGGTCGTTGGGTCGATGATCTTTCTCACCTCGGTGACGACGGTGGCGGGGAAGCCACTGCGCTCGGCATGCTCGTCGATGAGTTCGGGGCTGTCGGCAACGTAGATACAGAACGTCTTGTCACCTGTGACGTAGCTGTGTTCCCACTGAATGTGCTTGCCTTCGGACTGCATGGCACTAAGAACGCCGTTGGACTGATTGGCCGCGCCCTTGAGTTCCTCTCGCTCGGCGGAGCCGATGTCTGGAATCGCCCGTTCGATCACGTAGCGGTGCATGAGTACCTGTTTCGTTGTGAGAAGGCCAACGCTACAACAGGTGGACCCATCGGTCGCTCGTATCCCAAATGTGCCTGATTGGAGAATGGGGGCGGAGGCTGCGGCGTTTCGGCCCCCCTCTATCTCCTATCCCAGGACTGGACTGCTCGGGTGGAAGGCCGGTCGCCTGAGTCACGAGAATCGGGCGGTCTCGATCCGTTCCATGCTCTCGATTTTGTGGTGCCGCTCGTCGAGGCCGATCCGTTTGAGTAGGTCACCAACGGATCCATATTCGCCGTAGTCGTCTGCGAAGATCGTTACCCAAGACTCAGTGTCGAGCTCGGGATGATCGCGTGCGAACCCCATGTATTCGTGTTCGGCGTGATCCTCGAACTGTGCGTTCAAGGCATAGCTCCAACGAGGCTTAACCACATACAGGGCCCATGACAGGTGGTAGTAACCCCACGCCAGCACCTGCGGGATGATGCGGTGGCGGAACCGAGACAACTGATCGCCGCGGGCATGGATGAGTTCCTCCAGGATCAGCAGATGCCAGAACTCGTTGTCTTGCTGGGCCCGCGCTTCTTGGACCCGTTCCTGGATCGTTCGCGCGAACTCGGGAGTCCTGTGGGTATGGGTGATCGCGACGTAGGAGATCTGCTCCCAAGCCTGGTAGGGCACCCTCGCCACCACCTCCAAGATATGGGATTTCGCAAGCGTCGCCCCCCGGCCGTATAGGAGATCCATGATGGCGAACAGGACGCGGGCGCCGAGGCCGGAGCGCATCCGGTCCTGCGCCAGGGTCTCGGCTTGGGCCGCACGCAAGCGGTCCGGGTCGGTCACACGCTCGGGGCCAGCAATGACAGTTGCGGATGTCATGAATTCACCATATTGCTGCCACGTTCGGTGCCGGGCGTGGCAGTCGACACACCCAGGTGGGGTCACCGAAGCTCGACCCAGATGCCAGAGTGCTGGATCAGGAGGCCAGGAGGGCGTCCAGACGCTCGGAGATGCTGTCCTCGCCCATCGCACCGAACCTTGTCTCGGCATTGCCTTGTGCGTCGATGAATACAAACGACGGCTGGCTGTTCACGCCGAAGGTGCTCCATATCTCGCCGGACTCGTCATACACGTGATCGAAGGCCGCGACATCCTGTTCTGCAATGAACTCGCGAACATCGTCGAGGTTGGCTCGTCCGGCGACGCCGACGATGTCGACCTCGCCACCATAGGTTTGCTGAACCGCTGCGACCGCAGGGGCTTCTCGGACACAAGTCGGTCACCAGGGCGCCCAGAACCACAGCATCGTCGGGCTGCCAAGCAGGTCGTTGAAATCGATTTGGCCGCCGCTCGCCGTCGGGAGGATCAGCACCTGCTGGTCACCGGAGCCATCGTCGCCGCCAACGCTGTCGGGAGTCGAAGCCCGCGCTGTCGAGGTCGACTCGCTCTCCGCCCCACCACACGCACTGAACGCCAGAGCACCGAGAACGAGTGCCAGCGCCACCACCCATCGAGACCGAACCGCCATGAAGGCGAGGGTACCGCCAAGACCCTGCCCTGGCCACGTGTTCAAGCCGAGGTGAATCAGTCCGAACTCGGCCCTCAGCCCGCAGTCGCCCCATCGCGCGCCGGTGCCAGGCACGAGCGCGCGATAACCCCACGCGCACACGTGGGGGCCCTCATCGCGCGGCGGTGCCAGGCACCGGCGCGCGATGGGGCGACTGCGGGCTGAGGGCCACGAATCCTTGCGCGATACTCGTGCGGGCCCGCGACCACCGAGCCTCAACCTCAGGCACGACCACCGAGCAGTCACTCGTGCACACCACTACATAGAGTGTCCGACATGACGACCCGCATCGGCATCAACGGTTTCGGACGCATGGGCCGCCTCGTTGTTCGGGCACTCGCGCATCATGAAGGCCTCGAGCTCGTGCATGTCAACGAGCTGCACGGGACCATCGAGACGGCTGCGCACCTGATGCAGTTCGACTCGGTCCACGGGAAGTGGAGGCGCGACGCTTCCACCGACGGGAAAATCCTCGCCCTGGGCCCCTTCGAGACGACGTTCTCCACCGCCCCAACTCCCCGCGATATACCTTGGGACGACTTCGGTGTCGACATTGTCCTGGAGTGCACCGGCGCCTTCCGGACCATGGCCGGGCTGTCGGGCTACTTCGCACGCGGCGTGCAAAAGGTCGTGGTTGCAGCGCCCGTTGACGACGCGGCTGCGCTCAACATCGTCATGGGCTGCAACGACCACCTCTACAACCCCGAGACCCATGACGTGATCACCGCTGCCTCGTGCACCACAAATTGCATTGCGCCCGTGGTGAAGGTCCTGCACGAGCAGGTCGGGATCGAGCGGGGTGTGGTGACCACCATCCATGACGTCACCAACACCCAGGTTGTCGTCGACGCCCCGCACAAGGATCTCCGTCGTGCCAGGTCGGCCCTGAACTCATTGATCCCGACCTCCACGGGATCGGCGACTGCGATCACGATGATCTACCCCGAACTCACCGGCAAGCTCGATGGGCTCGCCGTGCGGGTACCGGTGCTCAATGCGTCGCTTGCGGACTGCGTCTTCACGCTCAACAAACCAGTGACGACCGAGCAGATCAACTCCTTGTTCGAAACCGCAGCGCGGGGAGAGCTCGATGGCATCTTGGGGTACGAGACCCGGCCGCTCGTCTCAGCCGACTTCACCAACGACACCCGCTCGGGTGTCGTCGACGCCCCGTCCACCATGGTGATCGATGGAACCATGGTCAAAGTCCTCGTTTGGTACGACAACGAGTACGGCTATGTCCATCGGATGGCCGAACTCGTGGCGAAGGTGGCACGACAGCTGCCAGACCGGTGAATGTCCGCAATTACGCCCTCGTAACGGGCGCGTACTGGGCATTCACGATCACCGATGGCGCGCTACGAATGCTGGTTCTGCTGCATTTCCATGAGCTGGGCTACAGCCCCGTGGCTCTGGCGCTGTTGTTCCTGCTCTATGAGCTGATGGGTGTCGTCACCAACCTGGTCGGCGGGTGGGTGGCGCCGAGGTGGGGTCTCAACCGCACTCTGGCCACCGGATTGGCGGTCCAGATCATCGCCCTGTCGGTCTTGTCGTTGCAGGATCCTGCATGGGCCGAGGTCGGATCGGTCATCTTTGTCATGGGTGCTCAAGCGTTGTCGGGCATCGCGAAGGACCTCACGAAGATGAGTTCCAAGAGTGCCATCAAGTTCGTTGTCGGGGGTGCAACCGAAACCGAGCAGCAATCCGCGCTGTTCAAATGGGTCGCCATCCTGACCGGCTCAAAGAACGCGCTCAAGGGTGTCGGCTTCTTCATCGGCGGCGCGCTGCTCTCGTGGCTGGGCTTCTCCGAGGCCCTACTGGCCATGGCGGGAGTCCTGGTGGTCGTCCTGATCGGCGTCCTCGCACTGTTGGACCGAGACATCGGCCGCGCCGTAGAGCCCGAGCCCTTCGGTTCCATCTTGTCCAAGTCGACCGCCGTCAATCGACTGTCCGCGGCCCGATTCTTCTTGTTCGGGGCTCGTGACGTCTGGTTTGTGGTGGCACTTCCGATCTACCTCGATGAAGCACTGGGTTGGTCGTTCGAGGCCATCGGTGGCTTCTTGGCGGCATGGGTCATCGGGTATGGCATCGTGCAGGCCGCTGCACCGCGGGTCCTCGGCCGACAAGGCGCCCACGACGTCCGGTCTGCGCGCTGGCTCGCGATGATCTTGGGGCTGATCACCTTGGCCATCGCCGGGCTTCTCAGCCTCGACATCGCCGAGGACTTCGCCGTGATTGGCGGGCTCGTGTTATTCGGGGTGGTGTTTGCCCTCAACTCATCCATGCACTCGTATCTGATCCTGGCCTACAGCACGACCGAGAAGGTCGTCACCGACGTGGGTTTCTACTATTCCGCAAACGCTGCCGGCAGATTGGCCGGAACGTTGGCATCGGGGCTCGTCTATCTGGCGGGGGGTCTGACCGCCGCCATGTGGACCTCTGCTGGATCGATCGGGGTGACCTGGTTGTGGTCACGGCTGCTGCCACCCATCACGGAGTCGTCGGCGGCAACGTAGCGGTCTGACAGGATGTGCCCATGACCCGATCGATCGATACAGGAACCGTCCACATCACCGCCGAGGTCGACGACAGCGGTGTCGGCGTTATCACCATGGATCGGCCAGAGCGCCGCAATGCCCTCACGGGCGCGATGTTCTCGGGTATTGGCATAGCGTTGGCGGACTTCGAGACCGCCACCGACGTTCGCTGCGTGGTCTTGACCGGCGCCGGCGGTGCATTCTCTGCCGGCGGTGACGTAAAGGCGTTCGCTGAAGGTGGGGGTGCGAGCGCCGGACTCGGAACTTTCGACGAGGGAGTTCACGCGCAACGACTCAACCACAAAGCGACGTCGGGAGTGCTGTTCAACATGCCCAAGCCGACGCTCGCTGCCATCGGCGGTGCAGCCGCTGGGGCCGGCCTTTCCATGGCCTTGGCCTGCGACCTCAGAATCGCGTCGGACAACGCCGTGATGACCACAGCCTTCGCCCGCGTTGGACTGGCGGGGGACTACGGCGGCACGTGGTTCCTGACGCAGCTGGTCGGCCCGTCCAAGGCCAAGGAGCTCTATTTCATGCCCGAACGCATGGACATGGCCACCGCGCTCCAGCTCGGCATTATCAACACTGCAATGCCCGCGGACGATTTCGACGAATCGTGGCGCGGCACAGCGGCTCGCCTGGCCGCCGGACCGCCAATCGCATACCGATACATGAAAGAGAACATCAACCGGTCCGTTACCGGAGATCTCGCAACAACGCTCGAACTCGAGGCAACCCATCACCGCCACACAGGCACAACCGAAGATCACATGGAAGCGTCGCGGGCATTCGTCGACAAGCGAGAGCCAGAGTTCAAAGGACGCTGACCACCGCTCGCTATAGCGGGCTGGCGAATACGGATTCGAACTCCCACTCCGACAACGCTCCAGATACCAACGCTGCCTCCGTCTGGCCCTGGGCATTCAGCGCAAGGTCGGTCCGCCCGGTGTGGCGGCCCACACGGGACCAATCCGTCTCGCCGTGTCGAACCAGGACCAACCGCGTTGTTACCATCCACGCACCAGCGCGCACCAGCGCGCGACAGCGGGCCCATGCCTGGAGTGTGGACCGCCGATGCCCCGCGAAGCGATGCGCCTTCGGCCGCTGCCAGGCCCAAACCCGCCCATCGAGAGGGCATAGTCTCGGGGCATGAGCCTCGATGCCACTCCCCTCTCGAAGTCCTACCAGAGCGTCAACGGAAAGCGGATGGCCTATCACGAGCGGGGTGAGGGGAACGCCATCGTGTTCCTCCACGGCAACCCCACATCGTCGTATCTGTGGCGCAACATCATCCCCCATCTCGCCGACCATGGGCGGTGCATCGCACCAGACCTCATTGGCCAGGGCGACTCCGACAAACTCGACGACACCGGTCCAGACGCCTATCGATTTGTTCACCATCGCGACTACCTCGATGCGCTGTTGGACCAACTCGACTTGGGCGACGATGTGACCTTCGTTGTCCACGACTGGGGCTCGGCCCTCGGTTTCGATTGGGCGAACCGGCATCGCGATCGCGTTGGCGGGATCGCCTACATGGAGGCCATCGTGCGGCCAATGTCGTGGGCCGACTGGCCCGACGCCGCCACGGGCATCTTCGAGGGCTTTCGATCCGAGGCCGGCGAGGCCATGGTCATCGACAAGAACCTCTTCGTCGAAGCCGTGCTCCCCGGCTCGATAATTCGTGACCTCAGCCAAGCCGAACATGACGAATACCGCCGACCGTTTACCGACCCTCAACACCGTCGCCCCACGCTCACCTGGCCTCGCGAGATCCCCCTAGAGGGTGAGCCCCGCGACGTCGTGGAGATCGTGCGGTCCTACGGCGAGTGGCTCAGCACATCCGATGTGGCGAAACTGTTCATCAACGCCGAGCCCGGAGCAATCCTGACCGGCCCCCAGCGTGACTATTGCCGGACCTGGCCCAACCAGACCGAGGTAACCGTGGCCGGCAACCACTTCATCCAAGAGGACAGCCCCGACGAGATCAGTCAGGCCATTGCCGCTTGGCTACAAAGCCGCTGAGCACGCAGCCGCTGATCACGACACCGCCGATCACGACACCTGCCCAGATGAGGTCCGGCCCTTGGCAGGGAAGCTGGAGCCGACGCGTCGGGTTTCTCATGCATGAACACTCGAGACCTTCTCCGCCGAGCCGGCCCACCGACCCTAAGCCTTGCCGCTGCTGGGGTGTGGCTGGCCTTGGCATTGGCCAACCCCAGCCTCACGTATCACTTCGCGCCCCCGGTTGTGGCCGCCGCCTGGCCGATCGCGCGTCGGACCACTGCTGGAGAAGTACCGCTGCGGAGCGCGCTGATGGTCACGGGAGCCGCACTGGGCATCATCGTCGCCACCCTCCTGGCCCTGGGCTTGAGCGACGCACTCGAAGGGCCGACGTTCTGGTCTGACGGTGGCGCGGCATGGGAAGCACTTACGTTCGCCACGGTGGCCGCGCTGTGGGGGCTGCGGGTATCAACACGCAGCCGAGCGGGGTTGCTGTTGGGCTGAACGCACCAAGCGCTCAACTGGCCGGATAGACACCGGCATCGGGGAAGAACGCCGCCCACGCAAACCAGAACTCGTTGCGGTGCGTGACCGTCCCAAGCTGGCGACCAGCAAGCGGGCCATCGACGCTCAAGCCAAGAACCGTCCAGGTGGACCCGGTCTCGGCATCGACGAACAAGTCATCATCGACGGAGCTGAAGGTGAGGCGCTGACCGTCGACGACCGGATCGAAAGCCACTGCGGTTCCGATTGTGGCACTGGTCGCGATGTTGGCCTGGTCCAAGGCATCTGCTGTGTCACTGCCCCAGAGCACCGCAACCGGCACACCAGAGAGCTCGTCGTTTATGGCGGGCTCCTCGCTGAGTACGGAGAAGGGGTACGCCTTGTCGACGCCACCGGCGCTGATTCCGACAACGCGTGACAGCGCCGGGAATCGATCGTCTGGCACGCCATCAAACAAGAACGGCGTTACCGAAGAGCTGTAGCCCACATACCCATTTGCGCCGTAGTTGATCCCAAACCCTGTGTCGAGCGAGAGCGAAAGGGCATCCGGGAAGCTCTCCAGCACATCGCCATAGGAAGCGATCGACGTGGACATGAGCTCCAGCCGTGTACCTGCCAGTTCGCCGACGATGCCCTCGCCGGTGATCTGTTGCCACAGCGAGTTCGTGACGTTGTCCCACATGACCATGTCGCTGTTTCGCAGGAGCCCTGAGACACCCAGCCGGATCACTTGCCCATCCACCCGGCGATCGAAGGCGAGGGCCGTGTTGCACAGAGGGCAGAACGTCACCGCCACGGGCACGTCGCCAAAGCGGTCGTTCACAATCTCGTGCCTGGACAATATCGACAGCGGATAGAAGCGGGTTTCGCCATCAACACGAACCACCGCGCCCGGCTCGCGCTCGCCCAGCCATCCGGCTTCGGCGATGGGTTCGAATTTCGGGAGGTCGAGAGGTGGAATCGCGTCGCGCGGGTCGACTCGTGGTACCCCAAGGATGAGCTGCGAAACGTCAATAGTCTGACGCGTCCAGTCCGTCACCCACGGCGCCGTGGCTTGCGAGACGTTCGCAGCAAGCGGCGCCCGCGGGTCAGCGTCAACGATCTGAACACCCTCGGAGGAACTGATGGCGCCTCCGCTGAGATCAAACGGAGCGTCAGTCTCGGTCGGCGAAAACTGATCGCCGGCGGGCGACGGTGGGTCGGCGCCTTGTGTCGCCTCCGCGCCCTCCGCTCCCGCTGTCGGGTCGGGCTCTTGTGCCGGTTCCCCGGCGTCGGGCGCGTCGACGCTGGCCGCCGGTGCTTCCTGGCCATCGTCGTTGCTGGCACCACACGCCGCGGCGATGAGCATCAGGGCCAATACCGTCGAGGCGCTTCGGAGCGGCCTCATGGCGACTCCTCGATGCTCACTCCCCGCCAAAAGGCCACGCGGCCACCGACGAGCTTGCGGGCGAGCGGCCACGGCCGCTGTTATACGAACGCTGCGTTCTGGGCGACATCGGCGTCTCCCGAGACGTGCCAGTACGTCGCCTTGCCCTTCCAAAAGCAGCGGCTGGAGGTCGGACTGGCCTCCAGTGCATCCATGTCCGCTGATTCGTCCGGGAAGTAGACCATCCCCTCAACTCGCCGGACGTCGTGGCTCTCGGCAAGCACTCGTCCGTCAAAGATTGCTCTGACCATGCACTCGAAACCCGTCGCGGCTGCAGAAACTTCCCAACTCATCTTCGCCCTGCAGCCTATTCGGCACCGCCATCAGCCCGGTATCCAACGCTGATGTGCCTACAACAGCGCGTCTCGAGTGCATGCCCCTGTCGAGTCGGACCAAGCAAGGTACGCTTCCAACCAAATCCATCCCCAAGCACCAACAAATGAGGTAGCCATGGCTGTTGCAGTCGGCGACGCAATTCCAAATATCGAAGTACGAGTCCTCGGCGACGACGGCATGCCAACCCCCGTCCAGAGCGGCGACGTTCTGGGCAGCGGCAAAGTGGTCCTGTTCGCAGTTCCAGGTGCCTTCACTCCCGGCTGCTCGCAAGTCCACCTCCCCGGTTTCATCCAGGGTGCCGCCGACCTCGCCGGCAAGGGTGTCGACACGGTTGCATGCATTTCGGTCAATGACGCATGGGTCATGGGTGCATGGGGCGAAGCCCACGGCGCCGGTGACATGGTGATGTTGGGCGACGGCAACGGCGACTTCACCGCGGCCATGGGCCTGACCATGGACGGATCGGGCTTCGGCCTCGGAAGCCGCTCGCAGCGCTATGCCGCCGTCATCGAAAACGGCACCATCACTCACCTCGCCGTCGAAGAAGGCGGCGCCATCGAAGTGTCTGCCTGCTCGGCGATCCTCGAGGCCGTCTGAGTCAGCTCCAAATTGCTGCATCTGCAGCAATCAAGCACACGTTGCGGCCGCACCCGAGGGTGCGGCCGTTTCGCGCTCTGGAGGCGGACCGCAGCAACGATCGATGTCGCGCCGACTGGTCGCGTGCCCCGCCTCACCACGGCCAGTGACCCAACCATCGCGCGGTGGTGCCAGGCACCGGAGCGCGATGGGCAGACGGTAGTTGGCCCCGGAGGCATGGGAATGCTGTTGGGCATGGCCACTGGCCCGTGTGCGCACATGGTGACCGTTCCGCTCTACGCGTGGAGATTGTCGCGCCACCCACGCTGCGTGCCGGCCGTGTTCGCATGGCGGTCCTGGCGAGGCGGGAGGAAATGACCTACGGGGTGAGCGTGATTCGGAGGCCGACAGTGGCAACCGCGGGCTGGGGCTTGAGTTTGGCCATCAGCTTCATGGGGGCGGTCATCAGCTTGCCCATGATGCCGTACCGAGCCCTGACCTTCTTTTCAATGACAGCCGCCTCGGGGCCCTCGACGATCTGGGCGTTACCGTCGAAAGTCACCGCGCCGTCGGCAACGACCCCCTTCATGTTGCACACCTGGAGCTGGATCGCTGGGTTATTGCGGATGCGCTTGACCTTGTAGCTGCCATCTGCGGTCATCATGACGTAGGTGCCGCCAGACCCTTGGAGCCAAATCGGCAGCGACACGGCCGACCCGTCCTTCTTGAAGCTGGTCAGTGAAACGTATTTCGCATTGTCGAGCGCTGCGGTATCCATAAATCCTCCTGAAACCTGTGAAGACCAGTCTGGCCGCAAAGCGACCTCGGCGCAGCGTGACGACCCAGCACCGCCCACCCACAGCAAACAGCATCTGGACAAGACACCGGCTGGAGAGCCGGGCTCCCAGCAAAGACATTGGCCACACAATCCGAGTTGGATGCCGGCCACGAAGGTGGACAACAGCGACACACGAGGCAACAACACGGGTTCGCAACATCGGCCATGTGGGCGGACAACCAACAATGACAACGGCGAGCCCATCGACCACACTTCGACCATGGCCGAGGGTGTGCGTTGCATGATCATGCGGGGTGGTTCATCGAAAGGGGCATACTTCGTGGCCTCGGACCTCCCGGATGACCCGGCCGACCGGGACCGCATGCTGTTGGCCATCATGGGTTCGCCTGACGCTCGACAAATCGATGGCATCGGCGGAGCGCACCCGCTCACGTCGAAGGTCGCGATCGTGGCTCCGGCAGCTTCACAGGATTGCGATGTCGACTACCTCTTCCTCCAGGTCGGTGTCGACCAGGCCATGGTCGGCGATCGCCAGAACTGCGGCAACCTGCTGGCCGGAGTCGGACCATTCGCGCTCGAGCGCGGGCTGATCGACCCAGTCGAGGGCCAAGTTCGGGTCCGGGTACGCATGCTGAACACAGCCTCCATAGCGGTCGCCACGTTCGCTGCTCACGCGGGACTTCCCATGTATGCAGGAACGACAGCGATCTCCGGCGTACCAGGAACCGCCGCTCCGATCTCGCTCGATTTCGAGGACATCGCGGGCTCCAGCACCGGGGCCCTCCTCCCAACGGGTGAACTGATCGACACCATCGCGGGCATCGACGCCACGCTGGTCGACAACGGGATGCCTGTTGTCGTCCTCCGAGCCGACGATCTCGGCGTGACCGGGTACGAGACGTGCGCGGGCTTGGAGGCCAACGCCGGCCTCAGGAGTCGGCTCGAAGAGATCCGGATCGAAGCAGGTAGACGAATGAACCTCGGCGATGTCACCGACACGACGGTGCCCAAGCTCACTCTGGTCGCACCTCCACGACACGGCGGGTCGCTGTCCACGCGCACGTTCATTCCGCATCGCTGCCACGATGCCATCGGCGTCCTCGGAGCAATCTCGGTGGCAACCGCAGCGCTGCTCCCGGGCACACCCGCCAACCAGATGCTGGCACACGGCACCGCCGCCACTGTCGGGCTCGAGCACCCAACAGGCACGTTCGAGGCTGTCGTCGAAGTGCGTGAGAAGAATGGTGCGCCGATCATCGAACGGGCCGGCATCGTCCGAACAGCGCGCAAGCTCATGGACGGCGTGGTCTTCCCACGGTCCGACTGAGGCACCCATGACCACCCCCAATCCGCCCCACACCGCGCCCCCCACGCCAACCGTGGCCGGGCCCAACGCGCAGGCATCGCGACCGACCCGGCTGACGACGCCCCCACTCGCTTGCGACGCCCACTGTCATGTCTTTGGGCCGGCAGCACAGTTCCCCCTCTCCCCTACCCGCACCTACACGCCGCCCGACTCGGGCATTGATGACTTCCTACAACTCCAGCAGACCCTCGGCCTCTCCCGAGCGGTCTTTGTTCAGGCCAGCTGCCACGGGACAGACAACTCGGCCATGGTCGATGCAATCCAGCGCGGCCAAGGCCGATTCGCCGGCGTCGCAATGATCGACGAGTCCTTCACCGATGCCGACCTCGCGCACCTCGACGACAACGGCGTTCGGGGCGCGCGTTTCAATTTCGTGGCCCACCTCGGCGGCGCTCCCGATCTCGATGTCTTCTGGCGTCTCGTCCACCGTGTCGCCGATTTCGGGTGGCACGTGGTGCTGCACTTCGATGCCAAGGATCTCCCTCGATACTCGGACCTATTGGCCGCGATGCCGGTGCCCTACGTCATCGACCACATGGCGCGGGTGCAGGCCGATGATGGCATCGACCAGCGCCCGTTCCAGGAGCTCCTCGGGCTGATGCACAACAACGAACGGTGCTGGGTGAAGATCTCGTGCGCCGAGCGCCTGACTAACGGCAAGGTCGCGCCGTTCGATGACGTGGTGCCCTTCGCTCAGGCGCTCGTGGCTGTGGCTCCGGAACGCATCTTGTGGGGAACCGACTGGCCGCACCCCAATATGGCCGTTATGCCCGATGAGGGACACCTGCTCGATCTCCTGGCCGACTATGTCCCGGACGAGAGCACGCGGAACCAGATTCTGGTGGCCAATCCCAAGGTGTTGTACGACTTCGCGTAGCGGCGCACCGCTGCTCCGCAAATACGTTGGCTCCGTGGTGCTGGGCTACCCTCCGCAGGTGACCACCCGGAAAACGCTCGGCGAGCGCGAGTTCATTTTCTTCATGGCCTTGGTGAGTGCCATGTCCGCCCTGGCCATCGACCTCCTGCTCCCGGCATTCGCCGATATGCGCCCGGCGTTCGACCTCGAGCCCGACGCCACCGATCTCTCGCTGACCATCACGCTCTTCTTCATGGGCACCGGAGTCGGCAACCTGTTCTGGGGTCCAATCGCCGATGCCAAGGGACGCAAGCCCGTGCTGGTCGTGAGCATGGCGCTGTATGGCGTCGGCGCGTTCATCTCAGCCTTCGCCCCCTCACTCGCGGTGCTCTACGCGGCCCGGTTCTTGTGGGGTATAGCCTCGGCGGGTCCTCGCACCCTGACCCAGGCCATCGTGCGTGATCGCTACTCAGGCGATGCCATGGCGCGCATCATGACACTGGTGCAGACAGCCTTCTTCTTGGCGCCGGTGATCGCACCAGTTCTGGGCAAGGGACTTGTCGAATTGGGCTCGTGGCGATACGTCATGGGCTTCGGTGTGGTGAGCGCCGTAGCCGTCATCTTGTGGTCGCTCCGACTGGAAGAAACGCTCGACCCCGCCCACCGAAGACCGTTGAACTTCAAGGGAACCGTTCGCGGGTTCCAGGCCGTAATCGCCAACAAGGTCACCCGCGGCTACCTCTTGGCGGTCACGTTCTCGTTCGGGGCGTTCTTTTCGTTCTTGAGTAGTAGTGAGTTGCTCTTCGAAGACGTGTTTGATCGATCGAGCTGGTTCGTTCCGTTCTTCTCGATCGTCAGCGTGCTGTTCGGCGGTGTTGCATTGGCTACCAACCGATTGCTGCGCCGCACCACCGGACGCAACGTGGCCATGGGAGCCGGTGTTGGCATGCTCGTCGCATCCGTGGCGTTGTTGGCCGTGGCGCTGATCACTGATGGCACGCCGAATGTCGTGTTGTTTTTGGTGGTCTTTACCGTCGCCAACGCTTGCCACGTCGGGTTCTTTCCCACGGCAAACAGCCTGGCTCTCGAACCCATGGGCCAGATGGCGGGCACCGCCGCGGCGGTGTTGGGGTTCACAACCTCGGTCGGCGGCGCGCTCTTGGCATCGCTCATCAACCGCTCGATCGACGGCAGTGTGACGCCGATGGCCCTCGGCTACGCCGTCTACGTCGCCACAGCAGTGGCTTGCCAAGCGTGGGCAGCGCACCACGCAAAGGCAATGGAGCCCGTCGACGCTTGACCCACGCCGCGGTTGCGGCGTCGTTCAGCTCAACGCCGGTGTCGAAGCAGCCGCATGCGGTGTCTTGATGGCGGGGCGACCCGCCGTCAGAGCGTCCCTTCGAGACGATCAAGGGTGATCATTGCGTCGAGGCACTGTCGCACCGATGCATTGGGCTCGCGGTGTTCGTCGATAGCCGTGAAGAACTCGCGATCTTGCAACTCGATGCCATCGTTGGAGATCGCGATACCTGCCAGGTCCACAGCCATGTCGTTGCCGTCGACCAGGTCGTCGTAGCGGGCGATGTAGGTGCCGTTGTCACAGATGTAGCGGAAGAACGTCCCGAGGGGACCATCGTTGTTGAACGACAGCGCGAGCGAACACACGACACCGGAGGGGGTGGTCATTCCAATGCTCATATCCATCGCGATCCCGAGCTCGGGGTGCGGCGGCCCCTGCAATGCCGAGACCCGATCGGCAACCTCGCCAGCCTGATATTGGAACAGGTCGACGGTGTGGCACGCGTGGTGCCAGAGAAGATGGTCTGTCCAGCTGCGCGGCTTGCCCAATGCGTTCTTGTTCTCGCGGCGGAAGAAGAACGACTCGACGACGAGGTGCTGAAGTTGGAGCTGGCCCGAGGCGATCCGCTGATGGATCCATTGGTGACTGGGATTGAATCGGCGCGTGTGGCACACCATGGCGGTGAGCCCGCTGCGATCAGCGACGTCGACAAGACGCCGGCTGTCAGCCAGATTGTCTGCCATGGGGATTTCGACCAGCACATGCTTTCCGGCTTCGAGAACCTGGATGGCCTGGGCCGCGTGCAGCTGGGTGGGTGTAGCCAAGATTGCAGCGTCGACGCCCGGCTGAGCAAGGCACTCGGCCAAGTCGAGCGACCAGTGCCCGATCGCATGCTCCGCGGCCAACTCCTCGGTGTCGCCAGCATCGCCGCCGGCGAGGGACACAACCTCAACTCCATCGATGCGGCCGATCCCGGCCAGGTGTTTCCGCGCAATAGCGCCTTCGCCGGCCATGACAATCTTCACTCGAGCTCCTCACAGATCAGCGTGGTCCTGGTGTACCCGTGGGTGCCAAAGACAGCGTGGACACTAGCCGCGCCGACGAACTGGCCTCAGGTCGACTGACGTCATGGATCAGATGTCGTCGATGGTGTCGACGTACTCGACACCCAACGCTGCCAGTTTCTCGCGGAGGCCGTAGAAGTCGAGGCCGAGCTCTCCGGCCTCGAGCCTGGCCCGGGTCTGTTCCTCATTCGCCAGCCGCTGCTGGGACAGTTCCAGGGCTGCAGCGGCCTCGCCCCGGCCGACGACCACAACGCCGTCGTCGTCAGCACAGATCACATCGCCCGGGTTGATGACAATGGCGCCCATCACGACCGGCACATTGACCGACCCGGGAGTCGCCTTCACCGTCCCCTGACACGACACGTGTTGTGCCCATACGGGGAAGCCCATCGCTCGGAGGTCGGCGGTGTCGCGGACGCCGGCGTCGATCACCAGCCCGCGCACGCCTCGGGCCATCAGCGATGACGCCAACAGATCGCCGAACATGCCGTGAGTGGATGGAGCGGTGTTGGCAACAACCAACACATCACCGCGTTCGCAGACCTCGACGGCGGCGTGGATCATCATGTTGTCGCCAGGATGGCTCAGCACCGTCACGGCGTTGCCGGCCACCCGCGAGCCCTGCTGAACAGGCGAAATATGGGGACCGACGTAACCGCGGCGACCTATGGCCTCGTGCACGGTCGCTGTACCGATAGGCGCTAGCGAGTCGATGATAGAGAGTTCGGTGCGATCGATCGAACGCACCACGACATGGCGGGTCATTGGACTCCTTGTGGCAGAGACAAACGGGGGAAGACCCGCCTGGTGTTGTCCTCGAAGACCAACTGCTTGCTGGCAGCATCGAGCGACGAGTTGTCGATGTAGACCTTGGTGTCGTCGTAGTAATGCCCGGTGTCGGGGTCGATCCCGCGCACCGCGCCCACCATCTCCGATGCGAACACGACGTTGGCAGTGGGGACAACGTCGAGGAGTAGATCGATCCCACGCTGGTGATACACACAGGTGTCGAACCAGATGTGATCGAGCAGACCCGCGAAGTCCCAGCCCTTGTCTTGGGCCATGCCCTTGAATCGGCCCCAGTGATAGGGCACGGCGCCGCCGCCGTGAGGAATGATCCATCGCAGATTCTCGAAGTCGTTCATGAAGCCCGAGCTGAGCGCTTGCATGTAGGCCGTCGTGTCAGCACCGAGGTAATGCGATCCGGTCGTAAACAGGTTGTCGTTACACGACGCACTGACGTGGATCATGGCCGGCACATCCAGCTCGCACATCTTCTCCCACAACGGCCACCAGTACCGATCCCACAACGGCGGCCCGTTCCAGTGCCCACCGGAAGGATCGGGGTTCACGTTGCAGCCAATGAACCCCATGCCCTCAACACATCGTTCGAGCTCGGCGACCGAAGAGTCGATGGCCACACCGGGCGACTGCGGAAGTTGGCAGACGGGCGCGAAGTTGGTCGGGTAGAGGTCACAAACGCGCTTGATCAGTTCGTTCTGGTGCTGGGACCAATACTTCGAGGTGTGCTCGTTGCCGACGTGGTGGGCCATCCAACTCGCCCGTGGGGAGAAGATGGTGAGATCGGCGCCGCGTTCGGATTGCAGCTTAAGTTGCGCGCCCTCGAGGCTGTCGCGAATCTCGTCGTCGGCGACACGGATCGACCCTTTCTCTCCGACAAAGGCCGGATCGGCTTCGACCGCCGACTTCTGTGCATCGCGCCACTCGCCCACCCCGGGTGGAGTCGTCGTGTAGTGCCCGTGGCAATCGATGATCATCGTGGGTCAAGCCACGCCATGGGACCGAAAGAACGCCAACGTGCGATCCAGCGCGAGCTTCGAACAACGTCGTATGCATCAGATTCGTGGCCGTCAGCGGCCCTAAGTTTGATCATGGGACCTACCAACCTTGCGAGAGTCAAACGGTCGTTCTCGAGTCGGGCTGTCGGAACCGTCAGCAAGAAACGAACGTAGTTCCCCAGCCCACGTGTGCGCCGCGAAGGCCCGAGAAGTAGTGTTTCGAACTGTCGACAGCCTCGTGGACAGTCTGCCACAGGCCATGCCGAGCCCTGAGGTGTCGGCAAGCAGACACCGGGCATTTGTGACGGACCCCGCACCTTGGGTCCAGTGAGGATTGCGTCTCCATGAGCCGAGCATCACGCGACTACGACGACATCCCTGGAACCTATGTGTTCGATGGACAGCACTCCCGCCGGGGCTACGCGCTCAACATGTTCTGCATGTCCCTCAACGACGGGGCCAATCGCGAGACATTCCGCGCCGATCCCGCCGGCTACCTCGATCAACACCCAATGTCAGAGGACCAGCGTCGAGCAGTCGAGACCCGCGATTGGCTAGGAATGCTCCAGCTGGGAGGCAACATTTACTACACCTTCAAGCTGGCCGCCTTCGACGGCCTCACCATGCAAGACGTCGGCGGGTCCATGTCTGGCGTCACGCGAGATGCGTTCGCCGAGATGATGGTCGGCGGCGGACGGCCCATCGATGGCAACCGGTCCACATCCGAATGGGTTGCTGCAGCCGACAAGGACACCAACTAATGGCGGCACATGTGGTCGGCGGGATCGGGACCTCGCACGTGCCGGCGGTGGGCGCTGCCATCGATCACCACAAACACGACGATCCCTACTGGGCACCGTTCTTCGACAAGATTCAGCCCGCTCGCGAGTGGATGGCCGAGGCCCAGCCCGACGTCTGCATCGTGGTCTTCAACGACCATGCCTCAGCGTTCTCGCTGGATGTAATTCCGACTTTCGCCATCGGCGTGGGTGATTGTTTCGAACCTGCCGACGAAGGGTACGGCCCTCGCGATGTGCCCGCCGCCGAGGGCCACCCAGAGCTCGCATGGCACCTCGCCGAATCGCTGATCCTCGACGAGTTCGACATGACCATCGTGAACCAGATGCCGATCGACCACGGCGCCACCGTGCCGCTATCGGTCGTCTATGGCGAGCCCTCGGCGTGGCCATGCAAGGTGATCCCGCTGTGTGTCAACGTCATCCAGTATCCAGCGCCTACGGGCAACCGCTGTTACCAGCTCGGCAAGGCGCTGAGGCGAGCGCTCGATGCCTGGCCTGGCGACGAACGGGTGGTGGTCCTGGGTACCGGCGGCATGTCGCACCAGCTCCAAGGCGAACGGGCTGGGCTCATCAATGTCGATTTCGACATCGCGTTCATGGACCAGATGGTGCGCGACCCAGAGGCCCAAGCACTGGTTGGCCACACCGAATACTTGCGAGACGCAGGCTCCGAAGGCATCGAACTCGTGATGTGGATGGTGATGCGCGGAGCCATGGACACCAAGGCCCGCGAGGTGTACCGCATGAACCATGTCCCCACATCGAACACCAGCAACGGCCTGATCATTTTAGAGAACGACTGATGGCCACATTGGGTATCAGCCACGCGAGCTGGTTGACGTAGGAGGCCGGCTGGCGGCCATGGGCGCGCTGGTCGGCGAGAACTATCACGGCGTCAGCCGCAGCCTCTACTGCCAGGACCCCGATGGGCTGGAGTTCGAGATCATGTGGGAGCTACCGCTCGACATCTACGACACCAACGATCCTGCCAATGTGCCCCTCGACCTCAAAGCAGATATTGCGCGTTGGGGATCCGATCGCCCCGGCCGGAGCGGGCCGTAGCGCCAGCGCCCGAATCGTCAGCCCCGGCTGCCATCGATGTACTCGTCGATGACCTGGTGGAACCACGAGATGCGAGTCTCTTGCCCGCTGGTATAGGCCCCCTTGTACCCCCGGGAGCGCACGCCGAGCTGCTGGCCGGTCGTGATAGCCACGTCTTGGTCGGGGATGAGGCCCATTGGCCGGTCGCCGAAGTCGAATACTTCGTGTTCGGCTTCGACGCCATCGACCCTGATGTTGGTCTGTGCTCCAACGACGTTGGTGCCCGCGGGCAAGAAGGCGTAGTACCAGTGATCGAAAACGCACGCAGTTGGATCGGTGGCGTGGGGACGCATGCGCTGCAGCAGCACGCCGTCGGCACCAAACGTGAGTGAGCAGTTGGGGAAAAGGTTGTAGTGGTGCGCGTCAGTGAACATGTCGTCACGCAACTGGTCGTAGTGGCCGTGGCCGCGCTCGGGGCCGTGTTCGCGCATTTGTTGCTGCAACGCCAGTCGAGCATCGAACGCGTGATCCTCGAACGCTGTTGAGTCGAGGCCCCACATGTTGAGACGATCGGCAACGCCCCCTGGCAACGGTGCATCATCGCCATATTGGGTCCGCGACGGAATCGCGCCCTTCATGACCATGCGGTTGTGACCGGTGACCGACATGTCGAAGGTGGTATCGAGATAGCTGTCCTCGTGTGACTCCTTGAGCTCAGGGTGCACGGTCGGCAGGTGGTAGGACTCACAGAAATTGTCCTGGAGGACCTTCCAGTTGCAGGGCACGTTGGCGGTGAGCGCCGTCACCCGCTGCCAATCGTCTGCTTCGTACAGCTGCCAGTCGTCCCACATGGGGCCCAGGTACTCGCGCAACGTCTCGCCCTCGGGGCTCATGTTGACCCAGACGAAGCCGGCGAAAGTCTCGCATCGAAGCTCGGACAGGCGCACGTGCTCACACGGGTTCTGGGGGAAGTCCTCGGCGTCCTGGGCCACCGTCAGCGCCCCGTCGATGGCGTAGGTCCACCCGTGATACGGGCACGAAAAGGCATCCGCGTCACCATCGGTCGCAAACGTCAAGCGAGACCCGCGGTGCTGACAAACATTGTAGAACGCGCGAACGGAGCCATTGTTCTGACGCACCATGATGATCGACTCGGGCCCGACCTCTTCGACCTGGAACGACCCCGGATCTGGGAGGGCCGACTCACGGCCCAACAACAGCCAGACCTTTGTCCACATCGAGTCCCACTCCTTCGCAAAGAAGTCGGTCGACGTGTATCGGTCGCCACTCAGCGGGTGGCGAGCGACCGTCAGGTCATCCCAAGGACTCGCTGGAAGGGAGCGGGGGTCGGGTCCACTGCGTTGGTCTGGAGTTGTGGTCGACATCGTGAATCCCCGGGGTTGTCGTGGATCCAAGAGTAGTCGGCCAACCAAGCCCGGCCACCTTTGAGGGCGCCGTTCGCCCCAGTTCAGAAGGCACCGAGCACGTAGGCTTCGGCCATGCTTTCCGATGCGATCATCGATCCCGATCCAGTGAGGCTGACCGCCGTCGAGCAGGGCTGGATTTCCCTGACCGGTACCGGGCCCATGCTTACGGCCACACAACGCCACGCCATCATCGGCGCAGCACGGGCTGCATGGGAGGGAGCCGACGCCCCCGATGTGGCGCTCGGGCCGGCCGGCGAGGCGGCGTACTGGATGGCCATCGATGCCGGTGGCGTCACCTCCGCGGTTGTCGGCGATCTCGAAGCGCGGGGCCTGGACCGTTTCAGCTACCTCGAAATCGTGGGCATCGTGGCTCGACTCTCAAACATCGACTTCTATGCCACAGGCCTGGGCGGAAGTCGGCCATCGCTCCCCGATCCGGACCCGGCCGCCCCCACTGGTGACGTCGCTGCCGGAGCGATCCTGGCCGACATGTGGGTCCCCCAAGTGGGCCCCGTCCGTGCCCCGATGGTGCTCGACGCGCTTCCCGGTGAAGGCAACGCGTTCCGTGCCATCCACGAGCCGATGTACATCCCGTTTCACGAGATCGGCAATGGCGCCTACGCCGACGTGCTCACTCGACCCCAGCTCGAATACGTCGCTGCAAGAGCGTCGTATCTCAACGAGTGTTTCTATTGAATGCTCAGCCACGCACGCTTTCTCCGTGTGAGTAGCGACGCCAACGACCTCGAATTCGACATTGGTCTGATCGCCTCGGGAGCCATCCCGCCCATCGATGGCGGTGCCGCGCTCGCGGCTTTCACCGATGCCATCACCGTCGACCATCTGAGCGACCTCACAACGGTGCGTGCAGACCTGGTGTCGGCGCTAGGAGCTGTCGGAGCCGAACGCGTGGTCTCTATTGCGTCAACGTTCCAGATGATGAACCGAGCCCTCGACGGCGTGGGCGCACCCGTCGGAGCCGACCTACACCCCATCGCCAAGCAACTCGGCTTCGAGCCCACTGACATCACCCGCTGACGAAGCCCCACCCAACCGTCCGCCTCAGCCGCTTCGCGCAAAGACCAGGGCCCAGGGCCCCGCCATGCGTGCACCGGGTTCCCAACCCGCGCCCCCCCGACCGACAACCATCGGTTGTCCCAACGGTTGCCTACGCCAGACCAGTACGTTCGACACGTCGGCACGATCGGCGAGAATCTCCGCCGTCCCATAGGTCTGCGTGATCGAGTTGGGAGCCCAAGCGACACGTTTCGTCCCCAGTCCTCGCGTCTTGTAAGTGATGTCGTAGATGTAACTCATGGTTGGATTATTTCTTGGTTGTGAGTTAATTGATTAACTTGGGCGGTTTCTGGCTGCGGCGCGGTTCCCGCTGGTGGCGGACCGATAGACATCGCCACGAACCAAATGGTTATCGCGATGGCGACAACGACGGCCAGGATGGCCAGCGTTCTAGGTTCACGCGTGGTGTCCATCAGCCGAGATCCGAAAAGCTGAGTCCAGTGAAAAGCCACAGACTGACGGTGCCACCAATTACCGAGACCGCGGTCATGATCGGCAGGGCGATGGTTTCGA
>CAWKYX010000004.1:0-36437 GCA_963854265.1 Acidimicrobiia bacterium
TCGCAGGTAGCCGTCGTGAACACGGGAACCGACAACGTGCCGCTGGACTACAGCGGGGCGGAGGCAAGTAGGACCACCTATGTCGTCGGCCGAGCCGTCGCCGACGCGGCCAGACGCTTGCGCGCCCTGACAACCCCTCATCGCTCGAGGGTGTCCTGATCGAAGGCAGCTTCGTACCCGAGGACAAGGATCCGCTCCCGGTTGTTGGCGCCCACTTTTGTGAGGTCGAAGTCGACCACAGCACCGGTGTGGTGAGGGTCCTTCGTTATGTCGCAGCCCAAGATGTTGGACAAGTGATCAACGTCCTTGGTTGCCGAGGTCAGATCGAGGGTGGCGTTCACCACGGCATTGGCTACGCCCTCTGCGAGGAGTTGGTCTACGATCAGGGGCAACCCGTCAACCCGAACTTCATGGGGTACAAGGTCTTGATGGCAAGCGACATGCCCGTTATCGACGCAGTCTTGGTCGAAATTCCGGATCCCGATGGAGGGCCTTTCGGTGCGAAGGGCGTGGGCACGCCGGTCATGCCCGCCATCGCTCCGGCAGTTGCCAACGCCGTCCGCGATGCTCTTGGGGCCCGGCTCTACTCGTTGCCGCTGAGTCCTGCTCGAGTCCTCGCTGCCGTCATCCACCAAGAAGCCCTCTGAGCGCTCCGGCCACGTGCCGCATACGCTCGTTGGGTTGTTGACAACAAACAGGAGCAAACGTAATGCCGAACACATTCATTCACCCCGAAGGAATCCTGCCCGACGTCGTGCACGGCTACACAAGTGTCGTTGTCAGCACCGGTACGAAGATGGTGCACTGCGCCGGCCAGGTGCCGATGGACGCGGACCTCAACATCGTTGGCGAAACTCTCGCCGAGCAGATGGATCAGTCGTTCGAAGCCCTCCGCATTGCCCTGGCTGCGGGCGGAGCGACCCCGGCTGACGTGGTCCGAGGGCGGATCTACATTGTCGACTACAACGTGGACATGGTGCCCACAGTGGTCGAGAAGACCAACGCGTTCTACGCTCCAGGCGAGCCGCCTCCAAGCACGCTGTTGGGCATTCAGTCGTTGGCGCTCCCCGGGCTCATGGTCGAGATCGAAGTCACAGCGGTCTTGGACGACTGAGATAGACATCATGACGACTTTTGATCTCTTCGACCGAGAGCTCCAGCAGGAGCCGGACCCGCACTACGCCGCCATGCGCGCCGATAGTCTCGTCCAATAGATCGAGGCCAACGACCTCTACCTGGTTGTCTCCCACGAATGTGCTCTGAAGGCGCTGCGCGACGTCGAAACGTTCTCGTCGCGGTACGGGAGCAACCGCGAGCCACCGCCTGATGAGATCCGGGCCGAGTACGACGAGCTGATGCTCGATGCCTTGCCACTGCCGCCGACGTTGCTCGACAACGATCCGCCCAGCCACACGCGCTATCGCAGGCTGGTGTCCCGCGCGTTCACGCCGAGGATGGTGAACGGATTGCGACCGACCATCGAAGCCACGACCGATCGCCTCATCGATCAATGGATTGACGCAGGAACAGTCGAGTTTCTCGAAGCCTTCGCTGTGCCGCTGCCCGTTGCCATCATCGCGAAAGCGCTCAACGTTCCCGAAGAGCGAAAGCATGACTTCAAGCGCTGGTCCGACGACAACGTCGCGTCCATAGGCACCAAGCTGTCGCCCCAGCCTTACCTCTCGGCACAGCGCGGTGTTCTCGAGATGCAGCAGTTCTTCGTCGAGCAATTCGAACGGCGTCGAGTTGACCCCAGCGACGATTTGTTCACAGCCATCTTGAACTCCCATATCGGCGGGGCCGATGACGGCAGCGACCTGGACCGCTTGCGATGGCCGAACTCGTGCGGGTGGTCCAGCAGCTGCTCGTGGCTGGTAATGAGACCACGACAAAATTCTTGGCCGAGACGCTACGCCACTTGGCATCGACACCTAACGCGTGGGCTGCGCTCCGCGACGACCCGGGCACGATCCCTGGAGCAGTTGAAGAGGGCCTGAGGCTCTCTTCGCCGAGCTAAGGTAGCTATCGGGTCGCTACCCGCGACACCGAGCTTGGTGGGGTCACGATCCCAGCGGGTGCCAGGGTGGTTGTCATGTTCGCCTCGGCCAATCGAGACGAGGGCCTGTTCGAGTTCCCGAACGACTTCGATAGCAAGCGTCCCAATGTTCGTGAACACCTGTCGTTCGGGAAGGGCACGCATTTCTGCGTCGGCGCCAGTCTTGCTCGCCTCGAAGGCAACGTTGCGCTCGAACGGCTTGCGGCGCGGATCGAGTCGGTCAGCTTGGTCGACAACAACACGTTCCCGTACCAACCGAGTTTTGCACTCCGAGGTCTGCTGAGCCTCCACCTCGATTTCACCGCTGCATGAAAGGGCAACGCGGGGTCTATTCGAAGTTCGGTGGGCGCTTCTCGAGCACAGCACTGACACCTTCGACGAAATCGGGATGAGCCATCGACCGGAGCTCCGCGGCGAGGCTGACCTCGAACAATGACGAGAACTGAGCCTTGATCCAGTTGTTGATGGACACCTTCGTGCCCTGTAGAGCCAGCTGAGGGCCAGCCGCGAGTCGCTCAGCGATCCCGCGTGCGACCGGCATGACTTCTTCGGGAGCCACAACGTGGTTGATCAGGCCGAGATCGTACGCCTCCTGTGCGGTGGCCAGTGTCCCGAGCATCATGTATTCCTTCGCTCGGTTCGGTCCGGCGAGTAGCACCCAAATCGCGAGGCCACCGTCGCCTGGCACCACTCCAATAGCGACATGAGGGTCGCCGATTTTGGCCTTCTCGCTCACGACGACGATGTCGCACAGCAACCCGAGCGTTGCGCCCAGGCCGATTGCGTGACCGTTCACGGCCGCGATAAGGGGCTTTTCGAAGTCAAGCAGGCCGTAGATGGAGCGCCTGCCCGACGCGGCGCTGATTCCTGACCCGCCCAGGGGGTTGGTCTTGAGCCGCTCTTCGGTGTCTTTGAGGTCGCCGCCGGCACAGAATGCGCGACCTGCTCCCGTGAGGATCGCCACCCTCACGTCGTCGTTTTCCCCGAGCTCACCCCACACCCGCTCCATCTCGGCGTGGGACTCCGGGTGGAGGCCGTTGAGGACGTGGGGCCGGTTCATCGTGACCGTCGCGATGCCGTCAGAAATGTCGATATCGAGGTACTCGTAGTTCACCGTTGACTCCCTAGCGTTGCTTTTGCCGGAATGGCTTGGGGGACACTTCGCCGCGAGGGTGGTGGCCAACTGGTGCCATTGTTCTAGGACTCTGGTTTGGTCTTGGCCCTTGACGGTTCGCGTGGGAGCCCGAGGTAGCGCTCACCCAGCACGTTGAGCTGAATCTGGTTGGTGCCGCCGGCGATGTGGTAGCCAGGCGTGCCGATGACGTGGCCGGCCCATCGATAGTTCTCGTTGGCGTCGGCGATGAGTGCCGCACCGAGCAGGTCTGAGGCCGCAGCCGTCACTCGGTCCATCTGTCGGCCATAGAGGAGCTTGCCGATATTGGCGTCGGCTCCGGGAGGTCCGTCACCGGAGTTGGCCGCAGCCCGTTGAGCGTTCCACTGGATGAGCCGATCACCAATGTAGAGCTGCGCAAGTTGCTGGCGGACAAGGGGAGATGTCGTGGCGCCGAGCTGGATGGCGAGATCTCGAACCTGCGCGAACGATCCGCCCGCGGTCCAATTCTCGGTCCCGCTTCGCTCGTAGCCGAGCATCGCCATGATGATGGTCCAGCCCTGGCCCTCCTCGCCGACTCGCATCGAGTCTGGGATGACGACGTCGGTGAGGAACACCTCGTTGAATGACGAGCCGCCGGTCATCTGGCGGATGGGTCGGATCTCGAGCCCCGGGGTGGGCAAGGGCAACATGAATGCCGTCAGGCCCCGGTGTTGGGACACGTCGGGATCGGTGCGTGCCAGCAGGAACGCCCAGTCGGAGATTCGGGCACCCGACGACCAGACCTTCTGGCCGCTCACAACCCATTCGTCGTCATGGCGGACAGCGCGGGTGGCAAGCGACGCGAGATCAGACCCCGCATTGGGTTCGGATAGCAGCTGGGCACACATGGTGGACCCGGACAGGAGCGGCTGGAGGAGCTGGGCGTTTAGCTGGTCACTGGCGAAGTCCCGAAGGGTGGGAGCGACCATGCCGGTCGTCACGATGAACGGCTCGGGCTGAGCGGGCGTGTCGAAAGCGGTCTCCTCCTCGAGGAACGCCTGGAGAAATTCGCTCGGTAGACCTTGGCCGCCGATTTCGACAGCCCAGTCAATCGCGGCGAAGCCCGCCTCGAGCTTGCGCTGATGCCAGGCGACCGCCACCGCGATGTTCTCTCGCTCGGTCTGGTCGTCGCTGCCGCTGAAGACGGCCACGTCGACGTCTTCGTGAGCAGCAGCAGCGGCCCGGCGTGGCGCAGCGTTGTCTTTGAGCCAGGCTCGCGCCCGCTCCCTGAATGCTCCAACATCTTCAGTGGAATTCACAGCAGCCTGTCCTTCCGTGGCCGACCGTCATCAGCCGGCCGAATGCTGTTCGTCGAGATGCGCCCGCGTGGCACGCCGGAGAGGGTAGAAGACACGTCACGCCGCAGGCCAGTTCCGACCGTCTTGTGCACAGCCGAATCTCACGGCCCGGCCCGGGAGCGATGGGCGAAGGCAAACGATACGAGTATGGACTGTGGTGAGCGTAGGGACTTCTCGGAATTGACCGCCGCGGAACTGCAGGAGAAGATGCCGAATGACTGACTTGACCAATCGTTGCGCACTGGTAACCGGAGCGACGGGAGGTATGGGCAAGGCCATCACCTTCCGGCTCGCGCAGGCGGGAGCGAACGTGGTGGCCACCGATGTTTCCGATGCCGGTGTCGATGAGTTGCTGGCCTCGACGGTTGATGCACCAGGTGCGGTGTCGTTTGTTCGGGCCGATGTTGCCGACAGCGCCGAGATAGCGGCCGTTGTTGCGACGGCGGTCGACAGCCACGGCAGACTCGACTGCGCGGTCAACGCTGCGGGCATCGAGTTCGAGATGGCTCCGATTGTCGACTGCACTGAGGAGGACTTCGACCACATCATGTCGGTCAATGTTCGCGGGGTGTTCCTCTCCATGAAGCACGAGTTGAAGGCCATGATCGCGGCAGGCAATGGTGGAGCGATTGTCAATATCGCCTCCAGCAACTCGTTTCGGCCACAGCACGATCAACCGGCATACACGGCCTCGAAACATGCCGTGCTCGGGCTCACACGGAGCGGCGCGATGGACTACGCGCGTGACGACATCCGGGTCAACGCCATCTGTCCGGGTGCGATCGACACCCCCATGCTGCGCAACGCGATGGAACGTCGCGGGCGCGAGGCCGATGACACGGCGCGGCGCCTCGGCAAGATGGGACGCTTCGGCACGGCCGAGGAAATCGCCGAGACAGCGCTCTGGTTGTGCTCGGATTCCTCATCGTTCACCACGGGTCACTGGATCGCCGTTGATGGCGGAATGTTGGCGACCTGAGATCGCCAGGTCAGCCGGCCACGGCGGAGACTAGGGTCGGAAAGCAGCAACCGATGTGCGGCCGTGGTGAACCAACATGGCCGCCAGAGCAGAAGGTGGATTGATGCTGAATTCGACCGCAGACAAGAACGAATGGCGTGGCAAGGCCAACATCGAAGACGGAAAGTGGACAACTTTTGTCGACCCCGAGGAGTTCCCGGAGTTCTTCGACCACATGAGCGACGTGGTCAAGGTGAAGTTCATGGGCGACACCTGGGAGACCGGTCCCTGGATCGTGCCGAATCAGTTTCCGCCCAACACGGTTGCCGAGCGCCATGCCCACGCGGCCGACACGATTTATGTAATCACGAAGGGCACGATGACCTTCAACGATGGGACTGGCTGGTACGGCGCCGGCGATGTCAGGTGGGTCCGGGCCAACAACACCTACGGTCCCGAAGAGTCGGGGCCTGAGGGATGCGAATTCATCCTGATCTCGATGGGTCCAATCGACGTGCAGTGGGAGTCCGGCGAAACCTTCGCTCCCGACGCTTGAAGATCCAGGCTTGTGGCGAGGGCGGCGCTGATAAGCCAGACTGGACAGATGCCTAAGCAGGAATCCTTCTACGACACCCTCGTCGGCGAGCTTGACGCCATGCGCGAAGCACTGCCCGCGGATGAAGGCGGCTCGTTCTTCAATCGCGCGATGACCGAGCAGGAACTCGTGGAGTGGCTGTCATTTCAGGCTTACTACGAGAAGCGGGCGGCACAGTTCATTGGCAAGTGGCTGGCTGATACTCCCGAGCGCGACGCCTTCGTTCTTCTTGCCCAGCAGGTCGAAGACGAGGGCCTCCACCACGAGTACTGCATGCGGGCACTCGAACGCCGCGGGGTCACCTCGATCGATAACTGGAAGCCCGAGCCCGAGTGGGAAGAGTGGATTGACGTCTGGTACCCGTCGGGCAACGACACGATCGAGCGCGTGGCATCGCACAATCTCGCCGGCGAGCTTGGTGCATGTAACGCCTTTGTCGAGATCAAGACCCGAGTGCCTGACGACGTTGTCAAGACCCTCGATCGGATCATTCCGGACGAGCATTTCCACATGCGCATCGCCAACACCCTCATCGACAAGTACGCCACCGACGAAGACCAGCAGGGGCGAGTTCGAGAGCGTGTCAATCGGACTTTCGAACTCGAACAGGTTGGACGCGTGGCGTACAACCGGCGCATGGTGAACCTGGGCCTGGCCGACCCCGGTGACGCCACGCCACCAATGCCTGGCTGAGCGCAAGCCGCGACGCGAATTCCATCAGCGCGAACCCCATCAACGGTAATAACACGGGAGACATCTGTGGATGCAAGCTGCTATATCAATGGAGCGTGGGTCACCACCGACACCACGTTCGAGGTGACCAACCCCGCCACAGGCGATGTTGTGGGGCTGGCCGCGGACGCTGGTCCGAGTCACGCAACAGCGGCTGTTGATGCTGCCCATGCGGCATTCGGGAGCTGGGGTCAAACAACCGCCCAGGACCGGGCCGCAGCTATGCGACGGATTTCTGAGGCGCTGCTCGACAACATCGACCAGATCGCCGACACGATCGTCGCCGAGCAGGGCAAGCCACGTGGTCAGGCACTGTTCGAGGTGCGCTACTCCACCCAATGGTTGGACTGGTTCGCCGAGGAAGCCCGACGCGCATATGGCGAGGTCATCCCAACCCACATCCCCGGCAAACGTCTGGTCGTGACGCAAAAGCCACTAGGCGTTGCCGTTGCTATCACGCCCTGGAACTTCCCCGTCGCGATGATTGCCCGCAAGCTGGCCCCAGCGTTGGCAGCGGGCTGCACCATTGTGGTCAAGCCTGCCGAGCAGACGCCGCTGTCGCCACTCGCACTCTTCGAAGCAATCGACCAGGCCGACCTTCCGCCGGGGGTGTGCAACATGGTTACCTCGGCCGAACCGGAGCCTCTCGCCGATCCGCTCTTGGAAGACCCCCGGGTCCGCAAGATCACCTTCACGGGGTCCACCGAGGTGGGCAAGATCCTCGTCAAGGCCTCGGCAACCAATCTGGCCCGGATATCGCTCGAACTCGGGGGCCAGGCACCATTCATTGTCTTCGACGACGCTGATCTCGATGCGGCCGTCGCTGGGGTGCTGACGTCGAAGTTCCAGGTCAACGGGCAGTCCTGCCTCTGTGCCAACCGGATTTTCGTTCAGGACGCTATTGCCGCGGACTTCACCGACCGTTTGACAAAGGCCGTGTCACAACTGAAGGTCGGCTTCGGTACCGAGGACGGCGTCGATATTGGTCCACTCATCAACGACCAAGGATTCGACAAGGTCTCGGCCCATGTCGCCGACGCTGTGGCCAAGGGCGCCAAGGTCGAGACCGGCGGCGGTCGTGTCGAAGCACTCACCGGCGGCTACTTCTTCGAACCGACGGTCTTGTCGGGGTGCACCGACGACATGTTGTGCGCCTCCGACGAGACGTTTGGCCCGGTGGCCCCGGTTCTCACGTTCGAATCCGAGTCGGAGGTCATCGAGCGAGCCAACGCAAGCCGATACGGCCTCGCGGGTTATCTATACACCAAGGATCTCGGACGCGCGATGCGTACATCCGAGCAGCTCGAGTTCGGCATGGTGGGAGTCAACGATCCCATGCCGGCATCCCCAACGGCACCGTTTGGCGGCTTCAAGGAATCAGGCCTCGGACGCGAAGGCGGCCATGACGGTCTGTCGGCCTTCATGGAGAAGAAACTCGTGAGCTTCGTCTGCTGATGCCCTAGGGCGAGGGCCTGGCGCGATGTCAGTCGTGCTTTTTCTCGGTCATCAACCCGATGTCTTGTGGGGGGACGCCGGTGATCCACATGTCTTCGAGCTGTTCGACATAACGAACGAATCGGTACTTGTCCTCGATGCCATCGGTGCGACGCGGCTGGACATGGGAGGGGCCCGGGTCGGTGCGAACGTTGATGAAGCTACACAGATTGCGTGAGAACGCGAGATCAATTTCGCCATCCAGCTGGTCCTGCGTGGAGACGTCGGCCGTGTATGGCACGCTGCACCCGGCGGCGATTGATGCCAGGTTGGCGGTCTGTGCGGTGGCGGTAGCTCGACGGCCGTGGTCGCCCCAGCCGATCGACTCGTAGACGCCGTTGTCGACCACAAAGATCACCAGGTTGTCCGGGCTGTATTGGCCTAGGGCCACTAGCTGTCCGAGCTCCATCAAGACCGAGCCGTCTCCGTCCAGGCAGACAATCTTGCGATGTGGCAAAGCCAGGGCCAGCCCCAGCGCCATCCCGATGACGTCGCCCATCTGGCCCAGATGCGCGGTGCGGGGATGCTCGTTGGTGTGATGGGCCCACTCGAAGGAGACTGCGCCGATGTAGGTGGACATGACAAGAGCGTCATCAGGGAACTTGTCGGCCAGCTGCCCCAGCCACTCATAACGGTTGAGGGCCATCAGCCCGCCCCTCCGTCGTCCCACACACAATCGCCTGAGATGAGCACGGCAGCGGGGTGGAGCTGCGCCTCCGACAGGCGCATGGCTCGCTTGATCGACTTGGCCAAATCTTCGGTCCGACGGACCACGAGGTACTTGATGCGCAGCGCCTGCAAGAGCGGCTCGGCCACGATGCCGTGGGGAATACCCCAGTGCTCGGTTTCGCCCACGTCGCCTCGATACGAACACAGCAGCGTCACCGGGACCCCGGTGCCGAGCGAGATCCGAGCGATGTACTCCGACGCCACCCGCAGGCCGCTGTTCTCCATGATCAGGGCAGACTTCTTGCCGCCCAGCCAGGCACCCGCACACATCGAAAACGCCACACCTTCGTTGCTGGCCGGCGCGTACTGAAACGCGTCGTTCTTCTCGACCAACTCGTGGACATTGCGCTGCCACCCGTCGGGTAGGCCAGACACGAAGTTGATGCCGGCTTCTTCGAGACCGCGGACAGCCTCCTCGGCAGCGTGTTGCAGCATGGGTTCCTTCCAAACATCTGGCGGCGGGTGCTTACCTCGGTCGATCGTAGCCGGGCGTTGTGAAAGACTTCGTGTCCCGCGCCCTGCTTCGAGGGCCCACACCAGGAGCCAGCATGTTCTCGCCATTCCAGTACTTCTCACCGATCGAGTTCGTGTTCGGGGCAGGCCGAGCCAGTGAGGCGGGCGACCGACTGATGGCACGAGGACTCGATCGAGTGCTCGTGGTCACCGATCCCGGCATCGTCAACGCTGGGATCGCCGACAAGGTCGAAGGTTTCCTCATTGCGAGCGGCGTCGCGGTGGAGCGGTTCACCGACGTGAAGTCCAACCCAACGGTGCAGAACGTCGACGCGGGGGCTGCCGTGCTCACCGAGTTCGGAGCGAACGCGGTTGTCGGGCTGGGTGGTGGCAGCCCCATCGACACCGCCAAGATCATCGCGGCTGCTGCTGCCAACAACTGTTCTGCTCACGATTTCATGACCGGTGAGCGATTGATCGAGGTAGCTGGAGTCCCTCACATAGCGATACCGACCACGGCCGGGTCCGGTGCCGAATCGGCCAAGGTGTCGGTTCTCGTCGACCATGCGACCGGCGAGAAGAAGGGCGTGTTTGGTCCGGGCACTGCCCCGTGGATCACCATTCTCGATCCTGAGTTGATGGTTGGGATGCCACCGTGGCTTACCGCCGCCACCGGAATGGACGCGCTGTCGCATTCGCTGGAGGCGTACCTCGGTCTTGCAGCAAGCCCGTTCTCTGATGCCATTGCCGAGAAGGGGATGCGGCTCGTGGCCGATTACATCGAACAAGCCGTGTTCGACGGGTCGAGTCTCGAAGCGAGGTCGGCTCTGACCATTGCTTCAGCACTCGGCGGGCTCGCAAAAGAGCAGTCCGGCTTGGGAATTCTTCACGCGGTCGCGATGCCGGTTGGCTACGTCTATGACCTCCATCACGGGTATCTGTGTGCAGCGCTCATGCCGGCGACGCTCGATTACAACCGATCTGCCGCGCTGGCCAAGACTGCCTGGGTGGCACGCATCTTCGGCGTAGACGAGCCTGATGACGAGACGGCCGCCGGGCTGGCCGGTGCGACGATCCGCGCACTTAACGACCGGATCGGGATGGGTATGGGTCTGGAAGAAGCCGGGGTGCAACCCGCAGACCACGGCGTGATCGTGGACGATGCCATGAAGAGCTACCTCCTGAAGAACAACCCGATCCCCGGCACACCCGAGGGTTGTCTTGCGGTGCTCGAGGCCTCCCTGTGATGTTGCGATGACCGAAGGCTTGCTGGCGATCTCGGGGTCCGTTGCGGGCCAACGGATCGTGGTCACCGGATGCTCGTCAGGTATAGGACGAGCCGTCGCCGAATTGCTGGTGGCAGAGGGAGGCGAGGTCGTTGGCGTTGATGTGAACGAGCCGGACTACGACGTCAGTGACTTCTATAAATGCAACCTGAGCGATCCGGTTGCCATCGGCATGGTCGTCGAGCAGTTCCAGGGTCAGCTGCATGGTCTCTGCAATGCTGCGGGGCTCCCGACCACGAGGCCCGTTGACGCGATCATGGCGGTCAACCTTTTTGGTCTGCGCGAACTCACCGAGCGATTGCTTCCTCGTCTTGCTGATGGCGCTTCGGTCGTGAACGTTGCCTCGTGTGCGGGCACGGGCTGGCCCGCACACCTCGACGTGATCGAGAACCTACTGGCCTGTTCGACGATGGCTGAAGGACTCGAGGCGACCGCAGCTCTGGATCTCGACCCGGTCGAGGCGTACTTCTTGGGCAAGGAAGCGGTGACCGTCTACACCATGGCGCTGGCCACCCAACACCGTGACCGTCAGGTCCGGGTCAACGCGGTCAGCCCTGGTGCCGTCTACACCCCGATCCTTGACGACTTCTACGCAACGATGGACGCGGTCCGTCTCGCAGAACTTCGGTCATTCGCCGGTGGCCGCGAGGGGTATCCCGGAGAGATCGCGGCCCCCATCGTGTTCCTGCTCGGGCGAGCAGCGTCTTGGGTCAACGGGGTCAACCTCATCGTCGATGGTGGAGCCGAAACCGCGGTGACGCTCGGTCAAATGGCGGAGCGCCGATAGCCCTCAGCGCCAAGCCCCGAGGGGGCCCTGATCGACGCTCAGTGGAAGGGCAAGTACTCCCTGAGTTCCCAATCCGTGACGGCCTCGGAGAAGCGGCGCCATTCTTCGCGTTTCATGGCTACGAAGTTGGCTACGAGGCCTGCTCCGACGGCGTCGATCAGCGGCGAGTCTGCTTCGAGCGCGTCGAGGGCCAGCCCGAGGTTGTCGGGGGCGCAGCGATCGGTGTTTGCGGTCGCGAGGCCGTCACCTTCCTCCCGCGGCGGTGGATCGACCGCCGCTTCGATGCCCAGCACGCACGCCTGGAGGAGCGCGGCCGTCGCGATATAGGGGTTGGCGGCCCCGTCGGGCAAGCGGCTTTCGAGGCGAGCGCCCGGCCCGCGCTCGTTGGGAACCCGAACGGCCACGGAGCGGTGGTCGTATCCCCAGTTCGCCCAGTATCCCGAGAGCTGGCCAGGTCGAAGTCGCTTGTAGGCGTTGACTGTGGGCGCGCACAGCGCGGTGAGGCCTTCGTGGTGCTCAAGCATGCCGGCGATCGCGTGGTGCGCCATCTTGGAGAGCCCGTCGGGGGCGTCGGGGTCGTCTAGGAGAGGTTCGCCCGCATCGTTGGTGAAGCTGATGTTGACGTGGAGCCCGTTGCCGCCGCGATCGCCTAACGGTCGGCCCAAGAACGTCATGAGGAGGCCTCGGACCGCCGCTGCCTCCCGGCACAGCAATTTGAGCAGGAAGGTGTTGTCGATGGCTGCGAGGGGGTCGGTGTGCTTGACGGTCAACTCGAATTGTGGGGCGTCATATTCGCTGGCTGCGGTCTCCAGTTCGATGCCACATGCGGCAGCCGACGCCATGATCTCGTCGAGGAGGCCGATCGGGTCGACCAAGGGGCCCGTTCCATAGCAGTACGCGCTGGGCGTGTCCCATGGGTCCCAGCCCCCATTGCCGTCAGGCTGCAGGACGTATCCTTCCAGCTCGATTCCGACGCTGGCCCGATAGCCGAACGCGGCCAGGTCTGCGACTGCTTTGCGGAGCGCGTGCCGCGGCGAGATGGCGAGCGGCGCCCCGTCCTGAAACAGATCGGCGATGACGATGCCCGTCCCTTCTTGCCACGACGGTCGTGCGTTGTCGACGGCATAGACAGCGCGCATGTCGCCCAACCCATCGAGGAGTTGGGCTCCGGGGGCAGGTATCAACGCCCGGTCGTAGCCGACACCGAAGATGCCTACTGAGTAGCTGACTTCGCCAGTCGCAGCCGATATGGGGATGTACTTCCCTCGGGCGAAGCCGAAGACGTCGGGGTACAACACCCGCAAGCGGTGGTAGTCAGGACTGAGCATGGATGGCCTCCCAGACTCGTTGGGGCGACAAGGGTGTCGTGACGTTGGTCCAGTCCACATCGGGTAGCGCGGCGCACACCGCATTGACGACCGCGCCGAATGCTCCGTTCGTGCCGCCTTCGCCCATCCCTTTCATGCCCCCGGGGGTGTAAGGACTCGGAATCTCGATGTGCTCGATACGGATGTCAGGCAGCGACGCGCTGACCGGCACGTGATAGTCGAGCATCGTTGACGACTGGGGCTGGCCCTGCTCGTCGTACATGACCTCTTCCATGAGCGCGGCACCGAGACCCTGTGCGACGCCACCGTGGATCTGGCCTTCGACGATCATTGGATTCACGATGGTCCCGCAGTCATGAACCACGACGTAGTCCTCAACAGTGACCTCGCCCGTCCCGGTGTCGACCGCGACTCGGCAGGCGTGAGTGGCATAGGAGAACGTGGCGCTGACGGGGTCATAGGAGTGCGATGCGGTGAGGCCAGGCTCGATTCCCTCGGGAAGCCGGAAGCCCTGCCACGCCCGGCGGGCGACGTCCGCGATGCTGACGCCGATGTTGGTGCCCGCCACGGTCGCCTGACCCTGGCCCAGCTCGATGTCGGCTGGGCTGGCCTCGAGCATCTCGGCCGCGATGGTCTTGATCTTCTCGGCGAGGCGCCGGGTCGCTACGACCGTCGCGCCGCCACCAACGGCCAGCGAGCGAGACGCAGCCGTTCCATAGGCCGAATAGGGCGTGGTGTCGGTGTCGCCATGGATGAGCTGGATGGTGTCGAGTTCGACGCCCAACTCGTCTGCCACCAACTGGGGGATTGTTGTCTCCAAGCCTTGGCCGTGTGGCGAGACGCCGGTCGCTACTCGGACCGAGCCATCGGGCTCGACCCGCACCGCAGCGGACTCGAAGCCGCCGATACTGAGTCCAATGAACTCGTTCAGGGTGCTTGGCCCAATGCCGGCCATTTGCACATAGCTGCAGTATCCAATGCCGCGCACGCGGCCATCTTCGGGGGGATCTGCTGCTTCGGAGATGAGCGCACTCGCTCGGCGCAGTGCGGCCTCGTAGTCCCCATTGTCGAACTGGATCATCGTCCGCATCTGATAAGGCAACTCGTCGGCGCGGATCATGTTTTGAGCGCGCAACTCGACCGGATCATGCCCGAGTTCCTCCGCCACGAGATCTACTGCTCGCTCGCGGATGAACGCGGCCTGGGTCTGGCCGAAGCCGCGGTAGGCGCCAGTGGACATCGTGTTGGTGGCAACGAGTTGGCCGACGCACCGCACTGCCTCCCACTTGTAGGGACCAGGCGCCATCCCGAGACCGGTGAAGAGCGGTCCTCCGCCAAACACTGCCAGACGCGCACCAACGTTGCGTCGGGCCTTGACCCGCATTCCCTTGAGGGTTCCGTCGTCGTCGAACGCGACCTCGACGTCGTGGATCTCGTCGCGGGCGTGGGTCGTGGTCATCAAGGATTCGAATCGATCCTCGATCCACTTGACCGGCTGGCCCAGATCCAGTGCGGCGATGGCGACCATCAACTCGTCTTCATACAGGTGGTCCTTGAGGCCGAACCCACCACCGACGTCAGGGGTGATCACCCGCACGTCGCTCTGTGCGAAGCCCAGGACCTCACAGACGGCGTCGCGGACGGCATGCGCTGTCTGTGTCGATGTGTGGATATGTAGCCGCCCGCCAGGCTCGGGCACCGCGACGATGCCGCGGGCCTCTATGGACAGCCCGTGGACTCGCCCGATACGCAGCGTTGTGGCGATCACTCGATCTGCTGCCGCAAAGACCGCTTCGGTGTGTTCGGCTGTGTCGCCGGCATCGAATGTCGCGAGGAGGTTGCCGCCCAGATCGGGGTACAACGCTGGAGCGTCGGGCTCCAAAGCGTGGGCCATCTCGACCACTGGCTCCAAGTCTTCGATGGTGAGCTCCACCATCTCCGCAGCGTCTTCGGCGAGATAGCGAGACTGAGCAACGACCACCCCGATGGGCTGACCGACATAGCGCAGATGTTCGTCTACGACGGGCGTCTCGTGTTGGCGTTGGTCGCCCAGCGTCCACAAGACCGGAAGTTGGCCGTGGATGTGCGCGGCCAACTCATCTGGTCCGAGGACCGTAACGCCCGGAGGCGGAGCTGAGGCGAAGCCGGTGAGATGCCCATGTGCCACCGGGCTGCGGATGATCGCAGCATGCAGCATGTGGGGTAGCTCGATGTCATCCACATATCGACCCGTGCCGTGGAGCGGGGCTGCATCGTTGACGCGAGGGACGCGTTGGCCGACGAGTGGCAGGGGGTTCATGTGTCACCCCCGGCAGTCGACCATGCGGCATCGATTGCGGCCCGGATGTTGACGTACCCGGTGCAACGGCACAGATGGCCATCGAGCACCGTGTCCTTGGCCGTCTCGACGTCGACCCCTGCCCGATGGGCAGCGACCAGCGACATGACGATGCCAGGTGTGCAGAACCCGCATTGCAGTCCATGTTGTTCGTGCATCGATGTCTGGACGGCATGGTCGAGGCCCTGGGTCGCAACCCCCTCGATGGTCTCGATGTGTGCGTCGTCGGCCTGGACCGCGAGGACAAGACAGGATCGCTGGGCTCGGCCGTCGACGATGACGGTGCAGGCGCCGCAGGCCCCTTGTTCGCAGCCGACATGGGTGCCCGTCAGCCCGACGTCGTGGCGCAGTGCATCGGATAACAGCACCCGTGGCTCGATGTCGAGGTTGTGGTCGACGCCGTTGACCGTGAGGTGGACGCTTCGTTTGGTCATGACAGCTCCAGCAGTGCCCGCTCGACGAGTGTGGCGGCGACATGGCGGCGGTAGTCGGCCGAGGCATGCGCATCGCCGCTGGCTTCGACGTTGTCGAGCATGTGCGCTTTCGCGGCTGCGAAGGTGTCCTGGTCAGGGGCGGCACCGCTGAGGATGGCTTCGGTGGCCGGCAGGCGCACGGGCCGGCCCCCGACGCCGAACAACACGATGGTCGGATCGACCACGACATCGTTGGCAACTCCGTAGCCGACGACGGCGCCCACCATGGCAAAATCACCAGGGCGTTTGGCCACCTCGACAACAGTGACCGCACCGTTGTGGGCGGGAAACCACACTGAAGTCAGCAACTCGTCGGGCTCTCGCACGGTCATCAGCGGACCAATGAAGAAGTCATCGGCCGCGACGGTGCGTGCACCTCTTTGGGCACTTTGCAGAACGACCTCGCCACCGAGGGCGACGAGAAGCGCGGGTAGCTCAGCTGCTGGGTCGGCGTGGGCCACCGACCCGCCGATCGTCGTCCGCGCTCGGATCTGGATGTGGCCGATGTGTCCCAGTGCGGTGCTGAGCCCGGCGATCTGGTCAACATCAGGGTGCTCCTCGACATCGATGGCTCGGGCCATTGCCCCGGCTTGGAGACCGCGCTCCCCGAAATCGATGGAGCTCAGTTCGGCGACCCGGCGTGGGTCGATCACGATTTCCGGTCTGGCGAGCCGAAGGTTGAGGAGCGGGATGAGACTCTGCCCTCCGGCAATCACCACGGCGTCGTCGCCTGCTTCTGCCAGGAGCCGGAGGACTTCGTCGAGGGTCTCGGGGTCTGCGTAATCAAATGGTGGCGGCTTCATGGTTGCTGTGACATTAGCCAGTCGACGGGCTCGGGCGCGGCGGCGCTTGCATGAACGGGATCACAACGTGCAGACTCCGAGGCGATGGCCGACACCCTTATTCGCAATATTAGTCACCTCGTAACCTTCGACGATCGCGATCGGGAGCTGGCGGGCGCCGACGTCCTCATCTCGGGCCAACGCATAGCTGCGGTTGGCCACGATCTGGAGATCGACGATTCTGTGGAGGTCATCGACGGGAGTGGGCTGCTGGTCCTGCCTGGCCTCATCAATGCCCATCAGCACCTGTATCAAGTTGGGTTGCGCTCGTTTCAAGAGCTGGAACGAGCGCCGATCCATCCCTGGCTCACGGGGCTGCACGTCAAGACCACGTACTTGTGGCGACAGGGCTACTACACAGCTGCATCGGTGGGAGCAGTTGCCAAGGCCGGCATGGTCGAGTCGCTGTTGGGTGGTGTCACTACCGTTGCCGATCAGCACTATGTGTTCCTGGAAGGCAAGACTGAACCCTTCATCGAAGCCATGATCGAAGGTGCCATCGAGACAGGCATCCGCTTCCACGCGGGCCGAGGCTCGATGACAAAGGGCGTCAGCAGCGGCGGGGTCGTGCCGAACATCTCCTGCCAAACCATCGACGAGGTGTTGCGCCATTCCCAAGAGCTCATCGATACCTATCACGACCCCGATCCACTGGCTCAGATCCGGATCGACCTCGCACCGTGCGGCGTACACACCGACCAGCCCGAGATGTATCAACAATTCGCCGCGCTCGCGGCGGAGACACCCGGCGTTGGCTTGCACACCCATCTCTATGAGGTCATCGACACCAAGTATTGCGTCGACACCTACGGCCTCACACCATGGAAGTTCCTCCTCGAGAACGGATGGGACCACGACGGGGTCTGGCTGGCTCATATGGTCGACCCACCGCATGAGGAGATCGTCGACTTTGCTGAAGTTGGCGTCGGGATCGTGCACCTCATCGCTCCCGACCTGCGTATGGGCTGGGGCCGGGCGCCGCTGCGTAAGTACCTCGACGCCGGGTGCAAGGTCGGGTTCGGGACCACAGGGTCGGCTTCCAATGATGGCTGCAACCAGCTGGGCGACCTGCGTATTGCCGCCCTGGTCCACCGCGACATGAACGATCCCCCACACACGTGGCCGAGTTCCCGTGAGCTCTTGCGCTTGGCAACGCGAGGCTCGGCTGCCTGTATGGGCCGCAGCGATCTGGGGATCATTGCCCCGGGCATGGCTGCCGACATCGCTGCGTGGGACATGACCACCATTGACCGTGTGGGTGTCCACGACCCGGTGGTGGGTTTGGTCCTCGGCGGCTTGTCCGACCGGGCCGATTTGGTCCTCGTCAACGGCGAGGTGGTCGTGCGTGAGGGCCGCTGCACGACCGTTGACGAGCGAGTCGTCGCGCAGCAAGCTCGTGATGCAGTGCCCATTCGCCCTATCGGGACGCCCCGTCGTTGAACCGCTCACACCAATGGTGGGCGGGCATTGAAACCCGAGAGGCTTGGTCGGCATTCGACGAGTCGCTGAGACGGCGCTAACATAATCAGCTGCTGACAACGCCCGCTAGGGATAGTTGCCGTCAGCGCCTACCCGAGGAGAGGCTTCCATGTTTCGGCGTTCCAAGTTTTTGACGATTGTTGCAATCCTTATGATGTTCGGTCTGATCGCCGCAGCGTGCGGAGGCGATGATGACACCGAGCCGGTGGCTGAGCCCGAGGCACCGGCACCTGAGCCCGAGGCCGAGGTCGACGACGGAATGTTGCGGGTTGCGCTGCTCGTGCCCGGCGTCCGCAACGACAACTCGTTCAGCCAGGCCGGAGTCGAGGGAATCGAAGCTGCCGCGGCGGCCGACGGCAACGTCGAGATCACCATCGTGGAAGAGATCATCGATCCCACGGATTCGCTGCCGGCAATTCGAGACTTCGCGAATCAGGGCTTCGACCTGATCATCGGTCACGGCATCGAGTATGTCGATCCCATCGGCCAGCTCCAGGGTGAATTCCCGGACGTGAACTTCGCGATGGCTGGTGGCATCTTGGTGCCTGGAGCAGCCACCTCGGCGAACACGGTGGACTGGCTCTACAACATTCAGGACATGGCATACCCCAACGGCTTGCTCGCCGCTAACGCCATTATTGGCGACACAATCGGCATCGTGGGTGGCCCCGAGTTCGACTTTGTGAAGGACATGCATCAGTCGTTCCGTGACGCGGCCCTGTCGGTCAACCCGGACCTGCAGTTCCTCGAAGGGTTCGCAGGGGATTTCATCGACGTGCAGCGTGCTGCCGAAGTTGCGACCCAGCTCATCGACCAGGGCGCTGACTTCATCTACTGCTCTGGTGATGGCATCTGCATCGGAGCAGCACAATCGGCTGCAGCAGCCGGCATTCCGATCGCGGTCGGGTTCGGCTCGCAACAGCAGACCGCTCCCGATGTCTTCTTGTCTGCCACAGTCATCCGTGTCGACCAGCTGTACCTGAACTGGTTCGATCTGGTTCGCACCGATGCGTTCGGCACCGCCGACGGTGAAATCCATACTGTCGTCGATGGCGATGTTGGGGCCGCGATTGGTGGGGGCTATGCCTTCTTCCCGTCGGGCATCTTCAACGGCCAAATCGAAGTTATGCCAATCAACACCGCAGCAACCGTTGAGACCGCGGCGTCGCTCGACGAGCTGCAAGCTGTGCTCGATGAGTTCATCGCTTCAGTCGAGGACGGCTTCCAGATCCCATTCCCCATCCGAGGCGAATGATTCACCGGTAGTGGCTTCGCTATCAGAGTCACGCGGCGGCGACGCCATCAACGTGCGCGGCATATCTCGCCGGTTCGGCGCCATCCAGGCGCTCGACTCGGTCGACTTCGACCTCCGGGCCGGCGAGATCCACGCGCTTGTCGGCGAGAACGGCGCGGGCAAGTCGACGATGGCCAAGATCATTGCCGGCTCGATCAAGCCGGACGTCGGCTCGATCCAGCTGTTCGGGGAGACCTACGCGCCATCGTCGCGACGCAGCGGAGCCGCTGCGGGCGTGGCTCACGTCCGCCAGCAACTGTCTTTGGTGAATGGGCTGACCGTCGCACAGAACTTGCAACTTGGTCGCCCAGGCGCAGCGCGGCTCTTCAACGCAGCGGCTGCCAAGGCCGAGGTCGAGCGTTGGTGCGACGAACTTCGGTTGGACGTGCCTGCCGAACGGTTGGTCGACGAGATGCCACTGGCTGTGCGTCAGCAGGCGGAGATCCTGATCGCCGTTGCCTGGGGCGCTCGGGTCTTGATCCTCGACGAGCCAAGCTCGGCACTTGGCCCGTTCGAGACCGAGGCCCTCATCACCCTGTGTCAGCGCTTGCGTTCAGAGGGCACACCGATCGTTTACATCTCGCACCGGTTACCGGAACTGGCCGAGCTCGCGGATCGATTGACGGTGCTGCGCCAGGGCAAGGCCTTGGTGAGCGGTGCCGATGTGCGTGATGCTGATCTGCGCGAGATCGCGACGCTCATGATCGGGGACGTGTCGCTCCTCGATGTCCAACGGCCTGAGATCGAGCGGGGCCCGACGCGGCTCGCTGTCACGAATTTGTCGATCTCGCTTCCCCATGGAGTGGGCCTGCACGATTTCGACCTCGAGGTCGCCGGCGGCGAGATCGTCGGCGTCGTCGGCGTGGCCGGCAATGGCCAAGAAGCGCTGGCAAAGGCACTCACCGGTCAGCTGAAGCCGAGCGCCGGTCGGGTCGTGGTGGACGGCGCTGACGTTTCAGGCTCGGCTACTCGCGCGATCAGCGCCGGGGTTGCACACCTTCAAGAAGATCGGGCCACCGGGCTCGCCGGTTCGCTCAGCGTCGGAGACAACGTAACCGCCCGCCGCATCGGTGCCGGAGGGTTTACCCGGCTCGGGATTCGGATCCCGGCCCGCATTGCTACCCATGCCCGAGCGCTCGCCGAGCGATTCCAGGTTCGACCGCCAGAACCGTCGGCACGCGCGGGCTCGCTGTCGGGCGGGAATCAGCAAAAGCTCATGGCGGCGCGAGAGCTTGAGTACGACCCGAGTGTGCTGGTAGCGCACGGACCCACGAAAGGTCTCGACCCCGAAGCCGCTAAGACGATGCGCGATCGATGTTTCGCCGCGGCCCAGTCCGGGGGAGCCGTGGTTGTGATTTCTGCTGATCTCGATGAGGTCATCGACTTGGCGCACCGGGTGATCGTCCTCAACGCGGGCTTGGTGACCGACCAGTTCCCGATCGAAGCAATGAGTTCCGAGCGCCTCGGTGCGGCGATGGCCGGGCTGACAAGAGTAGATACTCCCAATGACTGACGTCGCATCAGACAGCGCGTCCGGAGGCGTGGGCGATCCCGGCCCCGTCGAGAGCGACGACCTCCCCGGGCTCACCACGGCGTTGTCGACCAGCTTGCTGGCCATTGCCCTCGCGCTGGGTGCAGGGGCCCTCCTGCTGCTTGTTTCGGGGGAGAATCCGGCTACCGCCTACCGCGCGCTGTTCGACGGAGCGTTCGGTTCGAAGTTCGCGATTGGCGAGACTTTTGCCCGTGCTGCACCCTTGGCAATCGTCGGGTACGGGACGGCGGTTGCGCTGCGTGCCGGGCTGGTAAGCATCGGCGCGCAGGGTCAGGTGATTGCCGGCGCAATTGGCGCACTGTTGACTGCGTTGCTCCTCGAGGACGCGCCATCGGTGATCGCGGTTCCGCTCGTGGCCGTTGGCGGAGCGTTGTTCGGCATGGCATGGGTCCTCATACCGGCGATCTTGCGGGCGTACATGAACGTCAACGAGATCCTCTCGACGCTGTTGTTCACCGAGTTCGCTGCGCTATTGGTCGAGTACTTGCTCAACAACCCTCTCAAGCCGGCTTCCGCAATCACGCCCCAATCCGACCCGTTCCCCGATAACGCCCGCCTCGGTTTGGTCATTGAGGGCACCCGCTTTCACGCCGGCGTGTTCGTCGCCGTGATTGTCGCCTTTGCGTTCGTGTGGTGGGTGCGGTCGGTCAAGGGGTTCCAGTACGACCTGTACGGCGAGAATCCTGAGCTGGCGGAGAGTCTCGGGATCCCCGGGAAGCGTGTGATCGTGAACTCGCTGTTGATCTCAGGCGCAACCGCCGGTCTGGTGGGCTGGATCCAGGCCGCCGGGCTTCTGCATCGGGTTTATGTCGGCATCGCGTCAGACATTGGCTTCTTTGGTCTCGTCGTCGCATTCCTCGGTGGAGCAACAGCGGGCGGCGTCATCGTCGCGGCACTCCTGTTCGGGGCTCTCCAGTCCGGGGGGCTGGCCATGCAGTCAGCCGAAGGCATTCCCGCCTCATTGTCCGACATCATTCAGGCCCTCATCTTGTTGGGGTTCTCCATCCGGTACGCACCGCAGATCATGCGGCTGACCAAAGGGGTCATGGCGAACTTTTCGCTGGGGCGGCGGGTCACGCGATGAGTCAACTCTTCGAAGCCACGTTCTGGAGTGCAACCCTGGCTGGAGGGCTCCGCCTCGCGACGCCGTTGATCTATGCGTCGATCGGTGAGACCTTCGCGCAGCGCGCCGGCGTGCTCAACCTCGGCCTCGAGGGCTACATGATTGTTGGGGCCTTGGCGTCGCTCTACGTTGCAGACCCCACGGTTGGACCCTTGGGGTTCTTGGCCGGAGGGGTGGCCGGTTTACTGATGGCGCTCATCATGGTCATCTTGTCGATTCGCCTCTTCGCGAATCAGGTGGTGGTGGGATTCGGCCTCACCATCTTGGGCATTGGGCTGACGGGCTACATCTTCCGGGTCACCACAGAGGTCGGTGGGGTTGACCGTCAGGTCTCGTTGCCCGCAGAGATTGATATCCCACTCCTGTCGGACATCCCATGGATGGGTGACGCGTTCTTTGGCCACAGTTGGTACACGTGGCTGGCTATCGCCTTCGTGCCAATGGCTTGGTTCGTGGCGTCTCGAACGATCTTCGGGCTAGAAGTCAGAGCCGTGGGCGAGGACCCCGACGCGGCCGAAGCACGCGGCGTGGATGTGTTGTGGGTCCGCAGCGCGGCCACGTTGATCTCTGGGTTCCTGGGTGGGCTGGGTGGCGCGGCGCTGATGCTCGGCGGCGTTGGGCGGTTCCAACCCCTCGTCACCGCGAACCGCGGTTTCATTGCGCTGATCGTGATCATCATGGCCAGCTGGAGTATCTGGGGCGCGGCGCTTGGGGCATTCGTTTTCGGGTTATTCGAGGCGCTCGGCATCAACTTGAACAACGTGTTCGTCGATGTTCCCGTGGAGGCCCTCAATGCCATCCCGTTCGCAGTCGCGCTGCTGATCCTGACCGCCGGCGCACGTTGGGCCCGCATGCCCCCTGGGTTGGGCCAGAACTACGAGCCCACGACCTGATCGACCAGATTGCGGAGCTCTGCCTTGTCTGGAGCGGAGCAGAAGGTGGCGTCGATCGCCCGGTGTTGCGCGGCGACAAGATCGCCGAGATCCCATTCGAGGAGCTCAGCTGCGAACGCGATCTCGCTGCATAGCGAGATGCCGAGGGTCTCGGGGTCATCGGTGTTGATGGTGTAGCGAACTCCCGCTGCAGCGAGATCTTTGATGGGGTGATCGTCGACGCTGTCGTAAAGCAACGTGCAGTTCGATGTGAGGCAGACGTTTAGCGTGATTGCCCGATCGAGCACCATCGCGAGCACGTCGCGGTCTTCCGCGCAACGAACGCCGTGGTCGATCCGACTTACGCCCAACAACTCGATGGCGTCGCGCACGCCTTCGGCGCCAGAGCTCTCTCCCGCATGCGCGGTGCGCCCGAGGCCGAGATCGCCGGCCCGGTCATAAGCCGCAGCGAAAGTCGGTCCGGTGCGGCCGGCTGCTGCTTCATTTCCGTCGATCGACAGTCCGACGATTCGGGGAATGTCTGCAGTGGCGATCCACTCGACCAGGTCCAGCGCATCTTTCTCGCTTTGTTGGCGCAAGATCGATGGGAGCAGCCTGAAGTCGCCGAGCCCGTCGGCCTGGGCTCGATCGAAACCCCGCGCGCACGCGGCAAAGAGCTGGGCGGTGGACAAGCCCGACCAATGCGTGGGGTTGACGATGAGCTCGGCGTAGACGATGCCCTGGTCTCTGGCGTACGTGGCGAAGTCATATGCCACAGCCTCAGCGGTCGGCTCGTCGCGGACGAGGCCGCAGACCCAGTCGAGCGTTTCCAAGAAGTCGGCCAGATTGTCGACGGCAAACAACCGATCGACCGGTCGGGGTGGCTGTTCGCCGGCCCCCTCGGCCAACGCCGCAATCCGACCCGCAGTAAATGTGCCTTCGAGATGGATGTGGAGCTCGATCTTGGCCAGTTGGCGGATCTCCTCCGCGGTGACGGTCATGTGTATATCCCGGGAGGCGGGTCCCAGCCTGTGAGGATGTGGCGTCCAATCTCGGCGTGCTTCCACTCGACAGGATCGTGCAAAGTGAGCGTGCGAGCGTTGCGCCACCACCGGTCGAAGCCCAGCGGCCGACGCGCCGAGCGCGTGCCCATCAACGCGTGCGCTCCCTGCGCGGCAGCCAGTCCCGCTCTGTCGGCAGCCGAGCGGGCCGCGTAGACGGGGATCGCGAGATCGGTCCGGCTGATCTCACCCCGTTCGAAGGAATCGATCAGTTCCCCGCACCGCATCGTGAGGGCATGTGCGGCGGCCAGGTCTGCCGCCATTTCTCCGGATGCTCGCTGAATCATTGGATCGTCTGCCGCGTTGTCGACCCCGGCTGATGGCCACGGGCGGCTCTGTTCGTTGACGAACGGGATTGCTGCCTCGAGGGCTCCGATGCCAATGCCGACGTTGAGGGCTGCGAAGCCGGCCTCGAATCGCACGCCAGACTGTGGCAATGGGGCCATCCCAGGCAAGCTGGCGCGCCACTCGGGCCCGACGGTCACGTCGTTGAAGCTGATCGCTCCGGAATCGGTGGCTCGTTGTCCAAGCGCATCCCAGTCACGGTGGACCGTCATCCCTGGTGTGTCGCGGGCCACCAGGTTGAGCTGCAGCGCAAAGAACGGGTTGTCAGGTGTGAACCTCGCCATGTCGATTCCCCACACCGCCACGTAGTCAGCTTCGGCCGCGCCGGTGGTGTAGATCTTCTCGCCGTTGATCACGTATCCGCCATCGGGCTGTTCTGTCGCGATAGTCGACAAGGGCTCGGCCACGGTTCTGCCGGCTTCGGCTACGGCAAGTCCGAGAATGGCGGAGTCGTCCAAGACGAGCGATGCCAGACGCGGCTTGAGCTCGTCGGGACAGAACGTGAATACCTCACGCATCAGCTCGTCATGCACCTTGTAGACTTGGGCGACGGCCGAGTCCGCGGCTGCAAGGCGGACTTGGGCCTGGAGGCTGGCCACATGTGAGGCACCGATCCCGCCGTGGTCGGCAGGAATCGCCAGGGCCAATATCCCGCTGTCCTTGAGTGCAGTGATTGCACGAGTGGGATAGCGGCCATCGGCGTCGTGTTCTGCCGCGAGCGGTGCCACGACATCGTCAATGGCCTCGTCGAGGCGTTCGAGTGCCTGTTCCTCGGCGGGGGTGAGAAGCGGGGGAGTTATTGCTGACCCGAGCATCGGCCGGAGTGTCACGCTGGTGGTCCTTCGTGTGGTTGTGTTGTTTTCTGGGTTTCGCCGGCTCTAGCCGGCGTCGCCAGTATGAACGTGTTGCGGGCACCGACAGCACAAGACCACCGGAATGAATGACTGCGTCATGGTGTCGATGAGCCCTTTCTCGGTGAGGCCGTAGTCCGGGACGCCGGCAAGACCCACGAATGCCAGGATCATGTACGGCGAGGCAATTTCGCACCCGAGCGTCTGTGCGGCGCGGTTCGCGGCGACCGACTGGTCGTAGACGGTCTCCCATGGCTGATCGCTCATGATCCCGCCGTAGGGCAGCGGGACGGCTGCGAGTACTTCGCCGTCGGCAACGCACACGTAGCCGCCACCGATGTCTCGCAGCGTTGTGGCGGCCAGCGCGAGGTCGTCGTCACTTGTTCCGACCACGACCAGGTTCTGGTTTTCGCAGTTGCTGGTGATTCCCAATGCGCCCCGGGTGAGCCCGAAGCCGCGCACGAAGCCGGTGGCGCGGGTATCGGTGCCGTGGTGCCGGTCAGCAATAGTGATCTTGGCGATGTCAATTGTGGGGTCAGGTACAACATTGCCGTCGATGACCGGCAGTTCGGCCTCCAACGCGCGCTTGAAGTACCCGTCGTACATCTCCATGGCCCGCACGACCGCGACCTCATCGGCAGCGGCATCTGCCTCGACCCGGAACAGGTCGGGTCCAAAGTCGTTGGGTAGGTGGACGGTTTCTCTGACCCAATCGGGCATGACGTCGGTGTCGGTGAAGGTTGCACCACCGTTGCGTCCGGCAATCTCGCCGCCCACGAGCACCAGCGACGGGCGGACGTCCTCGAGGTCTTCGAGAATCATGATGTCCGCGAGTCGCGTCGGCGTGATCGAGCCGATGAGGTGGTCCATGCGATAGTTCTGCGCGGCGTTGAGCGTTGCCATCCGGTACGCCTCGATTGTTGGCACCCCGGCGGCGATTGCGCTGCGCACATGATGGTCAATATGGCCTTCGTCGTGGAGATCTTCGACGTGGCGATCGTCGGCGCAGAACGTCATGTGGTCGAACCCGCCCGAAACGGCCGCCGGGTCTTCGAACACGAGCGGCACGTTGTCGTTCATCGACCCTGCCATGACGGTGATCATCACACCGAGTCGCAAGCGATCGAGGACCTCGGCGGTGTTGAAGGCGTTGTGATCGTCGGAAACGCCCCCCGCAAGATATGCCCACAGCGGTTCGTCGGCGATGCGAGCGGTGTGCCCGGTGAGCCGGCGCCCGGCCGACAGCGCGGCATGCGCCTTTCGGGCGGCCGAGAGATCGAGATCGAACGGGTTGCTCTCTCCCAGGGTGGCCACGTTGGTGGCAGTCAGCCGTTCGATGATGTCGGCTTCGGACACCACAGCTCCTCCCAGCTCCAAATCGGGTACCCGAGGGATCTTGTGGGACACCTGTTGGAAGATTCGCAACGGCGTGGCGGTTGCGCCCATCACATCCATCGCCCGAGTCCCACAGACGTTGGCCAGACAATTGGGGTCGGCGAGAACCGTGGTCGTGCCACGCGGCACCACCAAGCGGCCGAGTTCCCCCGGCGTAAGCATCGTGTATTCGATGTGGAGGTGAACATCGATGAAGGTCGGCGCCACGAACTGGCCTGATGCATCGATATCGGTGATCGCGTCGAGCCGGTCGTACGGGGTTATGGCCGCGATGTGCGAGCCCGCGATCAGAACGTCGCGCTTGATCAACTCGCGGCTGTGGAGGGCTAAGACGGTGCCACCGCGTATGGCGACATCGGCCGGTTCGTCACCGCGAGCGACGGCCTGGAGGCGTAGCAACTCTTCTGGTGATGGGACGAGTTCGGCGCCGATGAACATGTGTTACCCCTGACGAGCGGAAAGAAAGAGCATGAGAAAGAGAAAGAGCATGAGGAGGAGATTGCGGACCTGGGTGCCACGAGCGCGACACCAACCGACTGAATGGAGGTCTGCGTCGAGCCGGCCATCCACGGGCAGAACATAGCGCTTGAGAGCTACGATGGCTTGGTGATCGCACTCGCTGCTCGACAGAGACTCATTCAGGTAGCGCTCGGTGAGCACCCTGCCGATCTGGTGGTCCGCGGCGGCCGAGTCGTCAATGTGTTCACCCGCGAACTCGTCCGAGCCGACGTCGTCGTATCGGGTGAGCGCGTCGCTGCTCTCGCGCAGCCTGGGGATTACACCATCACCGATGCGACGCTGGTCGTCGACGCCGAGGATCGCTTCGTTGCCCCGGGCCTCGTCGATCCGCACCTGCATGTTGAGAGCTGCAACCTGACCCTCACCGAGCTGGCCCGGGCCATTGTGCCCCGTGGTGTCCTCAGCGTTTGTGAGGACCCACACGAAATCGCCAACGTGCTGGGCCTGCCCGGCATCGAACTGTTTGTGACCGAGGCAGCCGGCCTTCCGCTCAACCTCTACCTACGTGTTCCCGGCCGGGTGCCCGCCATGCCACCGCACCTCGAGACATCCGGGCACGCGCTCGACGCCACCGACATCGATGCGCTGTTGCGTCGACCCGATGCGGTTTGTCTGGGTGGCGACATCAACCCGGCGCTGTTGCTCCAAGGCGACCCGGACCAGCTCAGCCGCATCGAATCGGCAATCGAGATTGGGCGCACCATTGGTGGCCAGCTGCCCGGATTTGTTGGTCAAGTGTTGGATGCGGGCGTGGCAGCTGGGCTTGAAGACACCCACGTTGCCGAGTCAGCTGCCGAGGTTGTCGAGCAATTGCGTCGCGGTCTCCGCGTGTTGCTTACCCCCAGGATCGATCGATTGCCCGCCGAGGAGTGGCCAGAGATCGCGGCTGCCGTCCGGGCCGGCGATATAGACACCCGCTATCTGTGTCTCTGCACCGATGACATTCAACCGAACATATTGTCGAGTGAAGGCCACCTCGACCAGCGTGTTCGTTTGGCCATCCAGAGTGGCTTTGACCCGGTGCAAGCCATCCAGATGGCTTCGCTGAACTCTGCAGAACTGATGCGCCTGGACCGCGATGTGGGCTCGGTGGCGCCAAGCCGCTTCGCTGATCTCGTTGTTCTGGACGATCTCGCTGCGTTCTCGCCGTCAACGGTTGTGCATCACGGGCGCGTGGCCGCTGTGGGCGACGACCTGGCCGACGAACCGCCGTCGTTCGCTTATCCCGAGTGGGCCTTAGACACCATGCACCTCGCTGCCCCGTTGACTGCTTCGGACATGGCGCTACCGGCCGAAGGTCCGGGGCCGGCCACCGTCAGCGTCGTCGAGTTCGGTGGCCCCAAGACCATCCGCACTGCCGAGGTCGCCATCGGCGACGGCATCGCAATGCCCGACGTCGACAACGACATTCTGAGCATTGCGGTTGTCGAACGGCACCGTGCGAGCGGGGCGATCGGACGCGGCTTTGTCGGAGGCTTGGGAATCCGAGGTGGCGCCGTTGCCTGCAGCGTCAACCACGATTCACACAACATTTTCGTCGTGGGTGATTCTCACGAGGACATGGCACGCGCTGCCAACGAGGTTGCCGGCGCCGGCGGCGGGTATTGCGCCGTCGTGGGCGGCGAGACGCGCGCGCTCGTAGCGTTGCCCATCGCCGGGCTGATGTCGGACCAGCCGCTGGCCGACGTTGCCGGCGGCTTGGCTGCAGTCGAGAAGGTGCTGGTTGACGAGTTGCACTGCAGCATCAAGTACCGCCCGATGTATGCGCTGAACTTCTTGTGTCTCCCGAACATCCCCAACGTTGGTGTCACTGATCAAGGCATCATTGAAACCGAGACCATGACTCTGATCGAGTCAGTGCGCTGAGCGCGCGAATCACCCCACCCTGGAGTAGCTGTTCATGAGCGAGACGTTTTTGTTGCGGGGTGGCACGGTGCTGCCAATGGAGGGATCCAAGATCGTCCACGATCCCGGTTCGGTGCTGGTGATCGATGGCAAGGTTGAAGCAGTGGGCTCGGTCGAAGACATCGACCGTCACCCTGCCTCAGCCAACGTCGATGTCGTCGATGCCACGGGCCATGCCGTGGTCCCGGGATTTCACAACTGCCATCTCCACTCCGGCCTGCTGCGCGGGACCGCCGAGTCCCTGGCGCTCTGGGAGTGGCTCGAAGATCACATCGATCCTGCCCACAGGGCGCTGACACCGGAGATTGCCGAGGCGGCGTCGTGGATGGCCTATACCGAAGGCCTCCGCGGGGGCACCACTTCGGTCCTCGATATGTGGCGTTATATGGAAGGCTCGGCGCGCGCCGCTGATGAACTCGGGATCCGGGCCACCCTCGCCCCGTACACGGCAGATCTCTACGACTATTTCGAGACGATGGAGACAAACCGTCGCCTGCTCGAAACCCACCGGGTCGCCGCCGACGGCAGAGTCCGGACATGGGTCGGTCTGGAGCACATCTTTTACTGCTCGCCGGAGATGTTTCGCGAGGCAGCCGCGCTTGCTGAAGAGTTCGACACCGGTATCCACACACATTCGTCAGAGTCGATTTGGGAAGTCCAGGAGTGTCTGCGTCAGTTCGGCCGGCGCCCGATCGAGGAGTTCTACAACCGAGGGATCCTGGGTGAGAACAGTGTCATCGCACACGGTGTGTGGCTCGACGATCGCGAAGTGCAACTGATGGTGCAGACGGGAACCAGCGTTACCCACTGTCCTTGCTCAAACATGAAGCTGTCCTCCGGTCCTGCTCGTATCGGCTTCTATCGAGATCAGGGCATGACGGTTGCGTTGGGTACCGACGGTGAGAAAGAGAACAACAACCTCGACATGCTCGAGGAAATGAAGTTCGCATCGCTGCTGCAGAAGGTCAGTTCGCTCGACCCCACAACTGGCGACCCGTGGGACATCTTGGACATGGCGACCCTGGCTGGTGCCAAGGCCCTGGGTCTCGACGACATCACGGGGTCGATCGAGGTCGGCAAGGACGCCGACATCGTGGCGGTCGATCTGCGGGCGTTGCACTTCGTCCCGGTCATGCATGGGGCTGACTTCAATATCGCTGCGCATTTGGTGTTCACCGCGTCGTCACACGATGTGGCCGACGTGTGGGTGAAGGGTCGCCGGCTCGTCGAGGGTGGCGAGGTCACCGTTGTTGACGTGCGCGAGGTAGCCGAACGGGCCCAGGGTGCTGCTGAAGAACTGTTCGAACGGCGTCGCCAACTTAAAGGCGACACCCCGAGTCCCGCCTCAACCCTCGGCAAGAACCTGTAGGTGGGAGTGCGACATGGCTGATCTGATACCGACATCGCATGCCGACCTGTTGGACCTGGCAATTGCGCCCACCATGGCGACCATCGGGCCCACGGGCGGGCCTCACTGCACTCCGGTTTGGTTCAGCTGGGATGGCACCACCATCCGGATCAGCCTCACGACCCAGCGCCAGAAGTACCGCAACCTTGTCGCCAATCCTGCGCTGGCGCTGGCGTTCGTTGACCCCGACAACATGTACCGGAGCATGGAGGTGCGAGGGGCCGCGTCGGCTATCGAAACCGACGTCGACAACTCGTTGCTGAACACGTTGGCCCACCGCTACATGGGGATTGACGAGTACACCTTTGACGCAGAGGGGACCGAACGGGTCGTGGTATCGATCACACCGACCCACGTCACCACCTGGGAGTGACCGCCCTGGTGGTGCTGAAGGACTGAGCGTTCAGCGCTGTGTGACTGCCATGTCGACCGAGAGCACACCGTGCACGAAGTTGGATGGTGCATGGACTGGGTCGCCGATTCGGTCCAGACGCAGATTGCGGTGGGCCATCTCCTCCAGCAGGATGCGGGTTTCCATTCGTGCCAGGGAAGCGCCGAGGCAGAAGTGATGCCCGCCACCCCCGAATGCGAAGTGTGGGTTGTCGGTTCGTGACACGTCGAACGTGAACGGCTCGGCAAATGCATCCGGGTCGCGGTTCGCTGAGGCGTACCACATCACAACTTTGTCCCCGGCCGCGATCGCCGTCCCCGCCAAGTCAGTGGCTTGGGTGGCGGTACGACGCATGTGCAACACCGGCGTTGCCCAGCGGAGAACTTCCTCGACAGCCGTCTCAATTGTGCGCGGGTCGGCGATGACGCGGTCCCATTGGTCGGGATTGGCGCTGAAGGCGAGCGCCCCGTGGATGAGCGCAGTTCTTGTCGTCTCGTTGCCGGCGAACACCAGAAGGTGGAAGAAGTTCCGGAACTCAGACGGCGATAGTCGGTCGGTGTCATCTTGGGCAGAGACGAGGGTGGTCAATAGGTCATCGCCAGGTTCGGACCGACGGAGCTGCCCCATGCGCTCGCCGTAGTCGAAGAGCGCGTGGCTGGCGGGGCTCGCAAAAGGCAGCAGACGCAAGGGCGTGACGTTGCCATACGCGTCGGGCGCCAACGTGGGCTGATCGCTGGTGCCCTCCACTAAATAGTTGGAGAGTTCCACGAGAAAGTCCGCGTCCTCGGTCGGTACTCCGAGGATCGACAGGATTACTCGAATCGGGATCGGCGCGGCGACGAGTTGTACCCAGTCGCCCCCGCCCGAAGCCACAAAGTTGTCGAGGTGTTCTCCCACGATGTGGCGTGTCGCCGCCTCCCACCGATGGATGCTGCGAGGCGTAAACGCGGCGCTGACCAAGCGGCGCAGGCGTGTGTGATCGGGGGCATCGGTATCGATGATCGATCGCCGGGCCTCGAGCGCATCGGCTTCCAGGTCCCAGAGGTTCGTATGGCCGATCGCGGACGAGAAGACTTCGGGCGATGCAGACACGGCGCGCACGTCGGCGTGACGTGTGACCGCCCAGAACCCTGTCGACTCATAGGGGTGCCACGTGAGCCCCGATGTCTCTCGCATGGCGCGGAATCGGTCGTGGGGGATCCCCGAGCGGTACAAGCCGGCACTGGTCACGTCGACCGGGCTCACAGTCATCGGCCGCGACCTATCGCCAGTAGTTGTTGGCAGCAGCCATCGTCTGGAACTCGATTGCAACAACCTGACCCGCTGCGATCAGCTGCCCGGCATCTTCGGCATGGTCCGTCCGCGCCCGGCCACGCACGTCGGCGTCGCCTTGCATTGAAGCGATTGTCTTGCGGGCCATCATGATCGCGAGTTCACGCCCTTGTGCGGGGGTGTTGGTCACCAGGCTGGGTGTGAGGTCATCGAAGAGGGACATGGCGGGGGCTCCGTCGGTTCTGGGGTGGCGAGTTGGTTCACTCTGTGAATGTAGTCAGGATCGCCGGGCCCACGAGGCTGGCGGTGTTGTGGTTGGCCTGGGCCGTCACGCCCGCTCACAGGCTCGACCGTTGTTGGTCGGCTATTCGGCGATACCAGGGTAGAGGGCGGCGACAAACTCAATGACCGTCCAGGTGTTGTCGACGTCATCAAATGCCGGCCCCGTCAGGGTTCGCTCGCCGAATTCTTCCCCGACCAGTTCGGCCAGTTCCTCGATGTCGAGCAGGCCTTCGAAGCCGCATTCGCCGATGGTGATGCTGGCCAGATCGGCATCGTCGCACCGTGAGAGATGGTGAACGATGAACGTAACGATGTCGACGCGGGACAGTCCCGCAAACTCGTTGTGTGTCTCAGCGACCATAATCAGCCGTCGGTCGGGGCGGCGTGGTTGTAGAACTGCACAAAAAACTCGGCATCGTCGGCCGGGACAATGTGGTGTGGACGGTCCGGCACAATGACGGTGGTCTCGCCGGCTGAAGCGGTGGCCTCCCAGGCAGGATCCTCGTCGAAGAAGGTGACCGAGCCGCTGACGACGACGAGTTCTGCCCACACGCTGGTGTGGTGGGTTGACAACAACGCTGCGGGCACAGTGCCGGCTGTCCAGATCGGTGTTTGGCGAGTTGGCGTGGCCACCGTCGGGATCAAGCGCAGATCGCAATCCCGACAGTCCACTGTGGCTGTGGCTGTGGCTGTGGCTGTGGGGTCGGTACGAGGCGCGTGATGGCCGCACTCGAGCTGGAGCCACGCCCGAGCCTCGGGTTGTGTGCGAATGAGGGTCCGCTTCATGCCCGGTGGTCGAAGAGGTCAGTGGTGGCCGCGACAAACATACAGACAACCCTAACGAGGGCCATTTTCGCTTCAACGACACCCCGGAGTGGTCGACCGGGCTCCGGGCGCGCCCCTCACGAGCGGTACGGCTCTTTCGCTATCCTCTGGTTAACAACCGGTCTTGCACCTGCCGATAGGCCTCTGTACCCATCGCGTTCGCATGTCCAAGGTGGGGTGCACAGGCCCTGGACAGCGCACGCGGAACCAAAACAGAGGATTTTCTAACAATGCTCAGGTCAACCATCAACAACGCGAACAAGCTGGCGCTGCCGGCGCACCCACCGACAGCCCACTCGTACAAGCGCTTGCCACAAGTGCAATGGCAGATTCCGATCCCGGGTCGCCGCTCACCGACCGTGACGATGCCGAGTGCTGGGCCAGCAAGGTTGTCGGCGCCATTGGCGACGATCGTCTTGGTGAGCTGGGTATCACTGCAGATGCCGTAGGCGACGTTGGCGACTACGCGTTCAACGACGACGAAATCGGCGTGGTCGTGGACGCGCTGGACGACTGCATCAACTTGCGTGACGTCCTGGCCGAGCAGTTCGAAGAAGACTTCGGTGCCGAGGCCGCCGGGTGTGTGGCTGACGAGATGAGCGGCGGTCTCCTGAAGGACGCCATGAGGGCCGGGTTCACCGACAGTGACCCGTCTGCTGATTTCCTTCAGTCGTTCCTCGACATCGCAGCGAAATGTGACGTTCCACTGAGTTGAGCGCATTCTGCCAGGCGACCGCCGGTGGTCTCTCGACCCTATGGGTTTGGATGGACTGCCGGCGGTTCCGCGTTTGTACTCGCGAGCAGTCAGCTACTCGCGGGCACTCAGCGTTGGTAGGCCGGGTCGCCGTGGCCCTTTTGGCCACGAATGAACTCGGGGCCAAAACCAGGGGCATTGACTTCGTCGACGCGGTTCCATTCCGCCACCACTTTTCGCGTGGCGATGCGCCACTCGTCCTCGCGCTTCTCGAACCGGTCGACGTAGCGAAGTGCGAACAAGGTGTCGACGTCTTGGCCCTTCAGGCGGTGGTAGGAGATGCAGTACGTCTCGACGTACGCGACATCACCGTCGAGCTCGATCAGCATGTTGCCCAGGAAATGCATGATCGAGTCGAAGGCTTCGAGCTGAATCTCGACCCACGGCATGAAGTCTTCGATGGTCCCGTTGAATGACCCGTGATCGTCTGTGGCGCCCGGGTGATAACACGACTGAACCAGCGGGAGATCGGTGCGGTCGATGCCTCGGGCGTACTGGCACATGACGTCGTGGATGGCTTGACGATCGAGGAGTTCTTGCAGCGCACTGTCCATCTTGTGATCCTGCCACGGTTTTCGGGCGTGCGACAGGGCTCGTTCCGGCGCGCCATACGGCGACGGCCTGTTTGGCGACGCGTTATTGGGCGATGAGTCCCGCGATTGTCGCCAGCGTTTCGGGACCGGCATCAAGGTCATTCAGCGATACCTGGAACTCGTCGAGGCCATGTTGGTCGATGAGGCCGTTGAGCTCGCGAGCGCACTCGGCGGCCGAACCTGCGATCACGAACTGGGTTACCCATTCGGGCCGCACCAAATGTGCTGCTCCAGCCGGCCCGCCGGAGGCCAATGCCTCACGAAGCTCGGCTCGGGCGGCATCGGTCAAGCCAATGAGCGCTCGCGTCTGGGGCGACGAGTCCACCAGTCGGAACGTAAGCGCGGCTCGAACTTGATCGAGTTGGGCGTCGGTGGTGGCGACAAGGGTCATGTAGGCCATGCGTGGCCGTGTTCGTCCGGCACTGGTGGCTGCATTGGCTATCGCCGCGACGTGATCGCCAATGAGCTCCTTGTGCATGTACGACATGATGAAACCATCGGCGAGCTCGCCGGCCAGCTCCATCATCTTGGGACCGCGACCAGCGAGCCAGACCGGGATGTCTGGTCGCCCATAGTCGAGCCGAGCCGACCGAAACGAGCCGGTAGGTGCCGTCGTGTTGACTTGCTCGCCTGACCACAGCGAGCGAGCCACAGTGATGAGGTTGCGGACAGCGCTCAGCGGGGCCGTCCGTTCAATGGCGAGCGGGTCGAGGGTGAGCGCCCCGCCGGCGCCGACGCCGAGGACTGCTCGTCCGCCCGACAACTCGTCGAGGGTGGCGATGGCGGCAGCGGTCGTGCCTGGGTGGCGTGTGTAGGCGTTGGTAATGCCGGTGCCGATCTCCACGCGATCTGTCGCGCAGGCCACGGCGGCGAGGGTGACGTAGCACTCGCGCGCCGCCAATCCTTCGTCAGGGATCCAGACTCGGTGGAAGCCCAGGCGTTCGGCTTCGCGAGCTACCTCGACGATCTGGCCAACCGGACCTTCGGGCATCAGCATGCAGGTGAGTGCGACCACGGACGCCGATCCTAGGACATACCAGGAGTGGCCCTTCGGCCAAGGTGTCCCGTGTCACCCGTGACAGGAGTGCAAGACTCGGCGCGATGGAGCTGAAGGATCGAGTAGTCGTGGTGACCGGCGGGGCCCACAGAGTCGGCCGGTCCATCGTGCTCGCCCTGGCTGAAGCGGAAGCCAAGGTCGCCATCGTCTACAACTCGTCGGCTGACGCAGCGGCCACGACGGCCGGGGAATCGATCGAAGCCGGAGCGTCCGATGCGATGGCCGTCCAGTGCGATGTGTCCGACCCGGCGCCGGTGGCGTCGATGGTGGCCGACGTCCGGGGTCGGCTGGGGTCGATCGACGTCTTGGTCAACAGTGCGTCGGCCTTCGCCCGCGACACGTTTCCAACCGATGACTTCAGCGTGTGGCGCTCGACATTTGATGTGGTGCTGGACGGTGCTTTCCACTGCGCCAATGCTGTGGCGCCCGACATGGTTGCCTCCGGTCGTGGATCGATCGTCAACATCGTCGACCTTTCGGCATGGCAACCGTGGCCTGGCCGGATGGCGCACAGTGTGGCCAAGGCAGCGCTGCTGGCCCTCACTCGACAGTTCGCGGTCGAGTTGGCGCCGGCAGTGCGTGCGAACGCCGTGGCGCTTGGGCCCACCATTGCGCCGGCGAAGTTCGACGATGCGCAGATCGAACGTCTCCGCGCCCGTACCCTGCTCGGTCAATGGGCGGGCGGCGTAGAAGCTGGTCGAGCGGTCAGGTATCTGGTCGAGGCTGACGCCGTGACGGGGGAGTGCCTCACCGTCGACAGCGGTGAGCAATACGGACACGTCCGCCATCGCTTCTCGGACGAATAGCGATGAATAGGGGCGATAAAGGGAGGGTGGTCTCATGGAGTTCGGACTGCTGATGTTGGGCGACAACCTCGCCAACCCGGTCACCGGCGACCGTCGCACGCCGGCCGAGCGGCACCGCCAGATCATCGAAC
>CAWKYX010000005.1:0-35101 GCA_963854265.1 Acidimicrobiia bacterium
TAGGCCGAGGCCGAGGCCGAGGCCGAGGAGTACTTCAAGGTCTATGCGTGGTATCCCCAGCGTGGCGGCCGCTCTGAACTCGCTATCCCCCGAGCACAACAGCACGGCGTCTCGGGCCACCCGATTCTTCGACAAGAACTCGCGGCCCTCTATAGCTTCACCAAGGCCAACGAGTGGACGGCCAAGCGAGCGCTCGCAGCCCGTTCGTTGGGTCGCCCGCCTGGCCCCGAAGGTTCTCTTGGGAAGTTGGCGCGCAGCGAGGTCGCTCGCCGGTCGGCACTCGCGCACACCAGGATCAGCGGAGCCGCGGCCATGTTGGCGGCCGGGACGGGGCACCATGACGATGTCGCCGCGGAGATTCTGATCTCGACACCGGCGCAATCGATCGCCGGGGGGACCGACGAGATTCAACGAAACATCATCGGCGAGAACATATTGGGCCTGCCCCGCGAGCCATCAGCAGACCGCGACCAGCCATTCAGCGAGGTCCGTCGAAGCTAAGGAGCTGACGCGGGTCAGTCAAAATCGGGACGACGCTTCTCGGCTAGGGCAGCCTGGCCTTCGATGACGTCGTTGCCCATGAAAGTGAGCATCTCCATGGCCAGACTCGCTTCGAATGCAGGCGCGGCCTGCTTGATCCACAAGTTCAGGGCCCGCTTGGTCCATTTGGCAGCATCTTGGGGACCGGTGGCGATCTTGGTGGCAATACGCAGCGCCTCGCTCATCACCTGATCAGCCGGTACGGCCTTGGACACCAGCCCGATCTCATCCGCGGTCCGGCCATCGATGAAGTCTGACGTGAGGAGGTAGAGCTTCGCCTTGGCCATGCCACACAGCAACGGCCATAAAATGACGGCGTGGTCGCCTGCCGCTACACCCAAGCGCATGTGCCCATCGGTGAGCCTGGCGTCCTCGTTCATGACGCTGATGTCTGCCATCAGGGCGACGGCGAGTCCGGCTCCCACGGCGACACCGTTGATGGCGGAGATGATGACCTTGGAACAATCGGTCATGCGATAGACGATGTCGCGGGCCTCGTCCATGGCCGGCTTCATGCCCTCATAGCTGTTGACCATGGTCCCGATCCAGTCGAGCTCACCGCCCGCCGAAAACGCTTCGCCGGCCCCCGTCACGACGACCACTCGGGTGTCGGGGTCGTCATCGATGTCCAGCCAGACTCGACTGAGACCTCGGTGATCGGCCGCGCTGGTCGCGTTGAAGACGTCGGGCCGGTTGATGGTCATGACCAAGATGTCGTGTTCATGACGTTCGAATTTGAGGCCTGGATACAGCTCGAACCACTCGTCAGCCATGTGATGCTCCTCTGTCCTCAGTAGGCGGGGACGTGGAGAACCGTAGCGCCCAGTAACAGTAGGGTCCGGGCCATGATCAGCGCTGAGGCTCAGGCTCATGAAGACCGCACTCGCGAGCGGCGAGATCACCCGCCCGAGCCTCCCGCAGGCATGGACACCATGGCAGCGGTCCGGTTGGTCGCAGACATGTTCGCGAGTTGGTCGACCGATCCCGGCGTGGTCGTCGACGAGGTTGTGGCCGGCGGACCTCGGGCTCTGTGGATTGACACCGAGGGCGTGGACTCGTCGAAGGTGCTCTTGTACTTCCACGGCGGCGCCTACATCTTGGGCACCGCCGATCATGTCGTCGGGATGGTTGGCCACATAGCGAAGGCAGCCGACTGTCGGGCCTTGAGCGTCGACTACCGTCTTGCGCCTGAGGACCCGTTCCCGGCTGCCGTTGATGACGCGATCGCTGCCTACCGTTGGCTGCTCGATCACAACCATCAACCCGCGGACATCATTGTTTCGGGGGACTCAGCAGGCGGAGGGTTGGCGCTCGCCCTGCTGGTATCGCTGGCCGATGCAGGGCTGCCTCAGCCCGCGGGTGCTATTGCGATCTCGCCTTGGGCTGACCTTTCGTGCTCAGCCAACTCATGGACGGTCAATGCCCCAACGGACATGTTGCTGGACCAGCAGCGCTTGGCGGAGATCGGCGTGCTCTATCTGCAAGGTGCCGATCCGACTGACGCTCGGGCGTCTCCAGTCCGCGCCGATTACACGGGCCTGGCGCCGTTGTACATCCAGGCATCGGGTCGAGAAACCCTGCTTGACGACGCGTTCGACGTTGCAGCCGCTGCCGTTGCTGCCGGGGTAGAGGTGCGCCTGGACGTGTTCGCCGGGATGCAGCACGTCTTTCAGTACTGCGCAGGGAACATGCCCGAAGCCGATGACGCGGTGGCACGGATGGCCGACTGGATTCGCGGCCGCTTCAACTGAACGCGCTGTTGGCCTGCGGGCCTCGGGTCGCCAGCCAGGCGGTTCGGCGGTTCGGCCTCAGCGTGGAACTCTGCGCCTGGCTGAATGGTTCCGTGACATATGTCCCGCTGTTTGTCGGAACTGATCGGGGTCCACCGCCTTCCCCGGCGATATCTACAGCTTCGATGTCTATGCGAACCCCCGCGACCGGTTGAGCTTTGCCACCATGTTGGTGCAGTCCAACGACTTGTTCTTTGCTTCATCTGAGGTGGGCATGGCGCTGTTCGATGCTGACGGAAACCCCATCATCGGTGAGATCACCGACGATGTCGTCCTCTGGGACGCCGGTACACAAGTAGACGAGGTGGCCGGCTGAACACGAGAACCCCACCCGTTGAGCGTCCCACTCGATGAGTTCTCGACGGGCGTGGCTGCGTTCGTGAGATCATGGATCCATGGAGCTCGAGGTCGAGACCACCAACGGGACGGTGCGGGGACGTGAGCGCCGTGGCGTAGCACTGTTCGCTGGGATGCCCTATGCGGCCGCGCCAACCGGCGATCGGCGGTGGGCGGCTCCAGAGCCACCGCAAGCGTGGGAAGGAGTCCGGGACGCGACTCGGTTTGGACCCGCCGCCCCGCAGCTTCCCGGCGATGGCCTGACCAGCCGGGTGGCCCCGGCCTGGGATGAGGACTGTCTGAGTCTCAACGTGTGTACGCCTTCGCCAGACGACGCGGCACGCGCCGTCATGGTGTGGATCCACGGCGGCGCTTATCACCACGGCACCGGAGCCACCCCGTGGTACGACGGCACCAGTTTCGCCGTTCGTGGCGACATCGTGGTCGTCACGATCAACTATCGGCTCGGAGCCCTCGGGTTCTGCCGGATGCCTGGCGCGCCCAGCGCCGGCCTTAACGGGACGCTCGACCAGATTGCTGCGCTCGAATGGGTGCAAGACAACATTGCTCGTTTCGGCGGTGACCCGGGGCGGGTCACAATCGCAGGTGAGTCGGCGGGAGCGTTCAGCGTGTCCACCCTGTCGGTCATGGAACGCGCGGCAGGGCTGTTCGGGCAAGTCATTGCCCAGTCGGGTGCCGGTCATCACGTGCTGGACTTCAATGTGGCCGAGACCGTGTCCGGTGCGTTCCTGGAGGAGCTGGGGGTTGCGGACCTCACGGCAGCTCGCCGATGTAGCGCACTCGAGGTTCTCGAGGCACAGCAACGCGTCGAGGGCCGGGCCCCAACGTTGGTCGGGTCCATCCAGGACCCGTTCTACCCGAGTGTTCACGCTGAGCTCCTTCCGGGACGGCCCGTCGATCTCATGGCTGGCGGGGCAGGTTCGGGGCTCAAGATGGTGACCGGCACCAATGGTGATGAGACGGCCCTCTTCGGTGTTGGTCAAGTGGCCGAAGACAAGCTGACCCACCTGATGGCTAACTACGCGGATCCACCCGACGCCTTGTTGGCGATGTACGCCGATGAGCACCCTGGCACCACGGCCGGCGAAACGGCGGTCCGGATGACAACCGACTACCTGTTCCGTATCCCGGCGGTCGCCATGGCCGAGGCCCGAGAGATCAACGGTGCCGACACGTGGATGTATCTGTTCGACTGGAAGAGCAGGGCCTTCGACGGAGCGCTTGGTGCAAGCCACGTGCTCGAGATCCCATTCATGTTCAACACGCTGGACCGGCCTGGCGTTGACCTGCTTCTCGGGACCTCAGACCTTCCGTTCGCGCTGGCCGACCAGATGCACGACTCCTGGATCGCGTTCATCCGGTCGGGCGACCCGACGACGGCGTTTCTTGCCGATTGGCCCCCTTATCGACCGGGACATCGGTGGGTCATGGAGTTCTCCGACGACCCAGGGCTCCGCCGCGATCCCGGTCGTGCGGCTCGCCACGCGTGGGATGGGTTGCGTTGATCAGCAGCTGGCCAGACACAGTGTTCCTCGGGGCGATTGGCTACAGGAACGCGTGCTCCGGGGCGGAGATGCAAAGATGTCGCCATGTCTGACGCACTGCAACACATTCAGGATCGACAAGAGATCGTCGATCTCACGATCGCCTACGGCTGGCTGCTCGACCATGGGCCTCGGGAGGGACTGCGTGAGGTCTTCACCGAAGATGCTGTCGCTATCTACGTCGGCGAGCCCCACTACGGGGTTGGCGAGATCATCGCAAAGGTCGAATCTGCCCTGGGAAGGTTGTCGATCTCCCAACACCTGGTCGCGAACCAACAGGTCGAGATCGAGGGCGATACCGCAATATGTCGCTGCTACGTCCAGGCGCAGCACACGCTCCGTGGCGCCGAGGGCGGCGAAAACTTCATCATGGCCGGTCACTACGTGGATGACGTGGTCCGCACCGCCGATGGTTGGCGGATCGCCCGTCGGGTTCTCACGATCGATTGGACCGAAGGCAACCCTTCGGTGACGGGACCATGAGGTTCGGCGTCAGTACGTCGCCGCAGCGGTGCAGCTGGGATTGGTTGCTCGACGTCTGGAAACGCTGCGACGAGATCGACCTGTACGAATCAGGTTGGACCTTCGATCACTTCTATCCGCTGTTCGGTGACTCCACCGAAGACTGCCTCGAAGGTTGGATCACGCTCACGGCGCTCTTGCAGGAAACCACGCGGCTGCGCGGGGGAGTCCTCGTGACCGGAATGCTCTACCGCCACCCCGCGCTGCTGGCGAACATGGCGACAACCCTGGACATCACGTCGCGCGGTCGGCTCGAGGTGGGCGTTGGCGCCGGATGGAACGAAGAAGAGTGCCAGGCGTACGGCATCGAGTTGGGTTCGATGGCGGATCGGTTCGATCGGTTCGACGAGGGTATGGAGGTTCTGCGGCTGCTGCTGACCCAGGACCGCTCCAACTTCGCGGGTAAGTGGTATTCGCTCGATAACGCGATGAACAACCCGAAGCCGGTGCAGGATCCGCTGCCGATCTGTGTTGGCGGCTCTGGTCTCAAGCGCACGATTCCGGCGGCCGCCAAATACGCGGATCACTGGAACTACGGATCCCCCACGATGACGGTCGACGATTTTGCGATGCGTAACGCCGTGTTCTTGGAAGCTCTCGCCAATGAGGGCCGCGACCGCTCAGATGTCACGGTCTCAGTAATCGTCCGTTACGCCGGCGATCTCGATGCAATGGTGCGCGAGGCCGAGGCTTTCGGCGCGGCAGGTATCGATCTTGGCATCGTGTCCATCCCCAAGTCCGACGATCCCAGCATTGTCGAGCCGATAGCGGAGGCTTTGGCAGCGCTCCAGTAGACCCGACCGAACAGATCCGAATCGTGGTGCCAGGGACTCACTCAGCGAGGGCCTTCAGGCGCTCGATGGCGTCCGAAGTCTGGGAGCCGAGGATCGACTCGAGTGGGGTAGACCACAGCCCGCCCGAGTAACTGAGCTCGACGTCGACCATGCACGGCTGGGTGTTGGACAGCTGGGCGGCGAGCACCCACGAGGCGTGATCTCGGCCGTCGACCTCAGCCCGCTCGAACCGGAGGTGATCTGGCTGATTGGTCACGCGGACCATTCGGAGGCGTTTGGAGCGGGCGAAAGGTCCAACTTTCGCCCGAAGTGTCACCAGCCATGCCGGACCGGCATCGCCCTCGGTAGCTGCGGTGGTCTCGACGCCGGCTACCAGGTCGAGCCACTTCGGGTATTGCTCGAGGTCCCGCAGGAGTTCGGCCACCGTTGCGGGCGGCGCATCGAGAACGGCGGAGATGGTCTTGCGCACGAACCCAGTCTGCCCGCTCTGCATGCTGAGTCCATCGTCGTTCCGGCTGGATGTGAGGGCCCGGTCGTGGCCCGGGCCGAACGTGGGGCGCTTGGGCCTCTACCCTTGGTTCAGTGAAGTCGGTCACTTCTCGGCTCGACGCCGACCTCGATCCTGTCGCCCTCGGTGCCGCAACTGGGCAGCTCTGGTCACGATCAGGATTCGTTCTGGCCGGGCTCGGCGAAGCACTACGTATTCCTGTCGAGCGCGGCCCCGATGGCGCGGCCGAAGCCCAGGTTGCGCTGGCGGCGTTGGCCGGCCCCGATGACATTGGCTTGCCCGGGTCGGGTCCTGTGGGTTTTGCTTCCATGGCATTCGACCCCGCAGTGTCCGGTGAGCTTGTGGTGCCCGAGGTCCTCACCGGACGCAGCCCCGACGGCCGCCGATGGATCACCGTGGTATCTGATGGCTCGATCGACGCGGACGACGCCCTCGTCAGGCTTGAGTCCGTGGCCACCGGGGTCCCACGCTCCGTGCAGCCGACCTCCATCAAGGTGTCCTCACCAATCGCGCCCGAGGTCTGGCGAGATGACATTGTTGCGGTGGCCCGCGACCGGATTCGGTCCGGACGGCTCACCAAGGCTGTGCTTGCTCGAGAGTTGGTGCTGCGGTCAAGCGAACCGATCGACACCGAGGCCGTGATCTTGCGATTGGCGGCAGCTCATCGGTCCGCGACGATCTTCGCGCTTGACGGGTTCGTCGGTGCATCGCCGGAGTTACTGGTGTCGCGCGTCGACGACCTTGTGCAGGCGCACCCTTTGGCCGGGACTGCCGCCCGAGCGTCGGACCCTGTGGCCGACCAGGAGGCAGCCGCCGGTCTTCTGGCTTCTACCAAGGACCTGTGGGAGCACCGCATCACGATCGACTGGCTCCTCAACGAGTTGTTGCCTTTCTGTTCCTACGTCGATGCCGAGCCTGAGCCCGGCATCGTCTCGCTGCCGAACGTTCACCATCTCGGCACAAGGGTCGAGGGCCGCCTTTCGGCGCCCCAGCCATCAGTTCTCGAGCTGGTGGCCGCGCTCCACCCCACCCCGGCGGTGGGCGGCGAGCCTCAACAAGCGGCGCTCGATTTGATTGCAGAACTCGAACAAGCCGAGCGTGGCCGATACGCCGGTCCAACAGGCTGGGTCGACGGTGACGGGAACGGATCCTTCGTGGTCGCCATTCGGTCCGCTGAGATCAGCGGCCATGATGCTCGCCTCTTCGCAGGAGTGGGGGTGGTCGGCGACAGCGATCCCGCAGCCGAGCTCGCCGAGACCCGAGCCAAGTTTCAGGCGATGCTCCCGGCCGTGCTTCAGCTCTGAACGAAGCACGGACGCCGAGGCGCCTTCGCCTATCCGCAGCGAAGCTTCAGTGAGGCTGGTTGATCAGCGATCCTGAGACAAGGCGCTTGATGCCGTCGGCAGCGCGTTGATGGATGACGGGATCATGCGAGCTCGCCGCCACCAACCCCGTCATCAACGCCGAAAGCACGTCCTGGAGGGTCTGGGCGTCGTCTGCATGGAGCTCGCCCGTCGATATGGCCAGCGCGACCAGGTCACCAAAGAAGGTGCTCCGACTGAGGGGCCGCAATGCGGGGACGGCCGCCAGTTCTGCGTGGCGCCCGCTGTCGGTTCGCACCGTCAGTAAGAAACTGGCGAGTGATGGATCCTCGCGATTGAGCGCTAACGCCTCGTCGAGTACGGCGTCGATCCGGGCAACGAAGGTCTCCTCAACTCCCTCGATGGCTTTGGCGAATCTGGCGTACACGGTCTCTTGGACCTGCGCATGGGTTTCGATGTAGAGCTCGAGCTTCGAGTCGAAATAGTGGTAGATCGCGCCTGTAGTCAGCTCTGCGATGTCGGCCAGTTGTCTATTGGTCGTGGCGTCGTACCCGAACTCGGAGAAGCAGCGCCGGGCAGCATCGAGAATTCGTTTCCGTGTCTCTTCACTTGAGGTGGCGGGTGGCCGCCCAAGTTTGCGGGTTGGCAATGGACTCCTCGTGGACATCTCAGGATCGCCACATTGTTGCTCGGGGGCCGCCGAATTGCCCATACGCCATCGCGTTGCTCATACGTGAACGAGTTGACCCTGTCCGTAGGGGTTGGTTGTGTGGGTTGCCTGCATGATCTGCATGCATAGGCTCGACGGTCTGGGCTGGAGCGGCAATGATTGGGAGCTAACCGGCCGGTCGATTTTGCATCGAGCAGGACGATAGAACCGCAACCAAGGTGAATATCATGGATCTCGAACTCTCAGGCAAGAAAGTTGCCATCACCGGCGGAAGCCGCGGCATTGGCCGAGCCATAGCGGCACGGATGCTGGCTGAGGGTGCAAGCGTGTCCATCTGCGCCCGTGGCCAAGAGGGTGTAGATGATGCGGTCTCGGCACTTGGCGACAACGCCATTGGTCAGGCAGTCGATGTCGGCAACGGCGAAGATCTCGCGGCATGGGTTGCGTGGTCGGCCGAACAAATGGGTGGCCTCGACGTCTTCGTTATGAACGCGTCGGGCGGCAGTGGCGGCACCACCGACGAGAAGTTCGACCTGAACTTCCAAGTGGATCTCATGGGGCTCGTGCGCGGCGTCCATGCGTCCGAGGAGCACCTCGCCAGCTCGGGCGAAGGGTCAATCCTGATGATCTCGACTACTGCAGCCCTGGAGCACTTCGGGCCAGGCCCAAGTAGCTACATGTCGCTCAAGGCCGCTGCCATTGCCTACGCAGCCGGGCTCAGCCAGACACTCGCCGCCAAAGGCATCCGGGTCAACACCGTCTCGCCGGGCCCCATCTTCTTTGCCGATGGCCCCTGGGACCGGGTTAAACAGGGAGCGCCCGACTTCTACGATGCATCGGTCGCAGGCCATCCATCTGGCCGCATGGGATCGCCCGAAGAGGTGGCGAACGTGGCCGCCTTCTTGTGCAGTCCCGCTGCATCGTGGGTGACAGGCACGAACATCGTTGTCGATGGCGGCTTCACCAAGCGGATTGGCTTCTGAGATGGATCTCAACCTCCAAGGAACCCGCGCAATCATCACCGGAGCGAGCCGAGGAGTCGGCCGCGCCATTGCCGAAGAACTCATGGCCGAAGGGGTGTCGGTCGCGCTGTGTGCGCGTGGTACCCAGGGCCGCGCCGACCGGACCGGCACGACGACGCAATCACTCGACGAGGTTCAGGCTTCGCTGACGGCCAACGGGGGAACGGCATCCGTCACTGCTGTCGATGTCGCCGATCATGCAGCCCTGGCGCGTTGGGTCGATGATGTGGCATCAGCATGGGGTGGCATCGACATCGTCGTGTCGAATGCCAGCGCGCTCGGCGGGATCTCCCGTGACAACGACGGCTGGCGCAAGACCTTCGAGGTGGATGTGTTGTCGGCCACCACGCTCTTCGACGCAGCGCTGCCGCACCTGCAGGCCTCCGATCGTGCCTCGTTCACCCAGATCTCGACCATCACCGCGGTCGAATATCACGGTTACCCGGGCGGCGGGCTGAGCTATGGCCCGATGAAGAGCGCTTTGATCAACTATGTCAAGCAATTGGCGATTGAATACGGGGGAGATGGTATCCGAGCGAACGCTGTGTCTCCCGGCCCGATATACATCGAGGGCGGGAGTTGGGATGCAATTGCCCAAAACATGCCCGACTACTACGACAAGAACGTTTCACACCAGCCCCAAGGGCGACTCGGACAAGCCAGCGAGGTGGCCAAAGTGGTCGCTTTCCTTGCGAGTCCAATGGCCTCCTGGGTGACCGGCGAGAACATCGTCGTCGATGGTGGGTTCACCAAGAGAGTGGAGTTCTGATATGGCTGACAAGGACCGCCCCGAACGCGTCGACGCCTACCTCGTTGCAGGTGGACGATTTCACGACATCGACTACGCCCGTCTGCAGCTGCTGAACCTTCTCGCAGAGCATCCCCATGTCCGCGTCAAGGTGGGGTCGGACTACGAAGACATCGAGTCCATTACCGCAGCATCCTTCCTCGTGTCCTACACCTGCGACGTACGTCCGAGCGAGGCCGCACAAGCCGCCATTGGCGACTGGGTGGCTGGTGGAGGGCGCTGGTTGGCCCTCCACGGAACCAACGCCGCCCTGGACTACTTCCCTCCGAACCCCGTCGCAGCGCCGCGTTGCTTCCCGGTTTGGGCCGAGCTGTTGGGCACGCAGTTCCTCTCGCACCCGCCGATCGCACCCTTCCCCGTCCAGCTCGCCGATCCGGACCACTGGTTGGTCAAGGGCATCGAGCCGTTCGAGACCGACGACGAGTTGTACCTCTGCGACTACCACAATCGCGATTCGCTGCATGCGCTTCTCCAGACCGAGTGGCAGGGCGAGACCCCTGGTTTCGCCGACGCCGACTGGACCGAATATGACCCCGTACATCTGGTGATGTACACCAAGATCCACGGCGACGGCGAGATCTTGTACAACAACCTGGGTCATTGCCGCGGACACTGGGACATGACCGATGCACTGCCGTATTACCCCGTGATCGAGCGTTGCTCGTGGGAGATCCCGCAATACCACGAACTCCTGCGGCGCGGCCTCCGCTGGGCGCAAGGCGCCTCCAGTTGAGAGTCACCAGACAGAATCTGAAACACTTGTCCTTAATCGCTGCCACTCGAATGGAGCACTGATGGCCAGCAAGACCGCTGCAAAGAAGCCGGCAAAGAAGCCGGCGAAGAAGAAAGCGGCAACGGGCGCGAAAGCGAGCGGTGCCGACATCCCCAAGGAAGTCCTGCTGGATCTTCACCGCCGGATGGTGCGCATTCGCCATCTTGAGGAGAACTTGGGCCGGATCTCGACCGAAGGCAAGGTGCCAGGCTTCCTGCACCTCTATGTCGGCGAAGAGGCTGTGGCCTCCGGCGGTTGTGCTGCGCTCACCGACCAGGACCAAATCACCTCGACACACCGCGGTCACGGACACCTCATCGCCAAGGGCGGCGATTTCAACCGCATGATGGCCGAGTTCATGGGTAAGTCGACCGGCTATTGCAAGGGCAAGGGCGGCTCGATGCATGTGTCGGACCTTGACCTCGGCATGCTCGGGGCCAACGGCATCGTGGGTGCCGGTGTACCGATCGCCGTTGGTGCGGCGTTCGCGAACTTCTACCGCGACAACGGCCTGGTCACCATGGCATTCTTCGGTGACGGTTCCACCAACATTGGTGCGTTCCATGAGGCCGCAAACATGGCCTGTGCGCTGCACCTGCCCATCGTGTTCATGTGTGAGAACAACGAATACGCCGAATACACGGCGCGTGACCGGGTGATGGCCATCACCGATGTCGCCGATCGTGCGGTTGCTTACGGCATGCCAGGCGTGATTGTCGATGGCATGGACGTCGTCGCGGTGTATGAGGCAGCGACCGAAGCTGTCGCTCGTGCTCGGCGAGGTGACGGTCCATCGATGATCGAGGCCAAGACCTACCGGTACTACGATCACGCTGGTGTGCAAGGCCTCGGCCGGACCTATCGCTCTGACGCCGAAGTCCAGGAATGGCTCGATCGGGACCCCATCGATCTCTTCGAGGCGCAGCTTTCGAAGGCACGCGTACTTTCAAAGGCCGCAGCCAAGAAGGTGCACGACGAGGTTCAGGCCGAAGTTGACGCCGCAATCGAGTTTGCGGACAACAGCCCGTTCCCCGATCCGGCAACGGATCTGCTGACCGATGTGTACACGGAGATGAACTGATGACCGCCACTGAAGTTGACCAGCGCGTCATCACCTACAACCAAGCCTTCAACGAGACGCTGTTCGAGCTCATGCGTGAAGACGAAGACATCTTCATCGCAGGCGAGGATGTCGGTCGTTATGGCGGGGTATTTCAGTCCTTCGCCGGCTTGAACAAGGAGTTCGGCGACCGTCGCGTTGTCGATACACCCATCGCCGAGCAAGCGATTGTTGGACTCGGCCTTGGTGCCGCAGCGGTTGGGCTTCGCCCGATCGTCGACCTGATGTTCATGGACTTCGTCATGGTGGCGATGGACCAGATCGCCAACCAGGCCGCCAAGATGAAGTACATGTTCGGTGGGAAGGCCACGGTTCCGCTGACCATCACCACCACCGGTGGTGCAGGCCTCGGAGCTGCGGCGCAACACAGCGCGAGTCTCGAGGCGTGGCTCATCCACGTCCCCGGCCTCAAGCTCGTTTACCCGTCGAACCCCTATGACCTCAAGGGCTTGCTGGTGTCATGCGTGCGAGATGACAATCCCACCATCGTCACGCTCCACAAGGCGATGCTCGGCAGCAAGGGCCCCGTGCCCGAGGGCCTCTATGAGATCCCGCTCGGTCAAGCCAACATCGTGCGCGAGGGTAAAGACGCGAGCGTTGTCGCGTTTGGCCGCATGGTGCAGTTCGCCGAGAAGGCCGCAGCGGTGTTGGCCGAGGAGGGCATCGACGTCGAGATCATCGATCCGCGCACGTTGCTTCCGTTCGACAGCGAGGCTGTCGTGAACTCCGCTCGCAAGACCAACCGCGTGGTTGTTGTGCACGAGGCGGTTCGCAATGGCGGTATCGGCGCAGAGATTGCCGCACAGATCCAAGAAGAAGCGTTCGACTATCTTGATGCTCCTGTTGGACGCGTGGGTGCTCCATTTTCGCCCGTTCCCTTCAGTCCCGCTCTCGAGCGGGAGTACGTCCCGGACGCGGACGACATTGCCGCGGCAGTGCGGGCCACCTTCAACCGTTGATCGCCTGATCACCAGATGACTACGGTCGGGATCATCGCGAGCCCGTCAGCGGGCAAAGATGTGCGACGGCTGGTGGCCAACGCTGGATCGGTTGGTGATGTCGACAAAATCGCCATCATTCGCCGGGCGGCTATTGGTGCTGCCGAGGGCGGCGCCACCAGACTTCTCATACTCGATGACAATCGCCACCTTGTCGCGCGGGCGCTCCAGAGGGCGCTCGGCGTCGATATCACGATCGAGACCATCGATCTCGAGACCATGGGTACCGGACGCGATTCTTCGCGCGCCGCAGCGGCGCTGGCAAAGGCCGATGCCGGGGCCGTGCTGGTCTTTGGGGGCGATGGCACCTGCCGAGATGTGGCAAAGGGCTGGCTCGACGCGCCGATGGTCCCGTTAGCGGTTGGCACCAACAACGTGTTCCCACTCCATATCGAAGCCACACTTGGCGGCCTCGCCTGCGGGCTTGTGGCCTCGGGCCAGATAGAACTCGACGACGTCGCGAGTCGGTCCAAAGTCATCCACGTGGTGTTTGACCATGACGAGGCGGATCTCGCCCTCGTCGACGTGGCGTTGGTCGCCGGAGATTTCATCGGCTCACGTGCGATCTGGCATACCGAAGACATCCGGGCTGCCGTTTTCGCCATTGCCGATCCCGCCTCTGTTGGCTTGTCGGCCATTGGCGCGGCGCTCATCCCCACAACCCGCGACGACGATTCGGGCGTTTTTGTGCTGATGGGCGAAGGTGGTGGCGCAGTCCGCGCGCCAATCGCGCCCGGAACCTACGCATGGGTGGGCCTCGCCGACTACGACGAGTTGGTGTTCGACGAGCCCGTCGAGTTCAAGGGTCCTGGTGTGCTGGCGTTCGATGGTGAGCGCGACCATGTCCTCACGGCCGGCCGGCAGGCCATACTGACGCTGCGCCGCGATGGACCATTGGTCATCGACCCCGTCCGCGCGGCGCGTATTGCTGCAAGCAAGAAGATCTTCCATCAAGAAGGAGCCTGATCGTGGCAACCCTGATCCAGATGCCCAAACTCGGTCTGACCATGACTGAGGGCACCATCTCCGAATGGGTCGCAGAGGCCGGTCAGAAGGTCGCGGCCGGCGATGTGGTCATGATGATCGAGACCGACAAGGTCGAGGCGGAGGTTGAAGCTCTCGCCGATGGGGTGGTCCACCACTCCGTCGAAGCAGGCTCGACCCTCGAACCAGGCGAGGGCGTCGGCTGGTTGCTCTCCGATGGCGAAGCTGCGCCCGATGACGGACCCGCTGCGGCACCTGCGTCCAGTCCTGCCGAGGCCGCTGAGCCCAAAGCTTCAACACCGGCGACACCCGCGCCTGAGGCGGCGGTCAAGACCGCTGCAGCGCCGGCACCCGTCCCTGGCGCTCCACAGGGGCGCCTGATGGCCTCACCCAATGCCAAGCGCGTTGGCGCCGAGATGGCCGTCGACCTTGCATTGGTCGTGGGCACGGGTCCCAACGGTCGGATCACTTCCGAGGACGTCCTTGCTGCAGTCCCCGCCAGTCGCGGGCTCGGTGGCCGGATTCTGGCATCGCCAAACGCGAAGCGTGTGGCCTCTGAGATGGGCGTTGATCTGGCCGGCGTGGTCGGCAGCGGTCCTGGCGGCCGAATCACCTCTGAGGACATTCAGGCCTCGGCCGCCGACACCCTCCGCGGGGGCAGTCCAAGAGCCGCGGTTGCCCAGGCCGAAGCCCGGGGTGCCAGCACCATTGGATCCGACCGCTTCGTACCGTTCGCAGCGTCGAAGGCGGCCGAGCGACTCGGTGTGGATGTGGCCGCTGTCGTCGGCACTGGCCCCGCTGGCCGTGTGTCGCGACAAGACGTCTACAACCACGCTCGAAGTCATGGTGGTGCAGTCCCTCCGAAGGTGGCCCCCGCAGCATCGGGGCCCGCCGCTGGCGACACGGTCGCCCTGAAGGGCATGCGCGGGATCATCGCAGACCGAATGCACAGTTCGCTGCAGGAGATGGCCCAGCTCACCTTGGCCATGGATGTCGACATGGATCGTGCTGTCGAACTTCGCGAACAACTCAAGGAGATCGGTGCCGACGAACTCGGTTCGGTGCCCGGCTACACCGACTTCGTGATCGCCGCGGTGGCCAGAGCATTGCAGCAACACCCGGGCGCCAACGCTCAGATAGAAGGCGACCACATCCGTCTCCTCGAAGAGATCAACGTCGGCATGGCGGTATCGGTCCCCGATGGCTTGATGGTTCCGGTTATTCATGGCACCGACCAACTCGGTTTGGCCGATCTCGCGGTCGAGACCTCCCGGCTCGCGTCAGCAGCCCGCGACAAGCAGTTGGGCTTGGCTGAGATGGAGGGTGGCACGTTCTCGGTCACCGCTCTCGGCATGTTTGGCGTTGATATGTTCACGCCTGTCATCAACCCGCCCAATGCCGGGATCCTCGGCGTGGGTCGCATCCGCGACGATGTGGCCTGGACTGGCGATGTACCCAGTCGAGTCAAGCGGATGACAATCTCGCTGACATGGGATCATCGCGTCCTCGATGGTGCGCCTGCGGCCGAGTTTGCCCAGACCATCAAGTCCTACCTCGAACAGCCGCTGCGGCTGTTGGGCTGATCAGCGCGACACCAGCCGACCGCCAACCCTCAGCTTCACGTTCCCGCCGAACCGTGGGTTCGACAGTGCCCGCTGACGTCATGAGGTTTCCCCCCATAATGTGGGCTCCAAACGGGTGGGGGTGCAGTGCCGATTCCGTCGCCGGAGTTCGTGCAGCCGGCAAGCCCAAGCCGTGTGTTGCCCTGTTACAGAACCGAATCTACCGATGCAGTGGCAGCACGCTCAATGGGCAGGATGACTCAACTGGGTTGGCGGTCTCACACTCAGTCACGCAGCGTCGGCAAGATCGCGCCGGTTGTGGGCACGAGCGTGGCCTCCCTGCCCAGTAGGGTTTCGCGTTGAGCTTCACGCGTCCCGTCGCGTGAATAGATCAGAGAGAGCTGACATGCCCGCTGATCCAAGCCTTGTTTCTGTGGTGATGCCCGTTGGGTCAGTGGACGAATTACTTCCGCAGCAGCTGGCCACTCTCGAATCCCAGACCTTCGAGGGCGAGTGGGAGCTCGTGTTGAGCTGCAACACCGACGATGCGGCGGCAACGGCCGAACTCGAAGGTCTCGCCAACGATTTCCACGCGTGCACGGCCCGGATGGTGGATTCGTCCGACGTGCGCTCGGCGTCGCACGCGCGCAATGTTGGCGGGCGTGCGGCGGCGGGCGCGTTGATCGTCTTCTGTGATGGTGATGACGAGGCCGAGCCAGACTGGGTGAGCGCCATCGTTGCTGCGACGGTCCCAGGGACCGCAGTGGGGGGTCACTTGGGCGAAGATCGTCTGGCAGTGGAAGGCCGAGACGGGTGGCGTCCTCCCGCGACGCCAGGCCAGCTGCCGAGCTACCTCGGACACCCCTATCTGGTCTCGGCGAACATGGCGGTCTACAAGGCTGACTTCGAAGCGGTCGGCGGCTTCGACGAATCGCTTATTCGCGGCGAGGACATGGCCATCAGTTTCGCACTCGCTGATCATGGGGTGGACCTGCGCTACGAACCGACCGCCGTGATTCACTACCGGCACCGCAAGGGCCTCAAGAGCATGCTCCAACAGCACTATCTGTGCGGCCGTGGTATGAGTCAGATCATCCTGCGCGGCGGGCTACCCGATGGGGACGATGGCTCGATGTTTCGCGCGAACAGTCAGTCCGTCGGCCGATGGACGCTCCCGCATGTGCTCCGCAAGGCCTCGATCGCCGCGGGGCGTGTAGTAGGGATCGCTGAGGAGAAGCTTCGTCGCTCGCCGAGGTAAGGCCTGGGCGAGGAGAGCTCGACATTTAGCCGATCGAGCGCTGCATAAACACCGAGTGGGGATGGGGTTCGGTCATCCACGGTTCGGTCCGGCCGTAGCCACGTGATTCGTAGAGTGCGATCGCGTCTGGCTGTCGGTCGCCGGCTTCGAGCATCACCTTGGTGACCCCCAAGTCGGTGGCCTCGGCTTCGAGCGCGCCGAGCAGTAGCGAGCCAATGCCCTGTCTGCGAGCTGACGGCAAGACATACATGCGCAGGAGTTCGGCGCGGGTGTCATCGATGCGCCGCACGGCTCCGCACCCAACGGCGCGACGGTTGGTGTACGCGATCAAGACCTTGCCCACGCCCTTGGCCTCGTCGTCGCCGAATGGCGGAGGGTAGGGGTGATCGGGGTAGATACCCATGAGCTCGGCATCGAGGTCCCCGAGGAGCTTGCGAGCTGTCGGGCTCGTTAGCGAGGTCGTCATCAAGGACGTGGTGCTCATGGTGAGACCGTAGCTCGACGAGCTATGCGGTCGCCAAGGAGCGATTTTTAGGATCTGTGCTGGCATCGCTATCCTGCCTGTCGGAGGAGTTGGGCCCCTCGCGGTCCGGTCGCGCTGCGCGAGACGGCTGTTTCAAGGCGGTCGCAAGCCTCTTGCTCGAGGTTCTTGACGTTCACCGACGCTGGTGGACTTACCGCACGGAATGCTTCTCTAGTCTCTACCTTCTCGCGCAGTTCGTCAACCACCTGGACGAACATCTCAGGTGGCATCTGGAGATAGTGGGCCGCCGCGTCGCCCGCCCAATTGAGATCGTTGTCCTTGGCACCTGACGCCCACACTCGAGCGAGGATCTCGGCGGGCGCCAGCACTCGGCAGAGTCGGATGACATCGGTGCTGGCGTCGGCAGGCAACTGTTCGGGAACGTCGCGGTGGGCAATGGGCTCGACGATTTCCGGGGGGAGGTTCCAGCTCCGGAAGAGCGCGCTACTGATGTCCAGGTTACTGAATCCCAGCTGCGCCTTCTCGAGCTGAGAGCTCGGCCAGGGGTCATCGAGCAGCAGCGTCTTGTAGACCGACGTCAGGCAGCCGGCCAGAACCAGCCGACCCACTTCGGACAACAGCCCGACGACAAAGGCCACGTCAGCGTGTTCTGGTGTCATTTTGCGCGCGAAAAGCTCTGCGGCCGACGCCGTCAGGCCGCTCCGCATCCAGTACTCGCTGAGGTCGAAGCCAGATTCGGGCCCGACGACCGGTAGCGAATCGGCCACTGAGTAGCCCAAGGTCAAGGTCTTGGCCTTGGGGAACCCCAGGAGCGCGCACGCCCGTTCGACGGAGTCGATGCTGTTGGGCAACCCATAGGCCGCCGAGTTGACCGTTCGCAACAGTCGAATGGCAAGCGCCGGGTCATTGCGAATGATCGCACCGAGGTGTTCAGCCCGGGCGTGCGGGTCGTCGGCGACCCGCATGACTTCCAACGCGACGTTGGGTGGTGATGGCAAGTTGTCCGCATTGGCGATTGCCGATGGGAGCTGATCCAGTGTCATCGCTGACATGTGCTTCTCCGTGAGCGCGCACCCTGCGCGGTTCAGACGGGGCCCTATCGGCGTTTCTGGGCGACCATTGAGGTCCACCGGACAGCTGGCCAAATCGGGAGACGGTGCCCGATGGCGGTGCTAGTCGTCGCCATCGGGCACCGTGGCCTCGATGGAGACGGAGATGAAGTCTGCATCGGGCTGTTTAGGGGTTTCGGCGCGGGTCGACGCCCTGAGACCGAATGCTTGTCGGCTGATGCACGCAGTGGAGTGGAGGCCCATGCGAGACCGTCCCTCGCCGGCGACAGGGCCGGTCAGTCTCGCTTCGAGTTCGAGAACATGTTTCGAATTCGCCGACGCGTCCGCGTACTCTTGACAGTCCCAGATGCGCAACCGCGAACGCCACTGAGCTGTGGGTGAGGTCCGAACGCCAACAACCAGGCGCGAACGATGCGGTCATCGCAGGGCCTTGCGTTCAAGAGCCTTCAAGTGGAGCCCTCCCACAGAGCGCTGGCACTGAGGAGAAACGCTCTCCGATACCGATGGAGCACTCTGGAATCGTGTGCTCGAAAACGGTCTTTCGGACGTGGCCCGGGTGGCGCTGTGCGCCTGAGTCGATCGCGGTAAGGCTGCCGTGCGATACTGCGAGCACGTTGAGGACTCGGCGGCTCGGCATTGGACTCACGAGTATCCCTCGGGAGTACTCAACGAGTTCTTGGGGCCTTCCGTCGCCAACGCGACCCCACTTGCTCGGAGGAACATATGCTGGAAATTGGGATGGCGCTGCGCCTGAAAGGGATGGCAGGAGTCGAGGGGGTGGCTGAGGCCTCAGGCTGCGGAGCCGATGAGGTCACGGCAGCGTTTGCACAGATGATCGACGCCGGCCATGCATCAGAGACGCCACGTGGGTTCCGGCTGATGCCTGAGGGCAAGATCTGGCTCGATGGTCTTCTCGACGAAGAACGCGCCGTGATCGACGTCGATGCAATGAACGGTGTCTACGAGCGCTTCTGCGACCACAACGATGGCTTCAAGTATCTCGTGACGGACTGGCAGATCAAGGAAGTCGATGGCGAACAACAGCTCAACGACCACACCGACGATGCTTACGATGCGGCGATCTTCGCTCGTTTGGATGAGCTGGACTTGGCCGTGGCCCCAGTTTTTGCCGACGCTGCCACTATTGCCCCGCGGCTGACTCGGTACCTCGAGCGTTTCGCCGTTGCGCTGAGCGCGCTGCACGATGGCGATCACACGATGTTGTCTGCCCCGCTCAAGGACAGCTATCACACTGTCTGGTTCGAGATGCACGAAGAGCTCATTCTGCTCTGTGGTCGCAACCGGGCCGACGAAGCTGCTGCCGGACGAGGCGCCTGAAGCAGCTTCACCCGAAGCACCGTTCCAAAATAGGGAGAACCATGACCACCCAAGCAGTTGAAGCTCTGCAGCTCATCCACGAACAAGTGCAGGACCTGCTGCCTCGCATCAGCGCAGATGACTGGTCGAAGCCGAGCGGATGTGCAGGCTGGAGAGTGCAAGACGTGCTGGCGCACGTGTCCTCCAACATGAAGGAGATCGTCGACCCGTCGCCACCGCCGCCAGAGTCGGCGCCCGATATGGGGGCGGAGGCGGCTATGGAGGCCTTGGTATCGCCACGACGTGACTGGACAGTTGCGGCGCTCACCGCCGAGTACGACGCCAGCGTCGACGGTTGGCTCGCGGCCATGTCGGCCATGCAGGAGGAGCCGACCGCGTCCACTGTGGCGCCGCTCGCAGACCTGGGCGAGTATCCGCTGCATATGGTGGCGAACGCGTTTGCCTTCGATCACTACTGCCATCTCTATATCGACGTCTTGGCCCCCGACGGCCCACTGGCACTCGATGTGGCCGAGCCCTCCCACGACATGGTGCGCCCTGGAATCGAATGGATGCTGGCCGGTGTCCCCCGCATGCAGCCGACCGAGATGGCTGCGCTCATCACGGAACCCTTGGAGCTGAGATTGACCGGTCCCGGCGGCGGGACATGGATGCTCCTGCCCGCGCGCGAAGACGGCTTGATCGAGGTGAGCGAAGCATCTGAACAGGGTGACGAACGCGGTGACGCAGCCGCGACCATCACCTCCTCGTCGCATGACTTCGTGAGCTGGGGCACCAAGCGCGCAGACTGGCGATCGACGTGCAGTATCGAGGGCAATGCCGCTTATGCGGAGAGCTTCCTCGACACCATCGACATCATTTGAGGGCCCTCATCTGAGACCGCTTAGAGGCTGAAGGCCGGCGGCGTGAATTGACCCGTGTTGGCGCTGATCCCGCCATCGACAGGCAGATGAGCGCCGGTGATGAAGCTGGCCTTGGTCGACAACAAAAAGCTGTGCGCCGCAGCCAGTTCGGCGGCTCCGCCCCAGCGCTGAAGCGGGACTCTGCGACGCATGTCTTCGTGGCGGGGACCCTCGAAACTCGTGGTCATGCCCGTCAGGGTCGGGCCAGGACAGACAGCGTTGATTCGGATGCCGCGTGCGGCGAGGTCGATCGAGGTCGACCGTACGAGGTTGATGGCGCCCGCCTTGGACGTGTTATACACCCACATACCCGGATCGCCACGCATCCCCGATGTCGAAGCCGTCACCGTCATTGCTGACCCGGGCCGCATGACGGTTGCCGCTGCCCGGATGCCCAGCACGACTGCTCGGACGTTCACCTCCATCACATGATCGAACACATCGAGGGGGCCCTCGAACAGGTCGGCTCGGGTGGCAACCCCCGCGTTGAGTACTGCTCCATCGATGCGCCCGAACCGGTCCAGGGCCAACGCGACCGCTGCATCGTTGTGGTCAGGGTCGGTGACATCGCCGGTGATCACTGCGACACGCTCGTTGCCCTCGGCCCACGCAAAGTCCGCAGAAGGAAGGTCGCCGGCAACGACGGATCCACCTTCCGCGACAACTTCTTCCACCGTGGCCCTGCCAATGCCTGAGGCCCCGCCAGTCACCCAAACAACGCGATCTTCATGAAGTCCAGTCATTGGTAGATCTTACCTGCCCTCTGGGCGGGCGTTCAGGCCACGCAGGCCCCTGGCGGTGTTTGCCCTCTGGGCGGGCGTTCAGGCCACGCAGGCCCTCGGCGGTGTTTGCCCTCCGGGCTGGCCGTTAGGGCAGTGCGACCAGGGTCTTGCTGAGGACGTGGGCTGCGCGCACGACGGGGTCGGGGAATGCTTCGCGTAAGGCCTTTGAACGGATCTCGAGCGAGAGTGGGACTTCGGGGGCAAAGAGGTCACTGAACGCCAAAGCGTCGAGGCCGCCTTCTCCGGGGATGGAGCGATCATCGACCGCGTCGATGATGAGGTCGCGCGTCTCCCACCCACGCGGTTCGGCTGCGCCGTCGCACCATTGTGCGTAGGGGAACAGCGCTGGGTCGGCGGCGCGGATGTCGTCGTAGGTTGTGCCCGAACGGAAGACATGGATGAGGTCGACCAAGATCCCTGCGTTGGGCTGATCGGCGAGGGTCACGACCTCGATGGCATCCGCCAGGGTCTTGACCGATGTGAATCGCATGAACTCGATGCAGACCCGAATGCCTGCGGGGGCGGCGTGGGCGCACAAGTCAGCCAAACGGGACGCCGTTTCTGCCGGGTCGTCAAAGGTCGAGATCGTCAAGATGTTGCCAGCGCCCACCGCAGCGGCGGCGTCGATGAGCTCCATGCCCACGTCGCCCTTGGGTCCCATGCGGACGACCTCCATGTCCACCGCGATCAGGCCGGTGTCGTCGAGGCGGCGGCGGACTTCGGTTGTGGTCTGTGGGGTCCAGGACTCGGGCTCGTACCAGACGCCGGTGGCCGGCCATTGCGCCTCAGCGGCAGCGGCGATGAATGCTGCGGGGTCCGAAAACAGTTCCGGGGTCACCCCCGCGGCTATCGAAACAAGACGATCAGTGTCTGAGTTCATGCGCCCATCATCGTCGATTCCTTTGTTGGGCGCACCCATCGCTCCTCCTCCTCCTCCTCCTCCTCCTCCTCCTCCTCTGCTGGCTGGTGCGTTGCTGAGCGTCCGAGAACACCCCGCCGCGGTGGGCACTGGATCGGTGACTCCGTTAGGATCCTCAGGCCACACACATCCAAGGGGGCTGTTCATGGAGCTCGAGGGCAAGATCGCTGCGATTACCGGGGGTACCCGCGGTATTGGTCGCGCAATCGCCGAGGCCTTTGTCGCAGAGGGGGCCAAGGTCGTTGTCAACGGCCGCAGCCCGGACAAAGGTGCTGCGGCTGTTTCGGAGATGGATGCAGGAGACGCAGTCCATTTCATCGCCGGTGACGTGACTGACCAGTCGTTCTGTGAGGGTCTCGTCGACCAAACGGTCGAGCATTTCGGCCGTATCGACATCATGGTGAACAACGCAGGGGGCGGTGGTGACACCGCCGCGGTTGTCGACATGGAGGACGAGTCCTGGAACAGGGTCATGGACTGGAACCTGAACCATCCGTTCTGGTGCACCCGACGGGCGCTGAAGCACATGATTCCCCAGCAATCGGGCCGCATCATCAACATCTCGTCGATGTACGGCAAGCTGGCGCTCCCTTCCAACGCCCACTACGTGACCACCAAGCACGGACTCAACGGACTGACCAAGGCTGTGGCCTTGGAAGTAGGCGATCTGGGCATCACCTGCAACGCATTGTGCCCTGGCGGCATCATGACCGATGTCATGAACGAGCAGGGTCCCCAGGCCGCTGCGGCGATGGGGATGGAGTTCCAGGACCTGCTCGATCACATGGCGCAGCCATCAGCAATCAAGCGCCTCAACGACGTCGAAGACGTCGCGTTGGTGGCCGTCTTGATCGCCTCCGACGCCGGCGCGGGAATCACCGGATCAATGATCAGTATCGACGGCGGCGTCAGCCCCTACTAGGCGGAGGAGACAATCATGGGAAAGCTCGAAGGAAAAGTGGCGGTCATCACCGCCAGCACCCGCAGTATCGGTCGCGAGATCGCCGAAACATACGTGCGCGAGGGTGCCAACGTTGTCATCAGTAGCCGCACACAAGAGAAGGGTGACGCGGCGCTGGCCGAAATGGACGGCGGCGATCAAGTTCACTTCATTCCGTGCGATGCCGGTTATCAGGACCAGGTCGAAGCGCTCATCGATGGCACCGTCGATCATTTCGGAAGGGTCGACATCGCCGTGCTCAACGCCGGTGGCATCTCTGAGCCAGCGACGGTCGCCGACATGACCGACGAGGCGTGGCAGTACGCCCTCAACCTCAATCTCAACCACACGTTCTGGGGGATGCGCCGAGCGCTCAAGTACATGCTTCCCCAAAAGCACGGCCGTATCATCGCGATGTCGTCGGTCGAGGGCAAGCTGTCCAAGCCGACCATCTCGCACTACTCCAGCAACAAACATGCAATCAACGGGCTGGTCAAGGTCGCGGCCCACGAGAACGGCACCGAAGGCGTCACCGTCAACGCGATTCTGCCGGGTGTCGTGCTCACCGACATGTTCTATGAGGCAGGTCCGCAGGCGGTCGAATCGATGGGTCTCGACGGTCTCGACGGTCTCGCTGCGTTGTACGCAGGGGGCTCGGCCATCAAACGACCGAACACCGTTGAAGAGGTGGCAGCTGTCGCCCTCATGTTGGCCCGAGATGAAGCCAAGAACATTACGGGCTGCCTGTTCCCCTGCGACGGCGGAACGAGCCCCTATTAGGGCCGCAGCGGTCGTCGTCACGGATCAGGAGTAGGCGGCGCGGCTGTGGAGCATCGCCAGTTGGGCCAGACCGGGATTTCCGTCTCCGCTTTTGGGCTGGGGTGCGGAAACTCCGGCGGCATCGGGAGCGCCCCAGCGTTCTTTGGTCAGGGCGAGAGCTGCTCTGAGGCGTTCGGGCTTCTGGATCGCGCGCTCGAGCTCGGTATCACGTTCTTGGACACAGCCGATGCCTACGGCGGCGGGCGCAGCGAGGAGATGATCGGCGCATGGCTTCAGGCACGTGGCCCTGCGGTTCGCGACCGGATACTGATCAGCTCGAAGGTTGGCAACGCGGTCGGACCTGATCTCGACCGGGCAGGGCTCTCCGCAGCGCACATTGCTCGCCAAATTGATGAGAGCCTCGGCCGACTCGGTGTTGATCATCTCGACATGTACCTCGCCCACGAGGTCGATCCCTCGACGCCGCTCGAAGAGACCGTCGCCGCGTTCGATGCCGCGATTGTTTCGGGCAAGGTCCGAGCTGTTGGCATCTCCAACCACAGCGCGCTCCAACTCGCTGAGTGCCTCGAGATCAGCCGCGCAAACGGGCTCCATCGCTTCGAGTGGGTGCAGAACTCGTTCAACCTCATTGATCAGGTCGACCAGGCTGCGACTTTGGATGTTTGTCGGGATGCGGGTTTGGGATTCACCCCGTTCGGCCCCTTGAGTGGCGGCTGGCTGACGGGGAAGTATGACTTCGCGGCTGACTATCCGGCAGGCTCGCGGATGTCGTTGCGCCCCGAGCCGTACCTGCGGTACTGGACCCGCGAGGTCTTCGATGCCATCGACGTCTTGGCGACCGTTGCCGGCGATCACGGTGTCAGCCCTGCAGGAATGGCGCTGGCCTGGATACTTCACCACCCTGACCTGACTGCAGGGATCGTCGGCCCACGGCGCAACAGCCACTTCGAGCCGGTCTCCGAAGCGCTCGGTCTCCAGCTGAACCCGGCAACTGTTCAGTCGTTGACCGACACTTTTGTTGAGGCCTCGCGACCATGACCGGCACCGTTTCCCTGGAATCGATTCGTGCCGCCCACGAGCGCTTGCCTCGCGAAGTCGTCCACACGCCGCTGGTCCCGCTCAGGGTGGACGGCGAGGAACGGAAAATCTTCCTGAAGCTCGAGAACCTCGGGCCTATTGGTTCGTTCAAGCTGCGAGGTGCAGCCAATGCGCTTGCGTCGGGCACCGGTGACGAGGGCGTCTATACCGCCAGCGCGGGCAACATGGCGCAAGCCGTTGGATGGATGGCGCGCGAACTCGGCGTGCCGTGCTCGGTCATTGTGCCCGATCACGCACCGGCCGCGAAACTTGATGCCATCGACCGCTTGGGTGCCGAGGTCATCAAGGTCCCATTCGAAGCCTGGTGGGAAGTCATCGTCAATCACACGTATCCCGGTTTTGAGGACCGTCGATTCGTGCACCCTGTGTGTGACCCCGACGTCCTGGCCGGCAATGGAACCGTGGGCATAGAGATCCTCGACGAACTCCCCGAAGTCGATACGATCGTCGTGCCCTACGGCGGGGGTGGGCTCTCGTCGGGTATTGCCAGCGCCACACGCTCGCTCGCGCCGTCGGTGCGCGTGTTCGGCGCCGAGGTCGAAACCGCAGCGCCGCTCCACGCGGCGCTGGCCCACGGCGAACCGGTCGATATCGAATACCAACCGACCTTCGTCGACGGAATCGGGTCGGGTCGCGTCCTCGACGAGATGTGGCCGTTGGTGAGCGAACTGCTCAGCGGGTCGCTGGTCGTTGGTCTGGCTGAGGTGGCCGACGCGGTCCGACTCATCGCGTCTCGAAACCATGTGGTGGCCGAAGGAGCAGGGGCTGCGCCTGTGGCGGCCGCGCTCGCTGGAGGCGCAGGTGACGGTACCGTGGTGTGCGTCGTATCCGGCGGAAACATCAACCCAGGAAAGCTCGCTCGGATTCTTGACGGCGAACTTCCCTGAGTGTGATGGAACCAGCCACGAGCTTGCGCGTCGCGACATGGAACCTCTGGTGGCGTCACGGCGATGTTGCTGAACGAGCGCCGGCGATTCTGGAAGCCATTCGGGCGGTTGACCCCGACATCATTGGCCTCCAAGAGGTCTGCTCGCTCGACCCCGATCAGCCGGAGTGGCTTCGAGACGAACTCGGCCTCGAAGTTGTCGCTGCTCCAGGGGGCGACGACGATCGATTCACGATCACCAATGCAATTGCATCACGATGGCCCATCGTTGCTTCGGATTGGCGCTACCTCGACGTTGGCGACATGCCCAAACACCGGACGGTCCTGTGGGCGCAGATCGATGGCCCGGCGGGCCCCATCGACGTGTACACGGCGCATCTGTCTCACGGGTTTGACCAAAGCGCGCTGCGTCAGCGCCAGGTGGGTGAGATTGCGACATGGGTGGCCGACCAACGTCGAGCCGATGGCGGCGCCTTCCCGCCGATCTTGCTCGGTGATCTCAACGCGGTTCCCGACAGCGACGAGATCCGTCAGCTCACGGGTCGAGCCGCGCCGCCGGTGCCCGGGTTGGTGTTTTCTGACGCGTGGGAACAGGCGGGTCGCGGCGACGGCGCCACATACAGCGAGGCCAACCCGTACGTCGACGACTCTGCGTGGCCTGAGCGGCGGCTCGACTATGTGCTTGTTGGCTGGCCACGCCGGCGCCCATCGGGCAATCCGTTGTCGGCCCAGTTGTTTGGGGTGGAGCCGCACAGGGGCATTATTGGGTCGGACCACTACGGCGTAGTGGTCGACCTCCACGCTTGACCCTCCGTTAGGCTGGCGGTTAGCACCGGGCCGGTGATCCATCGGGGGAGTACGTGAGCGGAGGCATCATTTCGAAGGTCCTCGTCGCGAATCGCGGCGAGATAGCGGTTCGAGCATTCCGTGCTGCCTATCAACTCCGGCTCGCGACAGTGGCGATTCACACCTACGAGGACCGCTCGAGCCTCCACCGTCTCAAGGCAGACGAGTCGTATCAGATTGGCGAGATTGGCCATCCGGTCCGGGCCTACCTGGACCCCGACCTGATCGTGCAAGCTGCGCGCTCCTGTGGCGCAGACGCTGTTTATCCGGGATACGGATTCCTGTCCGAGAGCCCAGACCTGGCCACCGCGTGTGCCGACGCAGGGATTGCCTTCATAGGGCCCCCGGCGGGGGTTCTGGAGCTGACCGGCAACAAGATGCGGGCTCGACAAGCTGCGTTCGAAGCGGGCGTCCCGGTCCTGGAGCAATCCCGCGCCATCGAGGACCCTGCCGATGCAATCGCGATCGCCGAAGGAATCGGCTATCCCATCTTTGTCAAGGCTGCAGCGGGGGGCGGCGGCCGCGGTCTGCGTCGCGTCGAGCGGCCCGAAGATCTAATCGCCGCCATTGCAGTGGCCCAGAGCGAGGCTGGATCGGCCTTTGGCGATTCCACGGTCTTCCTCGAAGAAGCCATGACGAACGTCCGACACATTGAGGTTCAGGTCCTGGCCGACAAGGCGGGCAACGTCATTCACCTCTACGAGCGTGACTGCTCGGTGCAGCGTCGATTTCAGAAGGTCGTCGAGATCGCGCCGGCCCCGAATCTCGACCCGTTGCTTCGCGATCAGCTCTGCGCTGACGCGGTCCGCTTCGCCGAGTCGATCAACTACGAGAACGCGGGCACGGTCGAGTTCCTGGTAGACGATTCTGGGCGCCACGTCTTCATCGAGATGAACCCGCGCATCCAGGTCGAGCACACCGTGACCGAAGAGGTCACCGACGTCGATCTCGTCGAGGCACAGATCCGAATTTCTGACGGTGCCTCGCTCTATGACCTTGGGCTCAGCCAAGAGAACATCTCTGTGCGTGGCTTCGCGTTGCAGTGCCGAGTGACCGCTGAAGACCCAGCGAACGATTTCCGGCCCGACACCGGCCGGATTGTGGCCTACCGGCAGCCCGGCGGGGCCGGGGTCCGGTTGGACGGGGGCAGCGCCTACGCGGGCGCAGAGGTGACGCCGTACTTCGACTCGCTCATTGTCAAGGCGACCTGCCGCGGCCGGACGTTCGGCACGGCAGTACGAAGAGCTGAACGCGCCCTGGCTGAGTTTCGCGTTCGTGGAGTCGGGACCAACCTTGCGTTCCTCCGTGCGATTCTGGCCGATCGGGATTTCCGGGCCGGTGGCGTGACCACTGACTTCATCGAAAAGCGGCCGCAGCTCACCGCTGCTTCGGTGGGCGCGGACCGAGCTACCCGGCTGTTGCGCTACCTGGCCGATGTGACGGTCAATCAGCCTCATGGCCCGAGCCCGACGTTGGTCGACCCCATCGACAAACTCCCGCCCCGGCCCGACCATCACCCCGACGGCAGCCACCAGCGTTTGCTGAGGCTCGGGCCAAAGGCGTTCGCTGCCGAAATCCGTGCCCAGGTCGCCCTCGCGGTCACTGACACGACCTTGCGCGACGCCCACCAATCCATTCTGGCGACTCGCGTGCGCACGATCGATCTCGTTGCCGGGGCTCGACAAATAGCGCACACCCAACCGAAAACCTTCAGCCTCGAGTGTTGGGGCGGCGCAACCTATGACGTTGCCCTCCGGTTCTTGCACGAGGACCCGTGGGAACGGCTCGCTCGGATCCGCGACGCCGCTCCAAACGTCTGTTTGCAGATGCTGCTCCGAGGCCGCAACACGGTCGGCTACTCGCCCTACCCGGATGTTGTTTGTGAGCGCTTCGTCCACGAGGCCCACTCGGTTGGAATCGACATCTTCCGGATATTCGACGCCTTCAATGACATCGAACAGATGCGGCCGGCGATCAACGCAGCCATCGACGTCGGTGCCGTTGCCCAAGGCACCCTGTGCTACTCGGGAGACATGGCCAATCCGGCCGAGGACATGTACACGCTCGACTATTACCTCGGCGTGGCCGAAGAATTGGTCGAAGCAGGGGTGCACATGTTGTGCATCAAGGACATGGCGGGGTTACTGCGTGCGCCGGCGGCGGGGCCTCTGGTGGCCGGACTCCGCGAGCGCTTCGATGTGCCCGTGCATCTCCACACCCACGACACCGCGGGCGGGCAACTCGCCACATACCTCGCGGCCATTCACGCCGGGGTCGACGTCGTGGATGGCGCAGCGCCACCCCTGTCGGGCATGACCAGCCAGCCGGCGATCAGCGCCATCATCGCGGCTACAGGCCACACCGAACGGGCAACCGGGCTGTCGCTCGACGCCGTCGGCGAGCTCGAACCGTACTGGGAGGCCGTCCGTGCGGTTTACGCTCCGTTCGAGGCGGGCCTCGCGGCACCAACCGGAACGGTCTACAAACACGAGATCCCTGGCGGTCAGCTCTCGAACCTACGCCAGCAGGCGATCGCGCTCGGGCTGGGCGATCAGTTCGAACATGTCGAGGAGCTCTACGCAGCTTGCAACCAGCTGCTCGGCCGGCCCATCAAGGTCACGCCGAGTTCGAAGGTCGTGGGGGACCTGGCGCTCCACCTCGTGGCATCGGGTGTGAGCCCTCAACAGCTTGTCGACGACCCGGCCTCGGTCGACTTGCCTGATTCGGTTATCCGGTTTCTCCAAGGTGAGTTGGGCGACCCGCCCTTTGGCTTCCCGGAACCATTCCGGACTCGGGCGCTCGAGGGGCGCTCAACGGAGATGTCAGCACCCCAACTCGGCGCCGACGATCTCGATGCTCTGAACCACGGTGATGTCCAAGCCACACTGAGCCGATTGCTGTTAGCCGGGCCGGCAGCCTCATTCGAGGAACACCGGGAACGCTTCGGCGATCTGTCGGTGATCCCATCGAGGCTCTTCTGGTACGGGCTCACACGCGATGAAGAAGACGAGATGATCGGACTCGAGCGCGGGGTCCGTCTCTTGGTTGGTCTCGAAGCTGTTGGAGAGCCCAATGCTCAGGGCATGCGCTCTGTTGTGTTCAGGTTGAACGGCCAATTGCGTCCAATCGATGTCCGAGACCGTTCGGTGTCGGCATCGGTGAGCGAGGCCGAGAAGGCATTGGCGTCCGACCCCGGCCATATTGCTGCGCCATTCCGTGGCCTGGTGAACGTATTGGTCGGAGTCGGCGACGAGGTTCGCGCCGGCGACGCTGTGGCGACCATTGAGGCCATGAAGATGGAGTCACAGATATCGGCCCACATAGCGGGCCGAGTTGAGCGGGTGGTCGTCCCAGCGGCCGCCCAAGTTGAGCCGGGTGACCTCTTGGTTGTGATCCGCCCGACCGGTGTTGCAAGTTCCCCCCAGAGCAATGAGGCAGACAGCTGATGCAGTTTCTTGGTCCACCCGTCCAAATCGCGTACGCCGTCAATGATGCGGAAGAGGCAGCTCGCCGGTGGGCCGCTGACTTTGGTGCCGGACCGTTCTTTATCGCGCCCCATATTCCGGTGACCAACGTGATCCACCGCGGTCGCCCATCGGAGTTCGACCACACGTCCGCCTACGGCCAGTGGGGGAGCGTGATGGTGGAATTGGTGCAGGATCACGGCACCGGTGGGACGGCCGTGCGCGACCTGTACGCGCCCGGCGAAACCGGGCTCCATCACTTGGCCTACTTGGTTGACGACCTCGACGAAGCCACAGCGATGTTGGCCACCCAAGGCTTCGAGTTGGCCCAGAGTGCATTGGCCGGCAAGACGCGTTTCCATTTCGTGGATGCGGTCGAGGCCCTGGGCCACTTCCTTGAGCTGTACGAACCATCGGATGCGCTGACGGGCTTCTACGCTCGCGTTGCCGCTGCCGCCGTCGACTGGGATGGCCACGACGCAATCCGTGGTCGCTGACCCCATCGTTCTTCAGCGGACCTGAGTCCCAGCCGCATCGAACAACCTGTAGCGCAGCCGCCCCATCGCGCGGTGGTGCCAGGCACCGGCGCGCGATGGGTGGTCAGGCGGAGCGGTGTTGGGCCAGGCGGGCGGCGTCGAGGTTGGCTTGAGAAGCCGCGAGAGTTCCTATTTGGGCGCCGGAGGACCGCAGGGACTGGTGGCTGTTCCAGCGGTCGAGGAGGTCCTGAAAGCGGTTCTCGTCGAAGTGGGCTGTGGTTGGCATGGTGGGTCTCTCCTTGAGGTCTTGGCGTTCGGGGTGGTACCTGAACTTTGCCTATTGTGACGCAATTGGCGCTATAGGTGGCACTGAATAGCTCCATGTATTTGAGCTGTTACAGTGTGGAGCACTGTGATAGATGATCTAGACAGAGCAATCATCCGTGGATTAGAGCGAGACGGCCGCCTCTCGTATCGGGACCTGGGCAACGAAGTTGGGCTGAGTCCCAATGCGACCGGGGCGCGTGTTGCCCGTCTGGTGGATGAGGGCATCATCACCGGTATCCACGCACGGGTCGACCACTCACTTATTGGTCGGCCCCTCGAGGGGTATGTCGATTGTTGGCTGACCAGTCGTGAGGCCGAACGCTGGGCCGAGTTCGAGGCCTATGTGCTCAACGACGATCGCATCATCGACGCGGTCCATCTCACGGGCAAGGTCGACTATCGGCTTCGAGTCGTGGTGTCCTCGCCCACCGAACTCGACGAGCTCCTGATGGCTCTCAAGCGCGAGGCCTCGATCTCCGAGACCGACACGCGACTCATCTTGCGGCGCTTTCCGGTTGCCGGCTCGGGCTGAGACGAACACCCAGAACGCCTCGGCCCGCCGCAACGTCGCGGCGATGACGCTCTCGAGATCGATGAGTGGGCGTGGTCAGCGCAGCCGGCGAACATCGATGCCGGCGATCGTTGACTCATCTCTGCGTTATGCCTTGAGTGGTTGTACGACGAGTGGCGACGTTGGTGCAACGTGTTGCTCGGTGGTCGCCTAGTCGGCGGTGGCGGGACGGCCCCCAAAGGCCGACCGCTCGATAGCGACAGCGTCGCTCACGAGGCTCGAATCGTTTGGCCGGAACCCCCAGGCGCTGATGATTGCGAGCGTCACCCACCGCCACTTCCCGTCGGGGTCGAGGCGGAGGGTGCCTTCGTAGCGGCCACCCTGCACGCCACGATTGCCTGTGGTGGTGAAGTAGCTGGTGAGTGAGGCTGTCAGAGCGTCATCGGAGACTGCAATCGCGATGTTCGACGAGGTGTGTCCTCCCGAAATCAATGACTCGCGCGCCCCGTAGGGGTCATACAACTTCCGCATGGCCTCGCGGCCCTCGAAGTGCATGTCAACGCCATCAGGCGGGAAATTCAACACATCAAGTACGGCATCTTCGGCGTACGCGTCGAGGATGCCATCGCTGAACGCCGTGTCCATTGAGTAGAGGTACTGGTTGAAGGTCGCGGTGATTGCCTCGCGGGCCCGAAGACGTGCGACCTCTCCCTCGAGCATCGCGATTCGGGCTTCCAGCTCTTCGGTCATCAGATATTTCTCATCCATCGGTCCGGTCGGTCCTCGGCTCGGCCCGCACACTATCGGATCGGTGGTGGGTCGCCGGGACCACAGCGGAGAGGGGATTCCCGATGTCGATGATTGCTCAGTCTTGGCGGGTCATTGCTGGTGGGTGGGTGATCTCAGCGCACGGAGATGACGTAGGTGCCGCCAGTTCGGTCGAACACGGATCGGCGCCCGGGGTCGCTGAACAGGTAAATCATTGAGGCCAGGACGGTCGCCATGGACAAGGGGATACCGACGAAGGGCACCAACAACACAAGTTTCGGGATCCATCGCCGCGCTGCTGCTGCGGGCCCTGGCGGGTAGTGGCCGCTTGGGTCGACAACCCGCAGCCCCAGCAAGCTTTTACCCGCGGTGGCGCCGATGCTCGCAACCATACCGACCTCGTAGCCGATTGTGACCACGAACATGAGCAGCGCCGATGTTGGCGAGGCGCTGGACCATGCGATTTCGTCATCGACCAACGCCCGTGCGAGGATCGTTGCGCCGTACAAGATGGCGATGTCGGTGAGTTGAGCTGCGATGCGTTGCCAGGGTGAGCCGAGTCGGTACCCGAGTACGGGAACCGCGTCGGCGACCTGGGGCGGGAGTGGTTGGGGCTCGCCGACCCAGTGGCCACCGTCCCAGTATCGATGGGTCCCTGGAGGGTCATCGTCGGAGCGATACCAGCCGGGCTCTGGGTGATCTTCAGGCATCAGGCGACCGGTCGAACATCGTGGTCCATGGTCGCACAGCCGAGGTCTGAACCCGGCGTTGTGGCGTCAGCGAATGACGGTGGGCATGACCGGGCTGCCACGGTCCAGGCGGCGTTGTGCTTGTTCGAGTGCCTGCTCGCCATAGTGGGTGTGGGGCAGGATCCAAAAGGTCCCGGCACGGATCTCGTCGACGATGAAATCAGCGAGCGCATCGGGTTCGATTGACTCGCTACCGCTGCTTGGGTTGACGCCGCTCGAGCCGGGCGCGTTTGCTACGGGCCCATCGACCCCCGGCCGGTTCCGCTCGCTTTCGCTGATTCGTGTGGCCACGATGCCCGGGCACAGCACCGAGACCGACAGGGGAGTGGCGTCGAGCTCGTGGTACATGGTCTCGGAGAGCGCGACGACGCCCCGCTTGGCCACGTTGTAGGAGCTGATGCTGGGGAAGGCGAGGATGCCGGCAGTCGATGCCGTGTTCATGACGTGGCCGGCTTGTCCGCCTTCGAGCATTCGGGGGACGAAGCTGTGCACGCCGTAGATGACACCCATCAGATCGATCCCGAGGACCCAGTCCCAGTCCTCCAGAGGCCCCCAACTGTCGTGCCGGGTAACGACGCCGGCGTTGTTGGCCAAGAAGTGCACGGCACCGAAGGTTGAATAGGCCTGTTCGGCCAGGGCATCGACCGCGTCGCGGTCCGACACGTCACATAGCGCGGTCTCGACCGTCGCGCCCTGGCTGCGAAGCTCATCAGCCGCAGCCTCGAGAGCGGCTTCTTCGATGTCGGCGAGTAGCAACTGCATGCCATCGGCTGCCAGACGGGTAGCTAGTCCTAGTCCAATGCCACTGGCTCCGCCGGTGATGACCGCTGTTTGGCCTTGGTATTCGCTCATAAAAGTCTCCGCTGCTGTCGAAACCGTGTGGTCAAGTGGCGCGTTGTTGCCCGTTCGGTCCCAGAGTGTAGAAGCAGTGGGCGGCTCGGTTGTAGGTGACGGGTTACCAGGTGCGGCGATCCAGTGGCGGCCCTACTGCGACTGGGTGCCGACCTGCAGGTCCTTGAAAGGGACCCCTTTGTCCACGCTGGGTTCGCGCGGTAGACCGAGGACTCGGTCTCCGATGATGTTGCGCTGGATCTCGTCGGTGCCACCGGCGATGCTGGCCATGAAGCTGCTCAGAATGGTTCCCGCCCACACCTCGCCCTTGTCGCCGGGCATGTAGGCATCGCACTCCATCCCGATGACTTCGTTGGCAAGTTCACGCACGGTCCACATGATGTTGCTGCTGTGAAGTTTGCCCAACGAGCCACCCGGGCCGGGTGTCTTGCCAGCCTTGAGCTCGGCCCGGGTGCGCATGCCCACCAGGCTCTTGGCCGTCTCGTCGCAATAGAGCTTCATGAGTTTGTCTCGCAGGACGGGCTCGTTGATTCGGCCGATCTTGGTTGCATGGTCGATCAGGCGGCGCGAGTGCGGCGCGCTGACACCGCTGCCCGAACCCGTCCCTATCGCGACCCGTTCGTACATGAGCATCGCGGTGGCAAGGCGCCAACCCTCGTTATAGGGACCGAGCATGTCCGCCGCAGGTACCTGAACGTTGTTGAAGAACACCTCGTTGAAGTGCATCCCGCCATCGATCTGGTGGATAGCTCGCACCTCGATTGCCGGGTCGTGCATGTCCACGATGAACATCGAGATGCCCGCGTGTTTGATCTGGTCCGGGTCGGTCCGCACGATGACGATGCCGTAGTCGCAGACGTGCGCCAACGTGGTCCACACCTTCTGGCCATTGATGGTCCACTCATCACCGTCGCGCTCGGCCTTGGTCTGAAGGCTGGCTACGTCGGAACCCGCGCCTGGCTCTGAGAACATCTGGCACCAGACCGCCTCGGCTGAGATGAGATCCGGCAGGTACTTTCTCTTCTGATCGTCCGTGCCATATTCGGTGACCATGGGCAGGCACATGCCGTGGCTGATGGTTAATTGGCCGGTCATGTCGGGGTAGTTGCTGTATTCCTCGCGCCAGATGCGGTCATGAGTTGGGGTCAGCCCTGCGCCCCCGAATTCGGTTGGAATGGTGAGCCCGGCCAGGCCAGCGGCGGCGACCTTCCCCTGGAAAGCCTTGTTCTGTCCGATCGACTGCTCGTCGCGAGGGTCAGGGCCGTTGAAGCGGACACCTGTGGCGTGCTCATCGAGGAGTACGCGGCAACGGACACGAAACGTTTCGGCCTCTGAGGC
>CAWKYX010000006.1:0-34019 GCA_963854265.1 Acidimicrobiia bacterium
TGCCAGTTCGTCGTTGAGTTCGGCGGCGCACCAGCCGGCATAATAAGCGGCTGATTTTGCTGACTCGACCTCGAGCAGCATGTCGGCACACTTGTGCTTGATGGCCTGGAACGACCCGATCGGGCGACCGAACTGCACGCGAACCTTTGCGTATTCGACAGCCATGTCGAGGCACATCTGGGCTCCGCCAACCTGTTCGGCGGCGAGGGCTACAGCGGCCAGGTCGAGCATCTGTGACAAGACGGCCCAGCCGCCGCCGTCGGTCCCGATGAGCTTGGCCGGTGTGTCGGCGAAGTCGAGCTTGGCCTGCTTGCGGGTCTGGTCCATGGTCGACAGTGACGTCCGAGTGAGTCCTGGGGCATCGGTGGCGACTTGGAAGAGGCTGACCCCAGCGGCGGTGCGGGCCGCAACGATGATGATGTCGGCCGTGGCGCCATCGAGCACATACATCTTGGTGCCGTCGAGCGTGTGGCCGTCACCGCTAGCAGTGGCCTGCATCGTGATGCCGGATTCGTCCCACTTTCCGTTCTCTTCGGTGAATGCCACCGTGGCGACGGTGCCCCCGGCGATCTGAGGGAGCAGTTCGCCCTTGGCGTCGTCGTCGCCGGAATGGATGAGCGCATTGGCGGCAAGCACGACGCTTGAGAAATAGGGGGCACACAAGAGCGCTCGACCCATCTCCTCGAGCACGATGATCAGCTCGACGTAGCCGTAGCCCTGGCCGCCGAACTCCTCGGGAATGATCAGCGCTTGGAGGCCCATCTGCTCGGCCATCTGGCTCCAAACAGCCTCGTCGTAGCCCTGCTCGGTGGCCATTTGCTCGCGCACGGCCTCTTCGGCGGACTTGTCGTCGAGGAAGCTGCGGACGAATTCTCGAAGCTGTTCTTGTTCTTCTGAGAAGGCGAAGTTCACGGTATTTCTCCCTGCTTGCGGGTGGGGTTTGCTGGCGAGATTGTTGGGGTCAGGCTTGGCGGGTGAGCGGTTGGCTGCACCTGACGAACGCGCAGAAGACTATGTCAACTACGTCATGCCAGCCAGTCTAGATGTGTACACCTGTGCTACGGCTGTGCGACACTGAACCGATGGATGAGCCGAACCACGTTGGTGTGCGTGAACTCCGGAACCAGGTTGCCGCGGTCGTGCGCCGTGCAGGAGCGGGGGATCGCATCATCGTTACCGTCGATGGTGTTCCCGTGGCACAGCTCGGGCCGATCGAACCGGCGGGCGGCCCGACACTGGATGATCTGATTGCTGGCGGGTTGGTTACACCACCTGGCCGCCGCGACAAGCCGGCGCCACCCGATGCCGCCGTCCTGCCCGTCGACCTGCATGCTGATCGAGTACTCGATGAGATCCGAGGATGACGGCTTCGATACTCGCCATCGACACGTCGGCCTTGTTGCGCCGGTATGTGCCAGACCCGCATCGTTCGCTCGTGCTCGGCGCGATGGCCGAAGCCAATGTGTGGTGTGCAGCTGAGCTGGCTCGAACCGAAGTGCTGCTTGCCCTTCATCGGATGGCCATGGCGCCTTTCCAACACGAGGATCTATGGCGATCCGCCCGCGCTGACTGGGATGCGTTTCATGTGGTTCCGGTGGATGGCCGCTGCCTCAGTCATGCCGCCGACATCGGGGCGACGTTCGGACTGCGACTGACCGATGCCGTTCATTTGGCCGCGGCAGACCGCCTCCCACGGCCGCTGCGCTACCTCACATTCGACCACAGACAGATCCCCGCAGCGGCCGAACTCGGTTTCGAAGTCCTCACCCCCCTCGACGCCGCAGATGCCTAGTAACGCCTCGATGCCCCGTAGCGCTGTGCGCCAAAGAGAGCCCCGATAACAACCTGGGTCCCTTTCTCCAGAACAAACCCCCATCGCGCGCTGGTGCCTGGCACCGCCGCGCGATGGTTGGTGAACGGACTGGCTCGAGCCCCATCGCGCGCTGGTGCCAGGCACCAGCGCGCGATGGGCGCCGGTGCTTGATGGGCGAACGACGAGCGAGGGGACTGGGCCTGAGCGTCAGCCGCTATCGCTCGACCGTTAGAAGGTGATGCCGAGGAGGCTTTGGGTGGCTACTCCTACGGGTCCAAGGTGGTCGCCGAGTTCGGCTACAGCGAGTCCGAGTCCGGTTCCGGGCCCCACGGTGGTCTCGGATTCGACGCGGATCCACGGACCCAACGGTGGCCGAGCAAGGGCGATGCTCACGTCGGCGTTGATGAGACCTACACCATCGTCGCTTTCGTAGACCGCGCTGATTCCGGATCCAAAGTCTGCGGCTGCGAGGAGTGCGCATAGGCCTGATGTCTCTTCGCCGTCGATGAGTGGCATCAGTAGCGACACCCATGAAGTTCCTGGCCCAGCTTCGCCGAAGCCCCCATGTGTCATCCGATGCTCCACTGCGTGCTGGTGATAGGTAATGCCCCCGTCGCCGTGAACAAATGACGGCGGTTGGATCACGGAGTCTGGAGATGGCACCGCCCACGCCTGATCGCGTTCCGGCGACCAACGTGGTTTGGGCAGGTGCGATCCGCGCAACACCAGCGCCGCACTCCGCGCGACGATGCCTCCGTCGTGAACCAGCGTCGCGTTGATACCGGCAACTCGCCGGCTCGATCGGGTGCGCTGCGCGTTGATCAGTAGGCGCTCGGTGGGCACAGGCCGCACGAGCTCGATGGTGATGCGGGCGATTGTCTCGTCGGGTTCGAGGATCTGTTCGGTTGCGTAGCCCAAAAGGGCCGATGGGGGACCACCGTGCTGTGCGTCGGGGCGCCAGGGGCCGGTGGTGTGAACAGACGGGGTGAACGTATTGCCCGCGCCGGGGCTCTCTCGGGTGAATAGGGCCATCGTCGAGACGGTAGCGCTGGCCACGCCGACCAGGTCGAGAGTCATTGCTGGCTTGAGTCGTGACAGAATCACCGCGCCCGCCAACCCATCGGCGTGGTGACCTACCCGAGAGGGCCCACCGTGAGTGTCATTGCAGACTTGTTCAACGTAAGCGGCAAAGTTGCGGTGGTGACCGGTGGATCACGCGGCATTGGTCGCATGATTGCCGAGGGGTAGGTCCGAAACGGGGTTCGGACCTACATCACCGCCCGCAAAGCCGAGGCTTGCGATGCCACCGCCGCTGAGCTCAGCGAGTTCGGGGAGTGCATCTCGGTTCCCGCTGACCTGCCGTCCAAGCAAGGTGTCGATCATTTCGCGGGCGAGATCGCAGACCGCGAGAGCAGGCTGCACATCTTGGTAAACAATGCCGGAGCCAGTTGGGGAGCACCCCTCGATGAGTTCCCCGAGGGTGGATTCGACAAGGTCCTCGACATCAACCTCAAGGCGCCTTTTCTGCTGACTCAGGCACTACTTCCCCAGATTCGTGCTGCCGCTACCGGCGACGATCCGGGCCGGATCATCATGGTCGGTTCGGTCGACGGCCTGACGGTTGCCGCTAGCGACAGTTTCTCTTACGCGGCCTCCAAGGCCGACGTGCACCACCTGGCGCGCCACATAGCGCATCGTGTCAACGCGGACAACGTGACGGTCAGCTGCATCGCACCTGGCCCGTTCGATTCGAAGATGATGGCCTTCATCCTGGATGACCCTGGAGCGCGAGCCGCGATCGCTGCCAGCGTCCCGCTGGGACGAATCGGCCGTCCCGATGACATGGTCGGTGTCGCGATCTTCTTGGCCAGTCGAGCTGGCAGCTATCTCACCGCAGCGGTTATCCCCGTCGATGGGGGCATTGCCTCGGCCTGACCCGCTCGCGTTGGGACCCCGAGGTTAGATCTCGTGGTTGGGTCGGCCCGTGCCGCCCATTGGGTTTCCACCCATATCGGGGTTGAGCGCAGCGTTGGCCATGAGTTCGGCAACGATGGGCTGCAGGTCAGTGGGGTCCTCAGGCTGATCGAGGACTGGTCCGAGGTGCCACTGCTCGGCGATACCGAGCTTCTTTCCCTTGACGTCGAAGACGCGGCCGGTGACGTTCTTGGCTTCTTCGCTGCACAGCCATGTCGCGATGATCGAGATCCATCGCGGCGACATCTTCTCTTTTTGTTCGTCGGTGAGCGAGTCCATGCCGACGAGGTTCTCGGTCATGCGTGACAATGCAGCGGGCGCGATTGCATTGACCGTCACGTTGTACTTGGCGAGCTCCATTGCGGTGATCACCGTGAATGCGGCAATGCCGGCCTTTGCTGCGCCGTAGTTGGCTTGGCCGATGTTGCCGTAGATGCCCGAAGGGCTCGCCGTGTTGATGATGCGGCCGTAGGTGTCCTCGCCGGCCTTGGCCTTGTTGCGCCAATACACAGCGGCATGGTGTGTTGGGCCGTAGGTGCCTTTGAGGTGGACGGCCATGATGGAGTCCCAGTCCTCTTCGGTGAGCGAGAAGATCATCCGGTCGCGCAGGATCCCGGCGTTGTTGATGACGATGTGGAGATCGCCGAAGGTGTCGACCGCCTGATCGATCATTTCCTTGGCGGCGTTGAAGTCGGCGACGTTGCCTCCGTTGACGACGGCTTCGCCCCCCATGCCTTTGATCTCGTCGACGACTTCTTGGGCTGGGGTGACGTCGGCGCCGGTGCCGGCAGCGTCGCCGCCCAAGTCGTTGACCACGATCTTGGCGCCATGGGATGCGAGCATTAAGGCGTGTTCGCGGCCGATCCCCCGGGCGGCTCCGGTGATCAGCGCAACCTTGCCTTCTACCAGCTTGCCCTCTGTCAACTTGCCTTCTACCAATTCGCTCACGGTCGCATCCTTCGGGCGGCGGGTGTCTTCGTTGTCGATCCGCGCTGGACGATATCGCGGTCGCCGCAGGACCGCTGTGTGGCTCCTAGGTGGCGACAGTCAGGTCGGCGCTGCCGAACGCCACGCCGAAACGGACACACCAGATCACCACGGTTGTGTACTTGCTCAGGTCGACACCGGGCGGAATTTCGTAGTTCTGGGGCCCGATGTTGCCCTTGAGGTCGCCGAGATCGATGAAGTCGTCATTGAAGTCGCCGGTGGGTGCGTCGGCTGGGGCCGTGGACAAGTACACGTTGAGGTCAGGGCCGTTGTCGGTCTCGAAGTCTTCGAAACGCAAGAAGCGTTGTTCGGACCCATCGTTGAGAACCAAAGCGGTACCCGACGAAGGGTGGGAGCGGTCGATGAACTCGCCGGTGGTCAAGGTGGCTACCTCGACAGTTTCCGTGTCTTGCATCGCTGGTTCTTCGTCGGCGGCGGTCTCAAGCGGCATGTCGACTTCTTCGGCCGCGTCATTCATGGCCCCGGCCATATCTGTCGAGATCTCGTCGCTGGGGAGACCGCTGGCTCCAGCCCCAGAGTCAAAGACCGGTCCTGCCTCGCTGACCTTGTCGTCGATGAAGAGGGTGTGCACCCCAAAGACCCCAAAGGCCAGCCAGGCGAGGCCGGCGATGAGTGCAGCCGAAACTGGCAGCAAGATCTTCCAGCGGCTACGGGTTGTTCTACGTCGTTCGTTCATGATTGGTCAACGATGGTCCCACGACGTTGGTTCCGTGACATATTGCACGGAATCTTTGGCCCGGAGGAGTGGTTCGGGTTTGTCCTCCGTTCGCTGACCTCAGTCGGCTCGCCTCGCCTGTCACCGTGAGTCCGCCCCAAGCTCCGCTGGTCTTGACCACGCAGCGTCGGGTGCGCCCGGCTCGGCGACCTCAGCGCGTCGCCACAGGATGGATCGACACGCGTTTGTAATGCCAGGGTCGTTGAACCGACGCGTTTGGTTTGGGAGGCTGGGAGCGTTCGGTGGAGAACAACGCTCTGGGCAGAGCGGAAAGGGGCGACCATGGGCATGGACGCAAGTCACGAAGGTGTGGATGGACGCGAGGGGATCGCGTTCGAGTTGGTCGTTTTTCGACGTATCGGCGACGAAGTCGAGGTAACGGTTCGGGGCATGACCACCGTTGCCGAGGTCGACCTGATGGTTGTCGACAACGACAAACGGGCGCGGATCGTTGCCGTCGGTCCTTGCAAGCAAGGCCCGCTCCGTGAGTTCGAACTGCGCACGTCGGTCGAGGTGCGGCCCGGCAAGCGGCTCAATGTGCGCGGCGGTTCTGTGGTCGAGTCGGTCACGGCGAGCGGTCTTGTCGATGAGCTCCCTGTCGTGTGCACTGCCGATCCGACAGCCCGTGGACTGCCGGCGCAGTTCTTGCATCGGCGCGGGGGTCGGTACGTACTGATGAGCAGCGCCGACGCGCCGGCCTCGATTGGGTCGCGACGCGCCACGATGGTTGCCTGACAGTTCGTTGGCGCAGGCGGTTCGATGGCGTTGGTTTCTCGCTCCATAGGCCGGTGTAGGTTGGCCGGACAAGCTGTCGAAATGGGGTCGTTGTGGGGGCACTCGAAGGAATCCGAGTTCTGGACGTTGGACTGTTGGTTCAGGGGCCGCAGGCCGGGCTGACCCTCAGCGATCTCGGTGCCGACGTGATCAAGGTCGAGCTGCCAGGCATCGGCGAGCAAGCGCGGTGGATCCCGTTGTCTTTGGAAGATCCCCGAGCGCCATATTTCGAGGCATGTAATCGGGGGAAGCGCAGTATCACGATTGATCTGCGCGTCGATGGTGGCCAGGAGGCCTTTCTGCGTCTGGTCGAGACGGCCGACGTGGTGGTGGCCAACTTCAAGGCGGGAACCCTCGATGAGTGGGGTCTGGGCTACGACGATGTGGCTGCCCGAAACCCGGGAATTGTCTACGCAATGGGTTCGACATTTGGCCCCGAGGGCCCGTTTGCGACGCGAGAGGGTGCCGATCTCGCAGGTCAGGCAGCCGGTGGCCTGATCTCCACGACTGGTGTCGATGGTGGGCCGCTGACGCCCGTCGGTGCCACGATGGCCGACCACATAGCGTCGATGAACATGACCGTCGGAATTCTGGCGGCGCTCATGTCACGAGTCACCACCGGGGTCGGACAGCGTGTTGATGTCTCGCTTCTTGGAGGACAGATCTACGCGCAAGCTTCTGAGTACACCGCGTTCTTGATGACAGGTGAGGTCCCTGGCCGGGCCAATCATGGCCATCCCCTCCTCCACGCGGCTTATGGGATCTTGCCTACCGCTGATGGACACATAGCGATTGTGGGGGTGCCGCCCGCGTCGCGCGAGTCGTTCTATGCCGCCGTGGGCTTGCCCGAGTTGGCTGACGACGAGCGGTTTCAGCCCTTGCTGTATACACCCCAACACAAGAAGGAACTGTTCGAGATCTTGGGTGCCGTGTTCACCGAGCGCACGACGGCCGAGTGGTCAGCTCGTCTCGAAGCAGCAGGCGCGCGCTTTGCCCCTGTGCAGGACTACGCCGAGGCGGCGCTCGACCCGCACGTCATCGAGAATGAGTACCTGGTGGAAGTTGCGTTGCCCGACGGTGGCACCAAACGCGTCGTTGGATCGCCCATTGGCATGTCGGGCACACCTGCCGAACCTGGCGCGGTAGCCCCGGAATTGGGCCAGAACACCGAGGAGCTACTCCTGGAAGTGGGCTATAGCTGGGACGAGATAGCTGCACTTCGTGAGCAAGGTGCGATCTAGAGCCTCAAAGTGGTAGTTCGTTCGGCCTAAGTCAAAAGACCCAGAAATAGGTCTCAAGGCCTGCACGCGAGCGGCCGATGCCTTCAGTGCGTGGAACCACCGGGTCGAGCCCCGGTGTGACCCTTTTGGAGGAGACATGCTCAACACACCTGGTCGCGCCACCAGGCGTGCACTCGCCGTCATCAGTTCTGCAGCCCTGTTGTTCGCAATAGTGCAGTTCACCGTTATTGCCGACACAACGTCGGCTGCGGTTGCCGAGACGAACGAGACACCCCTACCTGATCCATCAACTCTCGAGATCAGCACACAGAATCGCAGATTGGACGTCGAAGGCCTGGCCACAGCTGGGCGTTTCGGCACTCCCGAAGCCATCGGGGACGTGAACGGTGACGGCGTGGGCGACCTTGCGGTCGGTGCGTTCTCCGATGACAGCGCCGGCCCAGACGTCGGAGCGGTCTACATCCTCTTGATGGCCAACAATGGCACCGTCGCCACCACGCAGAAGATCACGTCTGGCACTGCGGGTTTCGGTGGCCAGCTCCTCGAGGGCGGCGGCTTTGGCTTCCGCATTGCCAGCATCGGGGACCTCGACGGCGACGGGATCCCTGACATTGTCGCCTCTGCATACCGTTCTGACCGCGCCCACGTTGATGCGGGCGAGATCTGGGTCCTGTTCCTGCGCTCCGATGGCACCGTGAAGGACTGGCAGGTCATTACCGAGGGCTTCGGGGACTTCCCGGCGAACCTCCGCGAGGGTGACCAGTTCGGTGTAGATGTGGCGAGCGTTGGCGACCTTGACGGCGATGGGTCATCCGACCTTGCCGTGGGCATGTGGAAGCGTGACGGGCTGGGTGAGAACGACGGCGGCGTTTTGATGTTGATGCTGGATCCTGATGGCACGGTTCGCGATTATCAGGAGATCTCAGCAGTGGCCGGATGGGCGGATGCACCGCTCGATGCCAACAGCGGCTTTGGCGCTTCCGTCGAGGCGCTCGGTGATCTGAACAGTGACGGTACGACCGACCTCGCCGTTGGATCGATTGGCTTCAACGACGAGCGAGGCATCGTATGGCTCCTGACCTTGACGACGAACGGCACGGTTTCGTCCGCGGTCGGGATCGAGCCTGGCATCGATGCCACACCTGCGCTCAAGCCCGGAGCCAGATTCGGTTCTGGCATCGCCAACCTCGGTGACGTCGATGGCAACGGGTCGATGGATCTGGCTGTTGGAGCGTTCGGAATCAAGGATTTCCAGGGCGCCGTTTTTGTACTCCAACTCGATGAATCGTTGGTCACCACCGCCTCTTCCCGCGTGACCCATGATGGTCTCGACGCGGGCGATCTGTTCGGCCATACCATTGCCTCACTCGGCGATATCAATGGCGACGGATCTACTGACCTTGCCGTTGGAGCGCCCGGCGATGACGGCATCGCCGACAACGCAGGCGCGGTCTACATCGTGAGCGTCACGAGCGAACTCAGCGCACCCCCCATCCCCGAGTCGCCCGATGACACGCCTGCTGACGAGGCCGAAGACGGTGCTCCAGAAGACGGCGCAGCTCCAGAAGACGATCCGTCCAAAGACGAGGCCGTCCCCAATGTGCCTGCGGATGAGCCAGAACCTGTTCTTCCCCCGAGCAGCGCCCTGAGGGCGATCTCGACGGCGACGGGATCCCCAACCGCGAGGATCTCGACACGGACGGCAATGGTCTGCTGGATGCCGTTGAGGGCCTTGCTGATACAGATGGCGACGGCATCGCCGACTTCGTCGAGATCGACGATGATGGCGATGGCATAGCGACAATCAACGAGGGTACTGCCGACGCCGACGGAATTCCCAATCACCGCGACCCCGATGCCGACAACGATGGTATCGCCGACGGCCTTGAAGGTCTCGGTGACACCGACAAAGACGGCGTCCCCGACATGTTCGATGAAGACTCCGACGGCGATGCCATCAGCGACCGATCCGACGGGTCTGCCGATTCAGACGGCGACGGCCTGGTGGATCGGCTGGACGAAGATGCCGACAACGATGGCCTCGACGACCGTCTTGAAACAAGTGGCGACTCCGATGGTGACGGCATTGAGGACCGCCTCGATACCGACTCCGACGACGACGGTTTGAGCGACGCCGACGAGGGATCTGTCGATTCAGACGGTGATGGGACCCCTGACAACCTCGATACTGATGCAGACGACGATGGGGTCAGCGACGCTGAGGAAGGCCAGATTGACACCGATCAAGACGGGCTTCCCGACAACTTGGATACTGATGCCGATGACGATGGGGTCCCCGATGCCGACGAAGGCAGTGGTGATGTTGATGGCGATGGCATACCCAACAATCTTGATACTGATGCCGATGACGATGGGGTGAGCGATGCCGACGAAGGCCAAGGGGACTCTGACGCAGATGGCATCCCGAACTTCTTGGACCGACGACGGGCCGACGTCGAGGTGACCGTCGTGACCGCAGCCAGCATCGTGGCCGGCGAGGTCACTGAACTCCAGCTCGAGATCGTCAACCGGGGTCCGGATCTTGCCTCGGCAACGACGGCACGGTTGTCGATCCCCGAGGGCCTGGAGATCGATCTGGCCTCAACCCCCGACGACTGTGCGCTCAGCGGCCGTCTCCTCACTTGCGAGCTGGGCGACTTGGCCGTCGCGCAGACCGTCACCCGTTCGATCAGGGCACAGGTGCTCGGCAAAACAACAAACCTCGAGATGGCCGCAACCGTTCAGGCCACCGAAGGGGAGGGTCAGACCACGACTGGCCCTATCGCCGTACTGGACTCCGCGGCGGTTCGGAGCCTCGCCGATGGTGTACGCAGCGAAGAGGGTGCACTCGTGGTGGTGGTGCTCACCGCGATCCTGTGTGGCGGGATCATCTTGTCGCTCACCCGGGAAGAGCAGCTTCGGCGGCATTGATCGCGACGGTCTCGGTCGGGGCCCCACTGATTGGGCCAGCACTGATCGGCACGGCGCACGCTACAGCGCGGTTCACATCTGCCGATATGAGACACAACCGAATCGATGTGGGGGCTCACCAGCCCGCCCGGGGACAATGAGGTGGAGGACCCAATGGGCCGTGACGCAGTGGATTTGATGCAGACCAAGATGGGCGACGTCCTCAGTGACGACGAGGCGTACCTTGGCGCGCAATCGCTGACGATCAAGAGCAGCCGAGCTCTGGCGACGAGGCCATTCCGAACGCATTCGTGGCCGCAGTGACGGGTGATCGAGTGCTGGTCTTCACCCGCTTGGTGACCGGCAAGCCCAAGAAATTGGTCGACGAGTACGAGTTGGCATCGACCACACTCGACTTCATTGACACGGGCGACCGAGTTCGGTCGCGGGTGTTCATCTTTGGTATGCCTTCGGGCAAAGTCTTCGCTGGCGAGTGCCCGATCAACGGCAAGGCCCTCGACGACGCCGACAGATTTGTGGCTGCATGGATCGACGCCGAAGGCCTCTCGATGAACTGACGCGGTGCCCTTGGAGGGCCCCGCTGGTGTGAACTCAGGATCTCCCGCTGAAAGAAATCGATCGGCTGGGACTATTGTTTGCGGCCGTCGTGCTCAAGTCTCATCGCCTGGCTCCACTGGCGCTCTTCACCTTGATTGTCGTCGCTTGTAGCGGCGGCGGAGAGGGAGACGCCGCGCCCGTGACCGAGACCCCTGAAGTGGTCGCGGTCGTGACCAACGAATTGCCGCCCACGCCGACACCAGTCCCAATCCCCGAAAACGCGATTCTGGTGGGGATGCTGCTCGACACTGGCGGCCAAAGCGACGGTGAGCTGGATCCCGGAAATGTGATGAGCACGCTCGACCGCTCGCCGGCGGTGGCGTTCGAGGCGCAGATAGAAGCGATCAACGCTCGGGGTGGGCTGCTTGGACGCCCAATCAGCCTGATCAAGGTTGACACCACGTCGCGTCTGTCGGTCATCGACGCTGCGGCCGAGGACATGATCGACGCTGGTGTCGACATGATCGTCGTGACTTGCGAGTTCGATTTCGCGGCGCCCGCCATTAGGCGTGCCGAGGCTGCCGGCGTGATTGTCATCTCTCCGTGTGCGAGCGAAACGGGTTGGACGACAGGTGCCGCCGGCGATCTAGCATTCTCGATGGTGCCGCCGGTTGCCACCTACGGAAAAGCGATGGCCGATTACATGTGGGCGCAGGACTACCGGTCTGTCGCCGTCATCTCAGACCAGAGTGCCCCTGAGGCCCGAATCGAGTGCAGCTCATTCACTGCACGATGGGCCGAGTTGGGCGGCACATTCGTTTACTCCGAGGCGTTCACCCTCGCTGCTGCAGATGACTTCGAAGACAACGTGCAGGTCCGCCGAGCCCGTGATGCCGACGCCATAGCGTTCTGTGCTTTCTCCATCATTGGCGAGAAGTTGTTGGGGGCCGACGGAAGCGGGATCCGCACCATTGGTATCAACGCCCCGATTGTTGCGGGTCCGTCGTTTGATACCGGCACGTGGTTGCCGCTGGATTTTCCGGGACTTGGGGTCTTCCGCCAACTTGCGCTGAGCTCGGTGCATGGCGACGACCCCAGCCCGCTTCATGCCGACGCGATGGAGGGTTTTGCGCGGCTCGATAGTGCGAACCCGGCGAGTGGCCGGTTCGTCGTTGGTGCAGACTTGGCGGACCTGTGGGCTCAAGCGGTGGAGGCCGCGGGCACAACAGATGGTGTGGCAGTTGCGGCCGAGATACGCAAGATGCGAGACGTGGAAACGATTTCGGGTCGGATGACGTTTGGTGGCTCCCAGGCCCCTCAATCGCGCGAGTTGCGGGTCTTACGCCACAGCAACGGCCGTCTCATCTACGAGAGCACGATTGAAGCCGCGCAATGACCGTTGAGCTGGTCGTTTTTGATTGTGGCGGAGTGCTGGTCGACAGTGAGGTCGTGGTCATGCACGGATTCAGCCCGATGCCATGGCCGCGTTCCCAACCCGACTTCGGCGGGTGCCGGGAGTGAGCGAATTGTTGGATGCGCTGGAAACGCCGGGCTGTGTCGCGCCGAGTAGTGACCTTGATCGGATCGAGTTGTGCTTGGGCATCACGAATCTCGCGGGACACTTTGAACCGGACAGACTCTTCTCGACTCAGATGGTTGCGCACGCCAAGCCCGCACCCGACCTCTTCTTGCGCTCTGCGGAGCAGTGTGCGGCTGACCCCACAGGTTGTCTGGTCGTCGAGGACAGCCCGCATGGAGTGGCCGCGGCGCGAGCCGCCGGCATGGATGTGGTCGGGTTCGTTGGCGGTGGTCACGCTGGCCCGTTGCTCGGAGCCCGGCTCGAATCGGCCGGCGCCGACGTCGTCCTCGGTGATCCAAGTGGACTGTTGACGCTGCTGTCGGGCCTCGCTGGGCCCGGGGCCGCTCAGTAGCCCAGGTCGAGGTCGACAGGTCCGATAAGGGTCCGGCCGCTGCCATAGAGCGCGACGTTTTCCGCGACTCGCTCGGCCAGCAACTCAAGCCCCATCTGGGGCGTGTTGCCGACGTGGGGGGTGACGATGCAGTTGTCGAAATCCCACAGCGGATGGCCGTCCGGCAGCGGTTCGGGGTCGGTGACATCGAGGCACGCGCCGCCGATCGTTCCCGTGGTCAGTGCATCGACCAACGCTGCGGTGTCGACGTGCACCCCTCGTGCCACGTTGATGAGCCATGCATCGCGTTGCATCTGGGCGAGCTGCGCGGCCCCCATGACACCGGTGGTCCCAGCGGTCACGGCCAGCGCGAGCACAACGACGTCTGCCAGGGCGAGTTGATCGTTCAGCTCTGAGAGGGTTCCGACATGGTCGGCCCCATCCATTGGCTGGGGGGTCCTTCGCAACACGACGGTGGTGCATTTGAACGGTGCCAGAAGCGGCAGAAGTTCTTCGGTGATGCCGCCGCCTCCAAGGACGAGTACCCGAGAACCATGGAGGTTGCGTCCGACTGCGCCGATCCATGACCGAGCTGACGCATACGGACCGAGGTTGTGAAATGCGGCCAGCGTCAACGCGAGCACGTGCTGGGCGACGGGACGCGCGTAGACGCCCTTGCCGCAGGTCCACAACCGATCACGATCCAGAAGGTGGATGAATGGCTCGATTCCCGCGTAGGGGAGCTGCACCCAGTCGATGCCGTCGTGGCACGCATCGGGGAGATCCTGGGGCGCGGCAGGTTCGGCCCAGACCAGTGCAGTGGCATCGGCGAGCGGAACAACTTTCCCGCCACCGCGAACGACGGCATCGGCCAATGCCTTCTGGCGCCAGCAGGCGGGTTCGACGGCGACTCGGGGCGGAGTGGAGAGCGGGGCATCCACAACGCCAAACTATCCCACAATTCACACCAGACTGGACACAACTCGGATGGCAGAACCTCTAAGGTTCCGACATGGATATTGCCGCGTCAATGGAAGATCTGATCGGCAATACGCCGATGGTGCGTTTGGTGCAGGTCACCGACGGCATCGACACCCCGATCGTCGCAAAGCTCGAGACCACGAACCCCGGTGGGTCGGTCAAGGACCGTCCTGCGTTGGCGATGATCAACGCAGCCGAACGTGAGGGCCTGCTGAAACCGGGTGGGACCATCATCGAACCGACGTCGGGCAATACCGGTGTCGGCCTGGCCATCGTTGCTGCTCAGCGCGGCTACAAGTGCATCTTTGTGATGACCGACAAGGTCAGCGAAGAAAAGGTCACCCTCTTGCGTGCCTATGGCGCCGAGGTCGTGGTCTGTCCTGTGGCGGTCGCTCCAGACGACCCCCAGTCGTACTACTCCACGGCTGAGCGATTGGTGACCGAGACACCCGGGGCGTTCCGCCCGAACCAATATCACAACCCGGTCAACCCCCAAGCCCACTACGACTCGACCGGACCCGAGATCTGGGAGCAGACCGACGGCAAGATCACGCATTTTGTGGCCGGCGCCGGCACTGGTGGAACTATCAGTGGTATCGGGAAGTACCTCAAAGAGCAGAACCCCGACATCAAGATCATCGCGGCTGACCCCGAGGGTTCGGTCTACAGCGGGGGTAGTGGCCGGCCCTATTTGGTCGAAGGCGTTGGCGAGGACTTCTGGCCCGCCACCTACTCGCCTGAACTGGTTGACGAAGTCATTGCCGTCAGCGATGCGGACTCCTTCGAGATGGCTCGCCGGGTCACGATGGAGGAAGGCCTGTTGATCGGCGGATCTTGCGGAACCGCCGTTGCTGCAGCGCTCGAGGTCGGGCGATCCGCCAAGCCGGACGATCTGATCGTTGTCCTCATCCCCGACTCTGGCCGTGGCTATTTGTCGAAGATCTTCAACGACGACTGGATGTCGTCGTTCGGGTTCCTGACTGCAGAAGGTGTCATCGTCGGCGACGTCATCAACGCCAAAGAGGGCGAGATGCCCGCACTCGTGTACATCCAGCCCGAGACGGCGGTCAAAGACGCGATCGACATCATGCAAGGGCACTCGGTTTCCCAGCTTCCAGTCGCCAAGGGCGAGATGCCTTTGGCTGCGGCTGAGGTGCAGGGGTCGGTCAGCGAGCTGTTCTTGATGGAACGGGCCTTTGGCGGCGACGATGTTCTGTCCAAGACCGTCGAAGAGGTCATGGCGCCGGCGCTGCCCACAATCGGTGTTGGCGAACCCATCGAACTCGCTGTCAAGCGGCTCGATCAGGCTCCGGCGTTGATGGTGCTCGACGGAGGCCGGCCCCGGACCGTGATCAGTCGCACCGATGTGTTGTCGTACCTCCAAGCACAAGATGGGCTTGGCGGTCGCCGATGAGTGACGACTGGAGCTTCGAGACCAAGGCGATCCATGTCGGTCAAGAGCCTGACGAGGTCACCGGCGCAGTCACCGTGCCGATCTACCAGACCAGCACGTACGCGCAGGATGCAGTGGGGAAGGACCGTGGGTACGAGTACTCGCGGACCGGAAACCCCACCCGAAGTGCCCTCGAAACATCGCTGGCTGCGCTCGAGAGCGCGCAGTTCGGCCGGGCGTTCGCGAGCGGGATGGCCGCAGAGGACACGATCCTGCGATCGATGCGTCCTGGCGATCACCTCATCATGGGCCTCGACGCATACGGCGGTACCTATCGCTTGATCACGCGAGTGATCGCCGAGATGGGGGTTGAGTGGAGCGCAGTCGACCTCAACGATCTCGCGGCGGTGGCCGAGGCCATGCGCCCGTCGACCAAGTTTGTCTGGACCGAAACGCCCACCAACCCGATGCTCGGGGTCGTCGATATAGCCGCGCTGGCCGAGATCGCACACAGCGGAACTGCACGGTTGGTAGTGGACAACACGTTCGCGACGCCATACCTGCAACGCCCGCTCGAGCATGGCGCTGACATCGTGGTGCACTCCACCACGAAGTACGCCGGTGGGCATTCCGACGTTGTTGGCGGGTTCGTGGCTACCAGCGATGCCGCCGTCGACGAGCAGTTGGGCTTCCTGCAGAACGCCGTCGGGGCGGTCCCTGGCCCAATGGACTGTTACCTGCTGTTGCGGGGACTCAAGACACTGGCGGTGCGTCTTGACCGGCACTGTGACAACGCCGAAGCCATCGTCGAGTTTCTCCAGGGCCACTCGGGTGTGAGCGAGGTGATCTACCCGGGTTTGGCCACAGCGCCGGGCCACGCTGCTGCTGTCAAGCAGATGAAGCGCTTCGGGGGCATGGTTTCGTTCATCGTGAGCGCCGGCACCGAGGCGGCCCACGAGCTCGTCGCTCGCACTGAGGTGTTCACACTGGCCGAGTCCCTCGGGGCGGTCGAGTCGCTCATTGAGGTCCCCGCTGCGATGACCCACCTGTCAGTGGCCGACTCTGCTTTGGCTGTCGATCCAGCGTTGGTCCGGCTGTCGGTCGGCCTCGAGAGCATCGACGACCTGGTCGCCGACCTCACCCAAGCATTCGACGCAATCTCCTAGCTGTCCCTGCGCAGCCACGGTCTCTGATTTCTGACGGCCCAGCGCGGCCGCGATCCCGATGATCGGAAACCGTCCCCACATAGCGGGCCACGAAGAGTCCAAAAGGTGTTGAGTTAGGGACAGACCCCAACTGAACATGTCTCGTCTGGCTTGAGGTCATTCATAGATCGCTCACAATGGCCCGTCACTGTCGGGTCATGAACGAACGAGCACAACTGGCTTGGCTCGCTCGCCGGGTGGGCTTCGGCCTGGCTCCCGGTCAGCTTGATGCATGGGAAGCCAAGGGCGTCGATACCGTCCTCGACGAGCTGACTGACCCGGACGGCCACAGCGTCGCCACAGTTGATGACCCCTTCGCAGCCCTCACCCGGGAGATCGTCCAAGGTCAGAATTCCACCCGTGACGCGATCACGGCCTGGGTTCGAACGATTATCGATGGCCAACGTCCGCTCGAATCATGGATGCAGTTCTTCTGGCACGATTTCTTCGCCGTGTCGGCCCGAGTGGTGCGGATCCCGGGGCTTATGTTCGACCACTTCAGACTCCTTCGAGCCCACGCTCTGGGAAACTTCGGGGAGTTCCTGCGCCAGATGACAACTGACGGTGCGATGTTGGTGTTCCTCGACGGGACATCCAGCACCGCCGCTGCCCCCAACGAGAACTATGCCCGCGAGCTGATGGAGCTGTACTCCGTTGGCGTCGGTCAGTTCACCGAAGCCGACGTCCAGGCCGCAGCTCGAGCGTTGACGGGCTGGGTTGTCATGCGCCGGCGCGACGACGAAGTCTTCCATGTGCCGCGTCGTCACGATGACCGTCCGCAAATTCTCCTGGGGGTCCAAGGAGTTCACGATGTCGACTCGGTCATCGCTGCGGTCATCGGTCATCCGGCCACCGCATTACGGCTCACGCGTCTGTTGGCCGCCAAGATCCTGGGGTCGAGTGTTGATCCTGTCGTGATCGAGCGGCACGCCACGTTGTTTTGGGACAGCTTTGAACTCCGGCCCCTGGTGCGAGGCCTCCTCGAGGATGGTCTCGACGGGGCAGGCACCGACGTGATCATCGAGCCGTTCCCGTGGTTCGTGAGCGCCGTACGAGCGGTTCAGGCGCCGCCCCGAGGTCCTGTTGTTGCGACGTCGTTGCGTTCTGCGGGCCAAATTCCGTTCCTGCCGCCCAACGTTGGTGGGTTCCCACCGCCCCTGTCTTACCTATCGACGTGAGCCACGGTCGCTCGTTTCAATCTGGCCTCGGCTATCGCACAGGCAGCCAGTCGACCCACCCCAGCGCTCGCAGCGGCTCAGGTGGGCGACATAGCGGCCCTCGCTGATGCCCTGGGTCTAGTCGCGGGCTTCAGTGCTTCGACTGCCGCAGCAATCTCCACACTCGACGCCCCCGCCGACAGGTTGGCGGCAGCGCTCGCTGCTCCTGACCTGATCGTCGCCTGACCTGAAAGATTCGCGATGGCAACTCGCCGCACCGCATTATCCAGACGTCAGTTCATTACCCTTGCAGGCGGCGCTGCCGGCGCTGCCGGCGCCGCCGTGGCAGGGAGCGGATTCGCGCTCGCCCACGGCAATGGCAATGGCAATGGCGTTCCGTTAGCCGCTGCAAGCTCGGCAGTGCCAACCGCTGCTCCGACAGCGCTCGCGACCCCGGCGCCGCTCCGTACTGAAGGGCGCACCCTGATCGTCGTCACGATGGCTGGAGGCAACGACGGTCTCAACACTCTCGTACCGATCAACGATGGCCGTTATCGGGACTTGCGCCCCAACTTGGCGCTCGCGGAGTCATCGCTGTTGTCGCTCGGTGGCGCGCCAGATCAGGCGTTGCATCCTTCGTTGGCCCCGATGTCGCCGCTGTGGGAATCGGGGCAGCTCGCTGCCCTGCAGGCGATTGGGCTGCCCGGCCAGTCCCGGTCGCACTTCGTTGCCACCGACGCGTGGTCTGCGGGCGGCGCAGCACACAGTGCTGAATGGGACAGTGCTGGGGGAGGGTGGCTCGGACGATGGATGGATGCCACCGCCGCCGGTGAACCGAACCCGATGCGCGCCATTTCGCTGGGGGGTGGTTCGCGGGCCTTGGTGGGCGAACAGAGCTCACCGGTCATCGTGGCGTCACTGAGTGAATTCGACCTGCACGGCATGAGCGGCGATCGCAGCCTGGCTGAAGCGTTCTCGGCCATGGGTTCGGGCATCGACGATGGCTTACTCGGCGCAGCGCGAGCCTCGATTCCGACGACGGTGCGGGCTGTCGAAGAACTCACCGACGCATTCGGGGCGCCTGAAAGCGCCGATCCCTACGGAGAGGCCAGCGTCCCCGCCATGTTCGGAGCCGCAGCTGACATCATCGAAGCAGACCTTGGCACGCAGGTGATCGTGATCAACATGAGCGGTTTCGACACCCACGCCAACCAGCTGGCTGTTCATGCCGGACTGTTGGGCGACCTGGCCATCGGGATTTCGGCCTTGTTCGCCCGACTCGAGATATCGGGCCGGGCAGATCGAACGCTGCTGATGAGCTACTCCGAGTTTGGACGCCGGGTGGCGGAGAACGGTTCGGGCGGTACCGATCATGGCAGCGGCGTCGCGTTCTTGGTGGGCCCTGCGCTCGCGAGGTCGCAGGTCATCGGCGACGTCAATCTCGCCCAGCTCCATGAAGGCGACGTGGCCCAATCGGTCGACTCACGGTCGCTGTATGCCAACGCTCTCGATTGGTTGGGCGGGCCAACAGCGGAAATTCTCGGCGGCGACTGGGATCGGTACGACCTGCTGCGGACCACCTGACTGGAGGCCTTACTGGGCAAGGAACCAACAGCGCCTCTCGGGTGATGACGCAGGCCAACGGGCAGTTGCGCCCGTTGAAGTACGCCAGACATGGACTAGTCCTGGAGGTGCAGTACCGAATCGGCGAGCGAGCCCAGCTCGGCTTCCCAGTCGTCGGGCTCGGAGAAGGGCATCAGTACGAACTTGGTGGCGCCCGCATCGGCGAACTCTTTGATCCGGCGCTCGAGCCCCTCGTGGCCCTGGACAATGAGGTCTGCGGCGGTGAGGTCAGGCCGGCGCATCTGCACCATCTTGACGATGCGCTCAGGTATCGAGCCGTCGGTGGTGTATCCAAGGAGCGCTCCGAAGTGGCCTCGGTCGATTGGTTCTCGACCCGCGTCAGCGCTGTGGTTGTCAATCACCGGGATAGCGGCCTCGATGTCGTCCGGCGTGCAGAAGCTGGGCAGCCACCCATCGCCCAGCCGGCCGGTGCGACGGAGTTCGCTGGGAGCGATGCCACCAAGCCAGATCTCGAAAGGATCCTGCAAGGGCTTGGGCTCGACTCGGACGCCTTCGAGTTGGAAACGCTCGCCCTGGTGGTCGACGACCTCTTCGGTCCACAGTCGGCGCAGAAGCGGGAGAGCCTCGTTAAACCAGGGTGCACGCTCTTTGCGTTCGACGCCGAAAGCCTGGTGTTCCGCGAGGTTCACGGCACCCAACCCGAATGCCGGAAGGACCCTGCCCCCCGAGATCCGATCGAGGCTGGCGAGCGATTTGGCCAAGAGGACAGGATTACGGCCCGGTACCACCATGACGCTTGGCCCGAACTTGAGCTTCTCGGTTCGCGCCGCAGCCCACGTCATCGCCACGATGGGATCCAACGTTGCTCCGGCGACGCTCTCGGCAAACCAGACCGAGTCGTAGCCATGCATCTCGAGGCCTTCGATCAGCGGCCCGAGGCTGCTGGGATCGTTGGTATGGCTTTGAGTGCCGAGGCCGAGGCCGATGCGGATCTTTTCGCCGTTCGGAGCAAGCATCTGTTCAGCCTTGCACGTTTCGCCGCTGCGGATGCCTTGAAGGAATCCGGAGACGCAATCACGATGCGAAGAATCTTGCCAGCGCACCGCAGATGTCTCGGGGGCGTTCGGTGGTCATGAAGTGGCCACACCCCTCGAGCTCCAGGTATTCGGCATTGTCAACAGCCCGTGCGACCGCTCGGCCCATCCTTGCTGGAGTCATCATGTCGTGTTGGCCGGCGATCACCAGCGTGCGAGCCGTGACGGCGGCCGCGGCCGCGGCGCCGTCGAAGCCGGCCGAAGCTGCGAAGTCGGTATGGAGAGACCCTGCATGAGCGGCTGCTTCGGCTCGCAAGATTGCCGTGTCGACGCCGTCCATCCACAGGCCTGGTGTTTGGCTCCCGCCCACGTGGCTGGACTGGCTGTGCCCCCAGTTGACAATCGCGGCGATGGCCGTGTCGGGGTCATCTCGGGTGGCATCGAGGAGGGCGTCGTTGACCGCCAACTGGATGCCTGCGCCGAGAAGCGCGAGGTGCGATACCCGGTCGGGGGTCTTGCCTGCAAGCGAGAGGGCGATCATGGCGCCGAGGCTGTGACCGGCCACCGCCACCTGTTCCAGGCCGCGGGCGTCGAGCTCAGCAATGATGGCGTCGCGATACCCTTCCACGGAATCATGGGCCGGGCCGGGCGTGTTGCCATGTCCGGGCAGATCGAGCGCAACGACGTCGAAGCCGCGGGCTGCGAGGTGGCGGGCCTGCGCAGCCCACACGGTGCGGTTGTGACCGGACCCGTGAATCATGATGACCGTCGTGGCATCGCCCGTCGGGCGGTGGCCGCCCGTGGAAGCATGCATCGCGGTCATCGCTGGCTCTTCCGCAGGGCGCCAGTGAGGTCGGCGATTAGGTCGGCGACGCCTTCGAGCCCGACGGACAGTCGGATGAGTTCTTCGCCAACGCCGGCGGCGGCCAGTTCGTTCGGGGAGAGTTGGGCGTGGGTGGTGCTTGCGGGATGGATTACGAGGCTCTTGGCGTCGCCGACATTGGCGACATGGCTGAACAGCTGCAGTGCCTCGATGAATTTCGAACCGGCTTCGCGACCACCCTTGATCCCGAACGAGAATATGGCGCCCGCACCGTCGGGCAGGTATTTGTTGGCCAATTGGTAATGCTTGTGCGAGGCGAGCCCAGGGTGACTGACCCACTCAACGGCATCGTGGGACTCGAGATGGTGGGCCACCGCCAGCGCGTTGGATACATGCCGCGGCATGCGGACCGGAAGCGTTTCGAGTCCTTGGAGCAACAAGAACGCGTTCTGCGGCGCCATTGTTGCCCCGAAGTCGCGGAGGCCTTCTGTGCGAGCCCGCATCGAGAACGCGAGCGGCCCGAACTCATCGACGTACTTGATGCCGTGGTAGCCGGCATAGGGCTCGGTGAGCGTGGGGAAGCGTCCTGACGCGGCCCAGTTGAAGTTGCCGCTGTCGATCACGACGCCGCCGATCGCGGTGCCGTGGCCGCCGATGAACTTGGTGGCCGAGTGGTAGACAAGGTCTGCGCCGTGTCCGAAGGGGCGGCACAACACAGGCGAGGCGAACGTGCTGTCGATCGCGAGGGGGATGCCGTTGCGGTGCGCAACATCGGCGAGAGCTTCGAAGTCTGCGACGTCGCCTCCCGGATTCCCGATGGTCTCGGCCAACAACAGCTTGGTGTTGGGCTGGATGGCGGCTTCGATCTCGTCGATGTTGTTGGGTTCGACAAACGTGGTCGTTACCCCGAAGCGTGGCATGGTGAGCGCCAAGACCTGATGGGTGCCGCCATAGAGCGCACGTGACGCCACAACATGATCGCCGGCCCCGGCGATGGTGGCGAGCGTCAAGAAGAGCGCGGCTTGGCCAGAACTCGTGGCAACGGCCGCCACGCCGCCCTCGAGTGCGGCCATGCGTTCCTCGAACGTCGAAACCGTCGGGTTGGAGATGCGGGTGTAGATGTGGCCAGGGAGGTCGAGGTTGAACAGGCCGGCGGCCTCGTCGACGTCGGCGAAGACATAGGACGTGGTCTGGTAAATGGGGACGGCTCGAGCGCCAGTGGCTGGGTCGGGCTGTTGGCCCGCGTGCAGCGCGAGCGTTTCGGGCGAGAGCTTCTTCGGGTTGAGCACGCCGGAACTGTACCTGGCGCTCCGCTGCGGTTCGGGGGGCTTTGCCCGACTCAGGCTGGATTGGCTGGATTGGGTCGACCGGGTGGGGTTTGGAGACGTTTGGCCCGCGGCCTGGGCACAGCTCCTCGTGGATGTGGAACCATGGTGGGTGCACCGACAGCCCAGGGGGGCCTATGACCGACATCGACGATGCCACAGATGCCGAGGGCGCGATCACCGACAGCTTCTTCGACCCGGCGATTCAAGACGACCCATTTGATACGTACGCCGAAATGCATGAGAAGTGTCCGGTCCACCACCTGCCCGAAAACGGCCTCTACATGGTCACGCGCTATGACGATGTTCGCGAGGTACTGACCGACTACTCGACGTTCTCCAGTCGTCCCAGTGGTGGCGCCGCGGGCATCACCGAGGCCACGGCCGCCCACGCGAAGGTGTTTGCCGAGAAGGGCTTCAGCCGATCAAGGACGCTCCAGCGCACTGACCCGCCCGTTCATACGCAACACCGCAAGCTGCTTGGCCGCGTGTTCACGAATCGGACCGTGCAGGCGATGAACCCGCGCATCGACGAGCTCTCTCACGAGTTGATCGACCAGTTCATCGACTCGGGTGAGTGCGAATTCGTCTCTGACTTTGCGTTGCCGTTGCCCGGGATGTTCATTTGCGAGCAACTGGGCCTTCCTGCCAGCGAATACACCACGTTCAAGAAGTGGGCCGATGCCATGTTGGCCATGTCGCAACGTGCGCTGTCGGTGGACGAGGCCACGGCTCAGGCCGAGTTCGAGGTCGAGGCACAACATCACCTTGTTCGTGAGTTCGAGGCCCGGCGCCAGAACCCGACGGATGACCTGATCTCGAAGCTGGTGCACGCGCACACTGGCGGCGATGAGGGCGACGACGAACCCTTCACGACCGAGCAACTGCTCGATTTGATGCACCAGCTCATCACGGGCGGGTTCGAGACCACAACGGCCGCATTGGGCACTGCTATGTGGCTCCTGCTTCGCTATCCGGACCAGATGGACAAGCTGCGGGCCGACCCGTCGCTCCAGAAGAACTTCATAGAAGAAAGCTTGCGCTTCGACAGCCCCGTGGCCGGACTCTGGCGCACGACGGCCTGCCCGGCATCGGTGAGTGGTGTCGAGATTCCCGAGGGTTCGCCGGTCATGGCCCGTTACGCAGCAGCCAATCGTGATGCTTCAGTGTTCGAAGATCCCGGCACGTTCGACATCGAGCGCGGCAATGCCATCCAGCACGTGGCGTTCGGGCTTGGTAACCACTTCTGTATCGGTGCAGCGCTCGCTCGCGCCGAGCTCATGTCGGCGTTCACCGCGATCCTTGATCGGATGGACAACATCGAGTTGGCCGAGCCTCTCGACGATCAACCGCATGAGTTCAGCTTCTTCCTTCGGCCCATGAAGCAACTGCCGTTGAAGTTCACCAAACGATGAGCCTTGCTCTCACGCCTGAGGAGCGAGAAGCGTTTCTGGCCCGGCCACACACCGCGGTCCTGACGTTTTCGTTCCCCGACGGTCGGTCCATGGCCGTGCCGGTGTGGACAACATGGACGGGTGACGTGTTCAGGTTTCAGTCGGGCCCCGATTCGATCAAGACGGCGTCGTTTCGGCGCGAGGGCCGTGCGTCGATCTGCCTGCACGAGGACACCGACCAGTCCGTGATCTACGTGACCGCCGAAGGCCCAGTGGACGAGGTGCCGTTCGACCTCGACCGTGACATTGGTGAGCCGGCAGCGCGCTACCTGGGTCCCGATCGGGGCGCGGCGTTCGCTGCCGCATTTGTGGACCGTCCGGCCGACTCATTCGCTGCGTTCGAGCTGACGCCGCAAACCTGGTGGTCTCGCGACTATGCGAAGACGCCGGTGGCCGATCTTCTCCTGAATCGCTCTGTCTGATCGAGCGCCACGTGGGCGCGATCAGCGGGCGGATCTTCGAAGCAGTGGCGGTCAGCTACGAAGCCGCACTGGCGTGCTGACGTCGGCGTAGAAGTCGTTGCCCTTGTCATCGATGATGATGAATGCGGGGAAGTTCTCGACCTCGATGCGCCACACCGCTTCCATTCCGAGCTCCTCGTACTCGAGGACCTCGACTTTGCGGATGGCATCTTTGGCGAGGCGGGCGGCCGGCCCGCCGATCGAACCGAGGTAGAACCCACCATGGGTGTGGCACGCGTCGGTCACCTGCTGGGACCGGTTGCCTTTGGCCAGCATCACCATCGACCCGCCAGCAGCCTGGAACTGATCGACGTAGCTGTCCATGCGCCCGGCCGTGGTGGGCCCGAATGACCCTGACGCGTAGCCCTCGGGCGTCTTTGCCGGGCCCGCGTAGTAGATCGGGTGATTGCGGAGGTACTCGGGCATCTCCTCACCGGCATCGAGCAGCTCTTTGATCTTTGCGTGCACGATGTCGCGCCCCACCACGAGGGTGCCACTGAGGTTGAGGCGAGTCTTGACGGGGTACTTGGCCAGTTCGGATCGGATCTCGTCCATGGGGCGATTCAGGTCGATATCGACCATCCGTGGCGAGAGCTCCTCCTGGACGATCTCGGGCATGTACTTGGCGGGATCGGTCTCGAGGACTTCGAGGAATACGCCTTCGGCCGTGATCTTGCCAAGGGCCTGGCGATCAGCGGAACACGAGACCGCGATGCCAACGGGGTTCGACGCACCGTGACGGGGGAGTCGGATCACACGAACGTCGTGGCAGAAGTACTTGCCGCCGAACTGCGCACCTATGCCGAAGTCTCGCGTGATCTCGAGGATGCGCTCCTCCCACTCGAGGTCGCGGAAGGCATGCCCTGCAGGTGAACCCTCGGTGGGCAACGAGTCGAGGTAGTGGGCCGATGCGTATTTCGCCGTCTTGAGCGTGAACTCGGCAGACGTTCCGCCGATGACCACGGCCAGGTGGTACGGCGGGCATGCCGCGGTGCCAAGCGACCGAAGCTTTTCGTCGAGGAAGTCGAGGAGGCTCTCGGGGTTGAGTAGCGCCTTTGTCTCCTGGAACAGATACGTCTTGTTGGCTGAGCCGCCACCCTTGGCCATGAACAAGAACTTGTATGCGCTGCCCTCGGTTGCGTAGAGCTCGATCTGGGCCGGCAGGTTGTTGCCGGTGTTCTTCTCGTCGAACAGCGATAGGGGAGCGAGTTGGCTGTAGCGAAGGTTGGAGGTGCGGTAGGTGTCGAACACGCCGCGGGAGATTGCTTCTTCATCGTTGTAGCCGGTGAAGACGTGCTGGCCTTTCTTGCCCATGACGATTGCAGTACCGGTGTCCTGGCACATCGGGAGCACACCACCAGCTGCGATGTTGGAGTTCTGCAGCAACTCGGTGGCAACGAAGCGGTCGTTGTCGGATGCCTCGGGGTCGTCAAGGATCGAGGCCAGCTGCGAGAGATGCTCGGGTCGGAGGTAGTGCGCTATGTCGCGCATCGCGGTTGCGGTCAGAAGCTGGATCGCCTCCGCCTCTACCTTGACGAACGTCTCACCATTGGCCTCGAACGTCGAGACTCCCTGGTCGCTGATCTTGCGATACTCGGTGGTGTCCTCGCCAACGGGGAGGAGTTCAGTGAAGTCGAAGTCCGGCATGCCCAAGACGCTACCGGCCTCGTCCGTGTCAGGACCATCCATAGGCCCACGCTATCTACCGCGCCGGCTCGCGGTCGACCTTCCTCAACTCATCTACATGAGCGGTCGATAGGCGACGATGGCAAAGATGTGGTGGGCTGTGGTTGCGCTGGTGGGGATCGTGGCCTCGATGACCGTGTGGCTCATCAGGTTCTATGAACCCAGGGCGGTTGCAACAGGAAGCATCCGTACCGATTGTGCGGTGTCCGGCGCCCCGGGAGCCCTCGACTCCGCTCGGAGCGATCTTCAGAGCCTGAGGGGCCCGCTCAACGATGCCCGCGAGAGCATTCCAACGTTGGATCTCAGCGAAGGGGGTGCGCCTGTTTGGGGCGCCTATTACGGCGGGATGTGGCTGGACGGCGACCTCGGCACGGCCGTCATGATGCTGACTGCTGACGCTCCGGTCGAGCCGACTTCGCTGCAGGCATTGATGCCCAACGGTGCTGGCGACCTCGAGGTGCGGTTCGGGAAATATTCCTATCAACAGCTTTGGGATTGGCACCGTGGGGTAGGCGGCTGGATCACCGAGCTCGATGTCGACTCGGCGTCATGGTCGATTAACGAACAGAAGAATCGCATCGAAGTCACCGCCAGCGACATCCGATCACTCGACCTGAGTACCCACGTGCCTGCAGACGCATTCTGTGTCTACGAGGGTTCATCCCAACGCTGACCCGGCGACAATTGGCTGCCCGAGCACCCGGCGATGACCTGTGACGCTTGGTGCCTGGCACCGACCGTCACCCGCTCGGGGGTAAGAACTCAGCCGAGAGCCGGGGTGCCCGCGTATGGGGTCGGGTCGTTGGGGCCGGGGATTACGGGACGGGTCCAGCCCATAGCGGACGCCAGTCCAGTGGCAACGTCTCGCCATTCGTCGGGGTTCCAGCCTTCGGCTGCGCCCACGACGTTGAGGTCGAGGTCTAGGTGCACAATGGCCGGCAGCGTCTCGAGCCCGAGCGACTTGACGACGTCGCGCTCCGGGTCGGAGAACGTCAGCATTTCTTGCGCCCACGGACCAAGGAACTCGGCCGTCTGTTCTTCGTCGGCGGTCACGATCCAGCCAACACGGCAGTCGGCGTCGAGGAATGCCCGCAGGACGCGACCAGCGGTGTTGATCACCCACGCACTCTCATGGGTGAAGGGGTCAAGCACGACTACCGCCAGATGGAACATCGTCACCCAGGACTCGAGAGGCCGAGCTTCGCCCTGGAGCGGGTTCAATGAAACGTCGGGGGAGGGTGTGACAGCCACGAGCGAAAAGGTAGCGCAGGAGACCCCATCGACTGCACACCGTCAGTACATTCGTCATGATGCACCCCATCGAGCGACTCCGGTATGTGGCCCGCGCATCGGGCGTCCCGCAGTCAATCTTGGTGCGTGAAGCGGCGGGCGCGCTCATGTCTTTTGCGCGAGAACCCCATGGTTTGGTGACTGCTTGCCGGCGCATGATCGGCCGCCAACCAGGCTCGGGGCCGTTGTTGTGGTTGGCATCGCGGGTGCTGACATCAGGTGAACCCGGTAGTGAATTGCGCGACTGCCTCGACGCGCTCGACCAGGACAAGACTGCACGCGAGCTCCGCTACGGCCTGCCCGATGATGTCGTTGTTGCTGTCTTGGGGTGGCCCGAGGCCGCCGGTGATGCCCTCCCGGCTAGAGGCGACCTTGAAGTACTGGTCATCGACGTGTTGGGCGAGGGCACAGGATTCGTCCAGCGCCTCTGGAAGGACGACGTGGATGCGGCCGACGTCCCGGTCGGGGGTCTCGGTGCGGCTGTCGCCAGCGCCGACCTCCTGCTCCTCGAGTCCGCGGCTATCGGCCCCGATGAATTCCTGGCTGTCGCGGGCACCCGTGCCGCGGCAGCGGTCGCCTCACACAAAGGCATCCCGGTGTGGCTGGTCGGGGGAGTGGGCCGTCAGCTTCCGGCGCCCTTGTGGGGCGCGCTGCGGGCTCAGGTTGTGTCCGAGGAGCCGTGGGAGTTCGACGAAGAGTTGGTGTCGCTCGACCTTGTCAGCCATGTCGTGGGGCCCGGGGGTGTAGAGGGTGTCACCGAAGCGCTTCAGCGCGTCGATTGCCCGATCGCCCCCGAACTCCTACGACCCAGCATCTGAGGGCCGAGTCGGGTTCGCTGGCTCTGGCTCAGTGCGCGTGGGCTGCCTTTGCAATGCGAAGCAGCGGGCCACCCCTTTGCCCCTGAACTGTTGGTTCTGACTACGATCGCATCGTGCGGTTTACTGGGGTGTTCACAATTGTCGTGGCGGTGGCGTTGGCCGCCTCCTACCTCGCCGTGACCGGTGACGAAGAGGCGGCTGAGTTGGCTGCCACCGACATAGCGACACCGTCGCCACCGCCCGCGGCGACGCCAATTCCGTTGGCGACCTCCACTGCTGTTCCCACAGCGGTCCCCACGCCGGAGCCGACGCCAGCGCAGACCAGCTTCACATTGGCCTTCAGCGGGGAAGTTCTCAGTCACGGCCCAGTCATCAACCAAGCGGCACAAAACGGAGAAGCCGGTCTCGACTACGACTATCGCCCGATGTTCTCTGAAGTCACGCCGCTCCTGGAGTCGGCCGACCTGGCGGTCTGTCATGTCGAGACACCGATATCTGATGACAACATCAACCTCAGCGGCTACCCGATTTTCAACGCACCCCGCGAGATGGCCCAGGGGCTGAAAGCGTCTGGCTACGACGCATGCTCGACGGCGTCGAACCATTCTTACGACAAGGGTGTTCGTGGGGTCGAGGCCACACTGAATGTGATGGAAGAAGCCGGCCTGCCCCAGACCGGGATGGCTCGAACCGCCGAAGAGCGGGCGTTGCCGGGGTTCTACGAGCTCGGCGACCTGACCATTGGACACCTGTCCTACACCTATGGCCTGAACGGCTTCGTGTTGCCGTCCGACCAGCCCTACTTGGTCAACGTCACCAGCATCGACGCGGTCCTCGAAGATGCCAGGACGGCGCGCGACCAGGGAGCGGACATTGTCGTGCTCAGCATCCAATGGGGCAACGAGTATCAGGTCAACCCCAGCCAGACCCAGATTGACCAGGCGACCGCGTTCCTCGAATCGCCCGACATCGATGTGATCATTGGCGCTCACGTCCACGTGGTGCAGCCCATCGACACGATCAACGGGAAGTACGTTTTCTATGGCATCGGTAACTTCTTGAGCAACCAGTCCGCCGCATGTTGCCCGGCGGCCAGCCAGAACGGGATAATCGTCTACCTCGATATCGAGGGAAGCGAAGCTGACGGTTGGTCGATCAGCGGGATCTCGTTCGTCCCGACACGGGTCGATCGTTCCGACTACGCGATTGTGCCACTGCCCCAAGCCATGGAATCCAACACACTCGACGACCCGACCCGCCAGCTCTACCAGGACGTGATTGATGGCACGACCGAGGTACTCACACGACGCGGAGTCGATATCGGGCTTCGCGATTTCAGCTGATCGGCCCGGTCCGTCGAGTCTCGTTGATCTGTTTGGCGCGCTTGCTCGTGCGGTAGATCGAAGTTAACGCGACCACAAAAAACAGCGCGATTGTTCCCAGGAGGAACCACTGCTGCGGTCCTCCGCGGTCGCCCGCATCTCGCGGCGCTGCGCCCGAGTTTGGTTGGGGAATGATGCCGCCGACGGGCTGGTCTACCTCACCGAGGTCTACAGACGGTTCGTTGTCGGCCTGAGCCACGGTGGCGGCCGATGCAGCCGGCGCGGCGTGCGCCGACGGGGCGACCAGAGCCAAACCTGCGATGGCGACGACGAGGACCAAGAGGTGGCGCACGGGTTCAGTGTCGCGCGGCCGTACCACTGAGGAGGAGTCGCGGGCTCGCGAGGTTGGCTACGGTCACGGGCGGTGGAACCATCTGAGGCGCGAGTCGAACTGCTCCTGCGGTGGAGCGACGGGACTAGACGCGACCTGCCTTGGCGTTGGACCCGTGACCCTTGGGCGATCCTCGTGTCGGAACTGATGCTCCAGCAGACACAGGTGGCACGGGTTATGCCGAAGTTCGTGGCCTTCATGGACCGGTTCCCGACGGCTGTGGCGTGCGCTTCCAGCCCCGTTGCCGACGTGATCGAGTCGTGGGCGGGCCTGGGATACAACCGTCGTGCCGTCAATCTGCACCGAACGGCAGCCATCGTCGCCACCGATCACGGGGGCACGCTGCCTGAGAGCCTCGAGGGTCTGCTGGCGCTACCGGGTGTCGGGCCCTACACCGCTCGCGCCGTTTTGGTGTTCGCGCACGAGTTCGATGGTGGTGTTGTTGATACCAACGTCAGGCGCATCCTCGCCCGATGGACCAACGGTCCACTCTCGGCGACCGAGGCCCAGGCTCTGGCCGACGCGAGCGTGCCGGCCGGTCACTCCTGGGCGTGGCATCAAGCGTTGTTCGACCTCGGTGCATCGTTGTGTTCCGCCCGATCCCCACGCTGTGGTGATTGCCCGGTCGAGCCATGTTGTGCGTGGGCGGGCGTTGGCGAAGATCCAGCGATTCCAGCACCGAAGCAATCCCGGTTTGAAGGGTCCGACCGTCAAGGTCGGGGCCGACTTGTTGATGCGCTGCGCTCCGGGCCTGTTCGAGGAGCAGACCTCGCCGCCATCATGGGCTGGCCTGACGACACTCCTCGCGCCGATCGAGTCGCAGCCACGCTGGTCGTTGATGCCTTGGCCGTCTGGATCGAGGCCATCGACACCTGGCGCTTGCCGCGGTGAGGGCAATAGGCCAAACATCGCACTGACGGAGGAGTAAGTTCGCTGGCCGTGACCGAACTCTCGCTGTCTCAAGCTCGCCGCCTTGCGTTGGGCGCCCAGGGATTTGGACAGCGCCGACCCGACGGCCGCGTCGATCGTCGCCACATGCGCCGACTCATGGATCGCCTCAAACTCATTCAACTCGATTCGGTGCCGGTCGTGATCCGAACGCAGTACATGCCAGCGTTCTCGCGGCTCGGTCCCTATCGCGCTGAGTTGTTCGATGAGATCGCTTACCACCACGACGAGTGGTTCGAGGCTTGGGCCCACGAGGCATCGCTGCTGCCCGTCCGGTCAGAGCCGTTGATGCGCTGGCAGAAGCGTCGGTCAGGTGAGGGTGACACCTGGGGCGGCCTGTACCGGTTGGCTCAGGAAGAGCCGGCCTACGTGCAGGCTGTCCTGGATGAGATCACTGATCGAGGCCCCATCCTCACCAGCGAGTTAAGCGATCCACGGCCCAGGGCAGGTGAGTGGTGGGGCAGTCGTTCGCTGGGCCAGCTCGCCGTCGATTGGCTGTTTCGGATCGGTGCAGTGGGTGTCCGTCGCTCGGCCGGTTTCGAGAAACACTTTGACCTCCTCGACCGCATCGTCCCCGCTGACATCCGTGCGCTGCCGACACCGTCTGACGCCGACGCGATGAAGGAACTGATCTGTCAGGGCGCGGAAGCGCACGGGGTGGGTACCGGCAACGACATCGTCGACTACTTCCGCCTGCCTGTCAGAGAGGCCAGGGCCCTCATTCCTGAGCTGGTCGAGGACGGGCGCCTGATCCAGACCCGTGTCGAGGGATGGACCAAGCCGGCCTATCGGCACCCCGACGTCACCATGCCGCGGCGTATCGACGCTCAAGCTCTGCTGTCCCCGTTCGATCCCGTGTGTTGGTATCGGGACAGGGCGGAGCGCCTGTTCGATTTTCACTATCGGATCGAGATCTACGTTCCGAAGCACAAGCGCATCTTTGGCTACTACGTGCTTCCGTTCCTGCTCGGCGACCGTTTGGTGGGCCGCTTCGATCTCAAGACCGACCGGGCCAGAGGCGTGCTGGAGGTCAGGGGGTCCTTTATCGAGCCATGGGCCGAGCCCAACGAGGTTGCACCAGCGGCTGCCCAAGAGTTGCGCAACCTCGCAACGCTGGTGGGCGCTGACTCGATCGAAGTCGCCAACAACGGCGACCTCGCCGGACCGCTTGGCGTGGCCCTTGGCGACAACAACGTTTGAGCGGCCGATGGGCTCAGGTTGCGAGTAGGGCGTCCTTGATTTCTCCGTAGGCTTTTTCGGCGATGATCCACATCTCGTCGTCGCTCCGGTCTTGGATTGGGTGCTCGGTGAACACTCGCTCGGGCGAAAACCCGAGTGCCGCAGACTGCGTTTCAGCGGCGCTCACGAATGCGCTCGATGCTACGAACACCGCTGGTAGGCCGCGTCGTTCGATGTCGCTGATGTCGTGCACACTGCACGACGTACAGCTACCTCAATCGGCTAATGCTTCGATCACCGCATCACAGCTGGTGGCGATCTCGTGACGGAGATCTACCGGTGCTGGCTTCGCGAACGTCGGCTTGGCGTAGCGGACTACGGAGGCGCCGTCAGTCTCGAGGAGTTCTTGGATGCGGTCGAGAAACACGTTGCCGCGCGGTTTGGAGATGTCGAGAAGACCAATCGTCTTGCCATCGAGGGTGTCCAAGCGAGCCGTGAGCTCGCGGGCCGCTGGTGCACGTTCTGCAGTCGGATCGAGCACTGTTGTGGTCATGAGATGATCTCCCTGGTGATGGGTCGGCTCCCGGTATTGCCGTTGACCCACCCGTTCATGATGGCAGAAAACAGTCCGGCCTCGCCTCCGGCGAACACAATGATCAGCCCGCCATCGGGTCGGAACTTCGGCAGCCGTTGGCCCGCGAACTGGTCGGGGAGGCCTTCGGCTACGCCGTCGGCGCCCCGCACGAGCGAGTCGGTGTCGCGCACGGTGTGTTCGAGGATGGCGTCATGTACCTGTTGCTTTGACCAGCCGGCATCGGCGAAACGCTGCGCATGCTCGGGGCCGATAACCACCATCGTGTCCATGCCGATGATGATCTTCGGGTGGATGTTGGCGACCAGGTTCATCGCCAGACTCTTGGCCAAACCGTCCGCGTCCCGGGTGAGTTGATCAACAACGCAACGGGGTCCGTCGCCGGCGAACAACGTGACGGTGTTCTGCGATGCGGTGAAGCCCTGCGACTCGGCGTAGGACTCCCACGGCGATCCTGCCTCGTCCTCGGCGAAGCACAGGCCGATCTTGTGAGGGCCACCGTGAGCGGCCTTGTCGATGCCTCCCGGCTCGCCGCCGCCGACATTGCGGACAACCAGCTGCAGGGCTCGACCAATGGTTGCGTTGGCGCGGTTTCCCTGGCCTAAGACGTTGCCGCCGGAGTTCATTCCAATGGCTTCGCGAATCGGTCCGTTGACCAACACGATGGGGCCAACGGGCATCGTTGTGCACAACACCCCGTGCATGTTGAACTCGTCGGTGCATGCGGCCTCGACCGCAGTGAGTATGACGGGGAGGTACTCGGGTTTACACCCGGCCATGACGGCGTTGATGGCGACCTTTTCGACGCTGCACTCCACCAGGTTGGGTGGGACGATCGCGACGACATCGTGGCGGTCCCGCGTGGTGCCGCCAAGCATTCGGGCGACGCGCTCTTCGGTGGGAGGAACAAGAGGGAGTCCGTCGGACCAGCCTCGGTCATACATTGCCTCGACCTCGTCCTCAGCGGACGCGAAGTCGACCTTGCGGCTGGCGAACCCGGACCCGTAACGCGCTTCGAGGCCGGCGGTCTTGTCTGGATCAACGCTCATCGATCCACACCCGGGGCTGAAGTCGGTGATGCCCGACTTGATGCCAAGTGCGTCGATACCAACGAACCCCGCCCACATGCCGCGGGACCAACCCACGATTCGGTCGGTCTCAGTGCCGTCGACAACCGTCATCAGCGTCGGCACGGTTTCGATGTTGTGGTGCCAGCTCATTTCGAGCGACCGGTCATCGAGCCGTACTCCGACATCGGGGAACGCCGGATCGTCCTGGGTGAACACTGCAGTCAAGACGCCCGCTGTTTCGAGCTCGCGCAGCACGGGTTCGACGAGCGTGCACGTGGCGCAGTCTTTCTTCACGAATGCCACAACACCGTTCGGGAGCGGGGGACCAGTGGAGGCTGCGGAGGTCGACATGACCCGATTCTTGCACTCTGGCACTGCCGGTGGCGGGTGGGATGGCAGGTTT
>CAWKYX010000007.1:0-30604 GCA_963854265.1 Acidimicrobiia bacterium
CTCGGTGGTTGAGCTCTTGAGGTTCTGCGAACCGAGCCGTGGTGAGCACGGAACGGCCGGCCTGGCCTCGAGCCATCAGATCGAGCCATGCGACCGAATAGGGCGCGGTTGCATCAGCGGAGACCATTGAAGCGATGAGGCCATCGAGGTCGGTGTAGCGCGAGGTGTCCACCAAGAGTCGACTCGTCGCGATAGGGGTGAGGCGTATCGTGGCCTCGGTGATGACACCGGTCAGGCCCAGGCCGCCTGCCGTTGCCCAGAACAGTTCGGTTCTCTCGGTTGGTCCGCACGCAACCGTCGACCCATCGCCGATCACCAGGTCGAGCGACTCTACGTGGGCACAAAATGTTCCGTGGACATGATGATTCTTGCCATGGATGTCGGCGGCGATTGCGCCGCCAATGGTCACGTGTCGGGTGCCCGGCGACACTGGCACGAACCAGCCCATGGGCACGATATGGCGCAACAGGGCGTCGATCGAGGTCCCGGCGTAGACCGTGATGCGTCCGGCTAGGTCCGGGTCGGGCAGGTTGGCGTGCTCGGTGATGTCGAGCACTCGGCCTCCCGCATTGGTGGCTTGGTCGCCATAGCTTCGCCCGAGGCCGCGGGCGATTGTCGTCGTCTGGTCAGCGATGACGGCGGCAGCGATCTGGCGACTCGAAGTCGGACGCTGAACGTCTGATCGCGACCATATAGCGCGACCCCAGCCGGAAAGGAGCGCGTCAGCCATAAACCGCCACCCCGTAGATGACGATCCAGCCCACACACATGAGTTGGAACCCTCGATCACCAAGAGCGATGTCTTCGGGGTCTTCGCCGCGGCCCGCCTCGATAGCGGTCGAATAACGCGCCAGAGCCCCGCCAAACGGCAAGAGCGAGAGAGCCGCAAGCCACTCAATCGCAAGGTCTTGGTTCACCACCCATAACGAGTACGCCACCAGAGCAACCGCTGCAGTGACCGCGCGCAGCAACCGGAGTTGATTGGCCGTGTAGTGCTGCAACACCGGTCGCCCCCCGTTCCCTGCGGTTCGGATCAATTCGGCGCTCCGTTTGCCGGCAACCACGAACAACGAAGCGGCACAAACGACAACCACGAACCAGGCTGACAGAGGTGTGTCGGTTGCCGCACCGCCACCGACCGCCCGGAGGACGAAGCCCGACGCAATTGCTGCGAGCTCGACGGCAGGCCAGCGTTTCAGGCCTGCGGAGTACGCCAGGTTGACGCCGAGATAGATGGCGATGACCACACCAAATTGCCATGCGAGCAGCGTTGCCCCAACAACAGACCCGATACCCAAGATCGCAGCGACTTGGAGGGCGAACCGAAGGGAGATTTCTTCAGCTGCGATCGGACGGCGGCGCTTGGTCGGGTGGAGCTGGTCGATCTGGACGTCAGCGACATCGTTGAAGAGATAGGTGGTGCCTGAGGCTGCCACGAAGATCACGAACGCGGCGATGGTGCGGGCCAGGGTGGCCCCCTCATCAAGGGTGGAGGCTGCCACCGGTGCAGCCCCAACGAGTACATTTTTCACCCACTGGCGCGGACGCAACGCCCGAACGAGCGCACCAAGGCGCGGCGGGCTCATCGAGCGAGTCGTCGCCACACTGGTCCGGGGAGTCGGCTAAGGCCAGCGAACACACCCCGTAAAATCGACGGGCTCCACACGATTCGTGACCGGTCCCGTAGACCGTTCACGATGTCGACAGCGACCTTGTCGGGGGTGGTCGAAAATGGGGCGCTCTCCATGCCGTTGGTCATCTTTGTGTGAACAAAACCCGGGCGAACGGTCATGACGTGAACACCACTGCCGTGAAGCGCATCGGTCAGCCCACTGGCGAATGCATCGAGTCCGGCCTTGGATGCGCCATAGAGCGCGTTGTCGGACCGGGTGCGAACTCCCGCAACCGAGCTGAGGACAACCAGAGCCCCGTGCCCCTGCCGTTTGAGGTGGTGGCCGGCAGCGTGACATGCCCCCACCCCGCCGACGAAGTTGACCGCTGCGACGTCGGTGGGTGAAGGATCGTCGACGTCGAATCTGGGGCCCAGCACACCAAACGCGACGATCACGACGTCAACCGCGCCAGCTTCGCTTAGCGCGTTGGCGTGGCTGTCGGGATCTGTGGCGTCGTAAGCGACAACAGTGGCGTCGATGTTGCGCTCGCCCAAGCGGGCGGCGGTGCTGGAGGCCTGGTCGACGTCTCGAGCTGCCAGCACAACGCGACGGAGTCGGCGCGTGGCGAGCAGGTCGATCACGGCGACTGCGATCTCGGAATTTGCTCCGAGTACGAGTGCAGATTGAACCTCGCCGGTGGCATCACGCATGTCGCATACCATCGGCAGGGCAAACCCGGAGTCGAGTGTGGAACATGACGTCAAGTCTGACAGGACTTTGCCTTGCTGCGGTGCCTCAGCGGTGTGAGCGGCGGCGACGGTCGCGACTGAGCCGATCGTCGCTACGCGGTGACCGATGCCTTTTGGCGAGGTACTGCGCCTCGTCAGCGCGCCGCAGGAGCTCGCTTGCCGTGTCAGCGTGCGCCGCATAGGCCACACCGCACGAGAGGCCGACGCCTGCTGGAGCCGAGGACTTGACCTGATCGGCCGCAGTCCGGGCCACTGACTGGGCCCGCAGGATGCCGCCCCTGCGCAGCAGGACGCAGAACTCGTCTCCACCAAGCCGAGCCACCAAGGCGTCCGAACCGCCGGTGACGTCAGCGAGAGCAACAGCAACGGCTCGCAACACGTCGTCGCCCGCTGCATGGCCGCGGGTGTCGTTGACGCGTTTCAGCCCGTCAACGTCGCACATGATGAGGGCCGCGTCCGCTCGTTCATGTGTATCGGCGGCGAACAGGGCGTCGAGTTCGGCTTCCAGACGTCGCCGGTTCCCGAGACCGGTGAGTTCGTCGTGGTGGGCCAACTGCTCGAGGCGCCGGTGTTCTGCGTCTCGGCCGACGGTGGCGGCGATGGCACGAGCGAGTTCCGTGATGGGGTCCGCATCGTGGTCGTCGTTGTCGGTTGTCCCCCAGGCAAGCCCCCAAAGCGACCTGATCCGGATGGGCACGATGCGCACGATGTCATCGCCGGCCCCTGCAATCATCGGCTCGGTCAGCTCAGCCATTGCTTCGGTAAGCGCGAGCGGTGACCAGCGTTCTGCGCGATCACCGGCAACGGCAAGTGGAGTCAGCATCGTGCCGTGTGCCCGATGAACGCCGACCGCTCGAAAGCTAGACCGGGCCCAGGTCATTTCGGCCAAGATCTGGGCTGCGTCGGAGGGTTCGCCGATGGTCTCGATGAGTGAACCAAGCCCGCCGAGGGGGTCAGGGGAGCGGGAGGCGGCGCCTTCGATGATGGCCAATGCGGTGCCGGCGGTCGCGTTGTCGATCACGGAGCGGACACCTGGGGTATGCATGAGGTCATAGGCGCCGGCGGCGAGTTCGGTGTCGAGGCTGGTGCCTGCGTGATCTTTGACGATCTCGATTCGGCGGTCCCAGTCCGGTGTCAAGCCGCGCCGTTGCGCGACCAGAAGGTCAGTCAGGGCGACGACTCGAGATGCGAAGGGGATGTCGTTGCCGGAGAGGCCTGATGGGACCCCGGTGCCATTGATGCGCTCGTAGCGGTGATGGATTGCGTCTGCGGTGGTTTGCAGCCCCGGAATCGTCCGCACGAGGTCGGCACCACGTTCGGCGGCCTCGCTCGTGGGCAGGCGCAAGATGACTCGTCCAACGTCGGCCAACAGGCACGCCATCAGTGCTGCAGATCGGTCCTCGGCTCTGGCGTCGCGAGTGAGGAGATCGGCGACGAGCACACGACGCGCTGCATGCAGTGACGCGCTTGGTCTCAGGCTGGCCACAATCTGGAAGAAGGCCGCCGCCGCTGACGCAGCGGGTTCCCCGGGTTCGTACTCGCCCATGGTGATCATCTTGGAGGGTTGACGTTGACCGGCACGAAAAGTCGCGCCGAAGCGGAGACTAGCAGTGGGGTCTTCGGCACCGAAGCGACAGGAGGGGCATCGTGCCCAGGCCCCTCACGTTCGGTGACGGGGACCAGTCACATCCACTCGTTCCGTTGCGATCGTGCGCCTTGCTAGCTGTACTCGGCTAGCCGCCTCGATGTGGCCGAGCCGCCAGGTCGCTACCATGCCATGTCGTGAGCACCCGAATGCTGATCTTGGCATCGCTATTGTGCGGTCTGGCGATTCTCATCGCGTTCACCGTGCAGGTACTCATCGCGACCTGACGCTGACCTTCGGGTGTCGGGGTCCTCGTCGCCGCCTCTCGTCGGTAAGGCTCCGCTCCCCGTTTCTCTATGGGGCTTCGCTCCACGCCCGGACATGCTCGCTGCGGGTAAGCTCGACCCATGGTGAACGACGGAACGAACTTCGATCTCGTGGTGATCGGCGGTGGCCCTGGCGGCTACGGCGCGGCCTTGTATGCGGCATCGGCTGGTCTCGAGGTTGCCCTCGTCGAGATGGGCAAGCTTGGCGGCACATGCCTCAACGTCGGCTGTATCCCAGCCAAGGAACTGCTCGAGACGGCGGCGGTGCTCCGCACGGTCCGTGAAGCCGAGGACTTCGGGGTCAACACATCGGCACCTACCCTCGATATCACCGTCACCATGGCTCGAAAGCAGCGAGTTATCGACACCCTCGTCAGTGGTGTTGGTCAACTCCTCAAGGGGCGCAACGTCACCGTCTTCAACGGCACGGGGTCGCTGGTAGCGGATCGACGGGTACAGATCACCGGTGGCGAGTCCGGCGATGTGGAGATAGTCGGGCGCAACGTAGTGCTCGCCAGTGGCTCCAAGCCTCGGACCATTCCTGGGTTCGACATCGATGGCCAGGTCATCCTCACCTCCGACGAGGTCTTGTCGATCGATCGAGTGCCGGCCACGGCCGCGATCATTGGGGGCGGCGCTATTGGCTGTGAATTCGCCTCCGCGTTGGCCGACTTCGGGACCGAGGTAACGATCCTCGAGGCGCTGCCCAGCATCTTGGCTGGTTGTGACAGCGATGTGACCAAGGTTGTGCAGCGGGCGTTCAAAAAGCGTTCGATCGCGGTCAAGACTGGCGTGATGGTTGGTGGCCATGCCCCTCATGGGAATGGCACCGTCCTCGATCTCGGCGAAGGCGGCTTGCTCGACGTGGAGATGGTCGTGGTCAGCGTGGGACGGCGACCGTTCCCGGACCATCTGGGCCTCGAGGGCACGGCCGTGCAGCTCGATGATCGCAAGTTCGTGGTCGTCGACGATCTGTGCCGTACCGCCGAGCCCGGTGTCTATGCCATCGGCGATCTGGTCAACACCCCACAGTTGGCCCACGTGGGATTCGCGGAAGCGATCATGGTCGTCAAACATATGTTGGGCGAGGCCCCTTCGCCCATCGACTACGGCAAAGTGCCATGGGCCATTTACTGCCATCCAGAGGTTGCATTCGCCGGGCACAACGAAGAGTCGGCCCGAGAAGCGGGCTACGACGTGTTGGTCTCCAAGCATCGTTTCTCGGGCAACAGCCGGGCAATGATTGTTGGCTCGACTGAGGGCATGGTCAAAATCATCGCGGAAAAGAACGCGGACGGGACTGGCGGGCAGATCCTGGGGGTTCACATGGCTGGACCCTGGGTCACCGAACAGTTGGGCCAGGGTTACCTGGCAGTCAACTGGGAGGCCACCGTTGACGAAGTCGCAGAGTTCATTCAGCCGCATCCAACGCTCAGCGAACTCTTCGGCGAATCGGTGTTGGCCATGACGGGTCGTTCACTACACGGCTGAGCACACGCTCGGAGGACAGATAGCTATGGCAGACGTCACGATGCCGCAGTTGGGTGAGACGGTTACCGAGGGGACGATTACGCGCTGGTTTAAGGCGGTGGGTGAGTCCGTCGCCGAGGACGAGGTGTTGTTCGAGGTTTCGACGGACAAGGTCGATTCTGAGGTGCCGTCGCCGGTCAGTGGTGTGTTGACTGAGATTCGGGTCCCTGAGGGCGAGATTGTCGAAGTTGGTGTGGTGTTGGCTGTTGTGTCTGGCGATGGCGCCGCTCCGGTTACCGCGACTCCTGCCGATGCTGCACCGGCGGCTCAGGCCGCGCCCGGCCCGGTCGAGCCGGTTGTTTCTGCTGCACCGGCGCCCGCTCCTGCCGAACCCGCTCCTGGCCAAGGAACTCGCGCCGATGCCATCAGCGACCTGCCGTTGTCACCGGTGGTGCGGCGCCTCATCAACCAATCGGGTCTCGACGCCACGGCCATGACCGGAAGCGGAGTGGGCGGACGCATCACTCGCTCTGACGTCGAGGCTGCGATCTCGGCGCAAGGCCTATCGACCACCGCGGCGCCGACCCCCACGCCTGCAACCCAAGCGCCGGCACCAGTTCAGGCCTCGTCGGCCCCGAGTTCCGCTCCGCCTCAGACCGCACCTCAGTCGGGGCCAGCTCCGGCGCATAGTTCGACGGCTGAGCCAATGAACAACATCCGTCGGCGCACCGGTGAACACATGGTGATGTCCAAGGCGGTTTCACCCCACGTGCTCACTGCGGTCGAGGTCGACTTCGAGAAGGTCGAGATCGTCCGGAAAGCCCACCGAGCCGAGTGGAAGGCCGCAGAGGGCTTCAGCCTGACGTATCTCCCGTTTATTGCTCGGGCACTCGTCGACGCCATTCGCGAGTTTCCGCACATGAATGCGAGCGTTGGCGACAACGAGTTGGTCGTACACGAAGACGTGAACCTGGCCATCGCGGTGGATCTCAATTTCCAAGGTCTGTTGGCTCCGGTCGTCAAAGCGGCAGACAGCAAGCGCCTACGGCATTTGAGTCGGGAGATCTTCGAGCTGGCGGGCCGGGCTCGCTCCAAGAAGCTCGGCGCCGACGACATCATGGGTGGCACGTTCACCATCACCAACCCGGGCCAGTACGGCACGATGATGCAGTTCCCGATCATCAACCAACCCCAGGTTGCGATCCTGTCCACCGATGGCATCCGCCGCAAGCCCGTGGTGATCACCGACGATGCGGGTAATGAAGGCATCGCCATCCATTCGGTCGGCATCTTGGCGCTTGCGTGGGATCATCGAGCCTTCGATGGCGCGTATGTGGCTGCATTCCTCGACCACCTCCGCAGCATCATCGAGACCCGCGACTGGGAATCTGAGCTCTCATGATTTCCGGACCAGGCCGATGACGGTCAGGTCCTCGCTCGCGCGGCCGTCGCCGCCAATGCCCCCGACCGCCCGCGACCGTCGCCTCCACATTCGATGGCTCGGGCGGGTCGTGTATCAGGACGCGCTGGCGGTGCAGCACCAGCTCTTCTCACACAGTGACGAGAACCACCTGCTCCTGCTGGAGCACACGCCCGTCTTCACCGTTGGCGCCAGCGGCGACGAGGCAAACGTATTGATCGACCCCGCAGAGGCTGGGGCCGAGTTGGTGCATGTGGACCGCGGTGGTGACGTCACCTACCACGGACCCGGTCAACTCGTCGGGTACCCGATCCTCAGCGTCGGCGGTCAGCGGGGTGGCGGCATGGCCGACACGGCTCGTTACGTGCACGACGTCGAACAGCTGGTTATCGACGCGCTCGATGAGGTCGGCTTGGTCGGATGTGGCCGTCTCGATGGGTACCCCGGGGTGTGGGTGCAGCCCGACTCGGGCAACCCACGCAAGATTGCCGCCGTCGGTGTCCGTCTCAGCCGAGGCCGATCGATGCACGGCTTTGCGGTCAATGTCGACCCTGACATGAGCCATTTCGCCGCCATCGTCCCATGCGGAATCGCCGACAAGCGAGTGACGTCGCTCCATCTCGAAGGTCTACAGACCTCGATGCATGAACTGACCAATGCCGTGGCGACTCTCGCCGAGCAGCGGTGGGGGAGTCCAGCGGGCACCGAGCGGGCCGACGTCGCGTGGCGTGTTCGTCTCGACGACCTCAGTGCATTCACCCGCGGTGAGGGCCCTGGATCTGTGCCGAAGGTTGGCACCGAACAACCCCGTGTTGCTGAGCGGGAGGAGAACATTCCCGTGCGTCTCCTGGGACGCTTGGCCGAAGCCGGCGTCGATGGCGGGATGGCTATCACCGAGCGCAAACCCGAATGGATGCGCGTCAAGGCGGAGATGGGCCCCGAGTACCGGCGGCTCAAGGGAGTCATGCGCGATCTTGATCTCGTCACGGTCTGTGAAGAGGCGGGCTGCCCCAATATCTTCGATTGTTGGAATGACGGCACCGCCACCTTCATGATCCTCGGCGATCGCTGTACGAGAAAGTGCGGGTTCTGTCTGGTGGACACCCGCAAGCCCGAGGCAGCCGATGGCGGCGAACCTGCCCGAGTAGCCGAAGCTGTCGAGAAGATGGGACTTCAGTACACCGTGATCACGATGGTGGCTCGCGACGATCTCGCCGATGGCGGTGCGTCGGCTGTGGCTCACACCATCGCCGCGATCCGCGACCGGACGCTGGCCAGCAAGGTCGAGGTGCTGATCTCTGATCTCAAAGGATCTCCTCAGGACTTGGCGACGGTCTTTGATGCACATCCCGATGTGTTGAATCACAACATCGAGACGGTGCCTCGGCTCCAGCGCGCGGTGCGGCCTTCAGCGAGCTACGCACGGTCATTGGCCGTCCTTGCTAGAGCCAAACAAGCCGAATTGGTCACCAAGACATCCATCATCTTGGGCATGGGTGAGACCCGTGACGAGGTGGTGTCCACACTGGCGGACCTCAACGCCATCGGTGTCGACATCGTGACGATGGGCCAATACCTGCGGCCGACAACCAACCACCTCCCCATCGATCGGTGGTGGCATCCCGACGAGTTTGGCGAGTTGAAGCGCCTTGGCGAGGCCATGGGAATAGCCCACGTCGAAGCCAGCCCTTTGACTCGCAGCAGCTATCACGCGAAACAGGCTGAACAAGAGGCGCACACTTCTCGCTGATCAGATCCATCCAAGCGCCAAGTAGCGGTTGGTTTCGCGATGACTCTTTTGCTTGGTCGGGTCCATGTCAACGGGAGGCGCGCCCTACCCTTGAGACATGTTCGCTGAACGCATGAACCGAGCTCGTAGCGCCATGGCTGATCAGGGCCTCGACGCGGTGCTGTTGTCCGTTGGTGCCGACTTGCCGTATTTTACGGGCTACGAGGCCATGCCACTCGAGCGCCTCACGATGCTGGTGCTGCCCCGACAAGGCGAGGCCACGCTGGTCATCCCGGCACTCGAGGCGCCTCGAGTTGTGGAACGCTCGGGCGTGTTCAAGGTCAAACCCTGGGGTGAGACTGAAGATCCGATCGCCATCGTGGCAGACCTGCTCGGCTCGTCGTCGAATGCCGCGATCGGCGATCACACGTGGTCACGGTTCACGGTCGACCTTCTCGCGGCTCGACCAGGCCTGACGTTTCGACGAGCCAGCGAGATCACCTCGCCCATCCGCGCGGTGAAGACCGCCGATGAGATCCAGCGTCTACGGACGGCTGCGGAGGCCGTCGACCGCATAGCGGCCAGGCTGCAAGCTGGCGAGATTTCCCTTGTCGGCGAGACCGAGGCTGCAGTGTCGGCCGAGCTTGGCCGGCAGATCATCGATGAGGGCCACCATCGGGTGAACTTCGCCATCGTGGCTGCGGGCGAGAATGCAGCGAGCCCGCACCATGAAGCCGGCGAACGGGTCATTGGCGAGGACGAGGTAGTGCTGTGTGACTTCGGGGGAACTTGGATCGGCGACGACGGCATTGGCTACTGCTCCGATATCACCCGTTGTGTATGGACTGGTGCGGCCAACGTCGAGTTCACTGAGCTGTATGAGGTCTTGTTCACGGCTCAGGCAGCGCAGGTCGACATCGCGAAGGCTGGGGCGATTCCCCAAGACGTCGATCGAATCGGCCGGTCGATTATCACTGAAGCCGGATACGGCGAGTACTTCGTTCACCGAACGGGGCACGGCATCGGTGTCGAAGCCCATGAAGACCCCTACATCGTGGAAGGCAACACGGTGCCGCTCGTGACCGGGAACGCCTTCAGTATCGAGCCGGGCATCTACATCCCGGGTAAGTGGGGCGCGCGCCTCGAAGACATCGTCGTTGCCGGAAGCGACGCGCCAGATCGACTCAACCGCGTCGACCATCACCTTGCCGTTCACGGCTGACAACCACCGATCATGATCAAGCTCGACGCAGCCACCGTGCTGTTGCAGTGGTCGGTTGGCGGCCTGTTCTTCTTGTGGGTGACCGGGCGCCGACGCATGGTCGGCATCGGCTATGGCTGGACGATGCGGCTGTCGTTCATGGGCATTGCCGCCTTGGCGCTCGTTGCCGGACTCGCGCTCGAGACAGTCTGGGTCCGTGAGATTGCCACGATGGGTGTTCTTGGCTCGGCGACGATCGCCATGATCGTGTCGGTGATGCGACGCAAGGCAGGGGTGGCGGGTCAGCGCGACATCGTCGAGCGGCGGTCTGCTCGAGTTGCAGCGATGACGGGGATCGACAAGGACGAGGAACGCTTCGATAAGTCGGTTCCCGAGTTTCCACCCCACCTCGACCTCATTGCTCCGGCCATCGGGCTAGTCGGACTCCTCGCCGCCGGCATCGACGCGGGGGACCCTGTCGTGCTGTCGGTCGCGCGTGTACTGGTTGGGGCTGCGTTCTTGGGCGCGGTAACCGACGCGATGCTCTTGGGTCATTGGTACTTGGTACAACCCGGCCTTTCGCGCGACCCGATTCACGAGCTGGTCCGTTGGACGGGAATCCTCTGGCTGCCCGAGTTGATTGTGTTGTTGTGGCCGACGGGCATGGTGTCGGTGCTCAACGGCACGATCGATGACTCCTACAACGGGCTGCTGGGATGGTTCTGGGTGGCCTGCGCCGTCACCACAATCGCTTTGGTATTTGTGACGGTCGCGGCCCTGCGCGAGAAACAGTATTCGGCGGTGATGGCGGCAACCGGGTTGCTCTACCTCGCGATTCTTACGGCGTTCGGTATGGACGTGGTGGCCCGGGTGTTGCTCGCCACCTGAGCGAGCTATGGGCTGGCATCCGTACTGGGTCGATCTGGTTCGTGATGCCTCGCAACGGGTCTCTCTGCCGGCTCCGTTCTGCACGTCAGTGTTGTCCGGTCGCCTCTGTGCCGGTTTAAGAAGTTCGCGAAAATCATGAACCGCGACGCTGGCTCAGACGTAGAGATGGGAGAATTCGTGATTGTTAAGCGCCGACTGGATGCTCGATAACACACCCTTCGCCAAACCAACCTCCCCCGAAAAGCAGGCCCCGATGACCAACAGCCCAACCACTGGCAATCCCGACCGAAATCGCAAGCTGATGATGGCCGGTGGTGTTGGCGTTGTTGTCATTGCGCTGTTGGGGTTGGGCGCCTATTGGTTCGTGTTTCGCGATACATCCGCGGCGCCAGTGGACTCGCCCGAATCAGATGAGGCTCGCCAAGCTGCCATCGCTGAAGCTCAGCCCGAAGCTCAGCCCGATGAAGAACCGGTCGTTCCCGATGCCACCGCCGATGATCCCGTTGGGATCGAGGGGACGTGGACGATCGACGGCTCGATCGGCACGTTTAACGACGCGTGTCTGACCGACGTCTGCAACACAACCTTCGTGGGGTTTCGTATCGATGAAGAGCTGGCCAGTATCGGCGCCAAGACGGTCGTGGGCAGGACTCCCGGAGTGTCGGGCACCTTGACGATTGAGGGGACGGCCATCACCGCTACTGAGATAGCCGTCGACATGACCGGTCTGATCACCGATGACAACCGGCGCACAAACGCCATCCGGAACCAGGCGATCGAGACCGGTTTGTTCCCTGACGCCAGCTTCTCGTTGACTGGGCCTGTCGATTTTGGTGCGCTTCCCGCCGATGGCGAAGAGATCACCGTTGATGCGATCGGGGATCTCACGATTCATGGTGTTACCCGTTCCGAGACCATTGCACTCACCGCGCAGCTCCAGGGTGACGTCATCGTGGTGTTTGGTCAACTGGGTCCGATCCTGCTGGCCGACTACGACATCTCCGAGCCCAGAGCAGCAGTTGTCCTCTCCGTGGAAGACAACGCCATCATGGAACTCCAGCTGTTCTTCTCCCGGAGCTGACCAAGTTGGTTGCTCAGGGCTGCGAACTTGGTGTCATTTGAGCTGGTCAGCGGGGTAGCTAACTATCACTGATGGGGTTCTGGCCGACATACTAAGGGAGACCGATGGGGCTCTCGAGCGGACGGTTCGGCGCAGCCAGCGCTGACCCCAGGACGCAGGAGAATCATATGCCCAGAGCGATTTGGAGTGGATCGATCAGCTTTGGGTTGGTCAATATCCCGGTCAAGCTCTGCACCGCGGTGAGCCGCAAGAGCGTGCGGTTCAATCAGCTCGACAGTGAAACGGGCACCCGTATCAAGCAGCGCCGCATCAACCCCGACACCGGCGAGGAAGTGTCCAACGACCAGATTGTGAAGGGGTACGAGCTCGGCGAGGGCCGTTATCTGACGGTGAGTGACGAGGAGCTCGCATCGCTCGACCCTGTGGCCGGCCGAACCATTGATCTGCAAGAGTTTGTGTTGCAGAGCGAGATTGATCCCGTCTTCTACGATTCGGCGTATTACCTAGTGCCCGATCCCGTGGCCAAGAAGGCCTATGCGCTGCTCGTGCACGCAATGGAAGAAGCCGATCGTGTGGGTGTCGCCCGTTTCGTGATGCGCACAAAGCAATACCTGGCGGCGATGCGTGTTCGCGACGGCCACCTGATGTTGTCCACAATGGTCTACAACGACGAGCTGAACGCTGCTGAGGATCTCGATGGCTTGGAGGGCCTGTGCGATGTCGAGCTCACTGACGCAGAGCTCCAGATGGCTGAACAACTGATCGAAAGCCTGGCGAGCCCCTTCGAGCCCGCCAAGTACCAAGATACGTATCGAAACCAGGTGCTCGAACTCATTGACCGCAAGGACGCTGGCGAAGAGATCGTCGTATCGGCGGAGGGTCCGACCCAGGAGAAGGTCATCGACTTGATGGCCGCCTTGGAGGCCAGCGTGGCGACAGCCAAAGAGTCGCGCAAGCGCCACCCTGCCGCCGCAGCCAAGGCCAAGACTCAAGCAACAAAGACGACGTCGGGCGCCAAGAAATCAGCTTTGACAACAAAAAAGACAGCGGCCAAGAAGACGGCAGCCAAGAAACCCGCTCCGAAGAAGCCAGCTCGCAAGGTCAGCTGAGGAGACGTCAGCGGCCTACGCTTTCGCGATGGTGTCAGACAAGGTCCCTGTTGAAATCGATGGCCGTGCCATGGCCGTGTCGAACCTGGACAAGGTCTTGTACCCCGCTGTGGGCTTCACGAAGGCCCAGCTCATCGACTACTACGTGCGGATCGCACCAACGATGTTGGGTCACCTCGAGGGACGTGGCATTACGCTTCGTCGCTGGCCAGATGGGGTCGACGGCGACTCTTGTTTCGAGAAGCGTTGTCCGGGCCACAGACCAGCGTGGCTACCAACAGCGGCCGGCCCCGGTGATCGCGGCGGCACGATCGAGTACTGCTGCCTCGATGAAACTGCGGCACTCGCCTGGACCGCCAACCTGGCAGCGCTCGAGATCCATGCGCCAATGGCGCGCGGCATCGATATCGAGTGGCCCACGATGTTGGTCTTCGATCTCGATCCTGGCGCGCCTGCGACCATCATCGAGTGTTGCGCCATTGCCTTGCGCATCCAGGAGTTGCTCGACGGCTTTGGCTTCAGCATCTTTGCGAAAACCTCGGGGTCGAAGGGGCTTCAGCTGTACTTACCGCTGAATACTCCTCACACCCACGAACACTGCTCTCAGTTCGCGTTGGCGGTGGCGCAGCTGCTCGAGAAACAAACACCGAAGAGCGTGACCTCGGTGATGAAGAAGAGCGTCCGCACGGGGAAGATCTTCATCGATTGGTCCCAGAACAGCCGACACAAGACCACCATCGCGCCCTATTCGCTCCGCGCTCGTCCGGAACCCACAGTGTCGACACCCCTCACGTGGGACGAGGTCGAAGCAGGTGCCCGAGGCGCAGGCCTGGTGTTCTTGGCCGACGAGGTGATCGAGCGGGTCGAAACGTTGGGAGACCTCTTCGCACCGACAACGTCACTCGAACAGATGTTGCCCGAGCCGGGGGCGTGACCGCTGCCTGAGTCAGTTGGCTGGTGTAGATCACTGGCTTCGCAGGTCGGGAACCCGCTCGATGCGAGCGGCTGCGTAGGCATTGTGGTGACCAGGCCGACGGCTGGGGGACATACCCCACCGCCCGACCATGTTGCGGGCGATGTTCGTGGCCTGCTCGAGGTCCGAAGCGGCGCCAGTGGTGACCGTGCCATAGACGAGTTCCTCGGCGGCGCGCCCACCGAGCAACATCTTGATTCGGCCAAGCAGGTACGCCGTGTCGTGGGAGTATCGGTCGCCGTCTGGCCAAGCTGGCAAGGTCAACGTCGTCATGGAGCGGCATGGCGCGGGTATGGATTTCGAGTATTGCTTGGCGGCCGGGTTTGTCCGGCGGGCTGACGGCCACTTGGCGGTCGAAACGGCCAGGACGCATCAATGCCGAGTCGAGAACCTCGGGGCGGTTCGTCGCCGCGAGCACGATTACACCCTCGCTGCCACTGAACCCGTCCATTTCGGTGAGGATTTGGTTGAGCGTCTGCTAACGCTCGTCGTGGCCTCCAAGCCCCGAGCCGCTCCCTCGCGAACGCCCGACAGCATCCAGCTCGTCGATGAAGATGATGGCAGGAGCGAGCTTGAGTGCTTCAGCAAAGAGGTCTCGGACCCGGCTTGCGCCAACCCCGACAACCATCTCAATAAATTCCGACGCTGAGCTGGAGAAGAACGGCACGTCGGCTTCGCCGGCGACTGCTCGTGCCCGCAACGTTTTCCGGTTCCGGGAGGGCCGCTCAACAAGACCCCAGTGGGGATGGTCCCACCGAGGCGGCGTACTTCTCGGGCGGGCGAATTCCGGCGGGGTGGCGGCGCACAACTGCCGGAGGCCAAGGAGCGAGAACGGCGTCAGGTTGCGCCGAGGTCTGCGTCGCTCAGCTGCCACGGGGTCCGGCGCAGGGCTGCGGGTTCGAACCGTGTCGCCAGTTCTGCCATGGTCGGTACCGCCCCGGCTTCTCGCATCGTCGAGATGCCGGCTGACGCTGCGAGAAGGGTTACGAGGTCGGCGATGCTGTCGCCGCGGTGCAGGCGGTCATCGAGGGTGACCGCACCGTCGCGTTTGGCCAGACGGGATCCGCCGGCGCCCAGCACCAAGGGGACATGAGCATAGGTAGGTGGGGGCGCGCCCAGGAGCCGCGCGATCAGGAGGTGGCAGGGGGTCGAAGCCAAGAGGTCATCGCCACGGACAACTTCTTCGATCTGTTGGTAGGCGTCGTCCACCACGACCACGAGGTTGTAGGCCGGTACGCCATCGCGGCGCGCCAGCACGGCGTCGTCCACCTGCCCGGTGGTGAGCCCACAAACGCGATCGGGAAAGCCGATCTCGGCGCCCTCGGAGCGGAGACGAATAGCCGGGGTGCGGCCACCCCTCTCTCGGTCGCAGCGCTCCTTGGTGGTCAGGTCTCGGCAAGTCCCGGGATAAAGGCGGGCTCCGAGGTCATTGTGTGGGGCGCTTGCGGCCTGGCGAATCTCTCGCCGCGAGCAATAACATGGGTAGGTCGCGCCGACCTCTGTGAGGTGGGCCAACGCCGCCTGGTACCGGTCCAGGTGGTCAGATTGGCGGAGCTCGTCGTCCCAGTCGAGGCCAAGTCGCTCCAGGTCCCGGCGCTGACTGTCATAGTGCGCGGGTCGGACCGTGGCCTGGTCCAGATCCTCGAAGCGAAGCGAAAATGTCGAGCGCGCGGATCTGGCGAAGAGCCATGCGAGCATGGCTGTTCTGAGGTTGCCGAGGTGGAGTGTCCCTGTTGGGCTCGGAGCAAAACGGCCGCGCATGGGACTCATGATGGCCTGTGAACGCGCGGCGCGTGTGCCACTGGCGAAGCGGTTCCGTGGTGCTGGGTCGCCGGACCACTATCGTCGCTTGGGCATGAAGGTCTATACAAAAGCTGGCGACGACGGGACCACGGGTCTGTTCTATGGCGGCCGCGTCCCCAAAGACTCACCACAACCGAGAGCGTATGGGGCCGTCGATGAGGCTCAAGCGGCGCTCGGCGTGGCTCGAGCCGCGGCCGAAGACGGCTCAGAGGTCGAGGAGTTGGTGATCTCGATCATGCGTGACCTGTGGGTGCTCATGGCTGAGCTGGCGACGCTTCCGGAGAACCGTCACAAGCTTGACCCTGGAGCCACCCTTGCCACCGCCGAGATGGTGTCAGCCCTCGAACAGCACATCGACGACCTGTCAGAACGGTTCGATCCACCAACTGATTTCATCGTGCCCGGACAGAACATCGTTGCGGCGCACCTCGACGTTGCCCGCACAGTCGTGCGCCGAGCCGAACGCGAGACCATCGGTGTCATGCCCGCTGCGGACTCGTTGGCGGTGCCGTATCTCAATCGATTGTCCGACCTGTTGTGGACCATGGCCCGATGGCATGAGGGCGATTCGCTCGCAGCCAGAGACGTCTGACACGCCCCCAAAGCAGATCTCTCCAATATTCCCCAGTCTTGCTTCCCCACTACGGAGTACCGATGAGCCTCGAACTGACCCTTGTCAAGAAGATCCCCGCCCGAGCCGAGCTCACTGGCATCGCGATCACGTCAGACCAGATCGCTGAGGAGCCCTATGATCTCGATTGGGCTGTGCTCACGAGTCGTGGCTTCGACGGTTCGATCGGGCAGGCTCAGATTGTCTCTGGCCCATCGGGGCCAGTCGCGGTATTGGGCGTGGGTGAAGGCGACTCGCTCTCGGCCACGGCATTTCGGCGTGCAGGAGTCGCGATGGTGCGGGCGGGGCGCCGCCACAAGCGGCTTGGCGTCGAGGTGTTGGGGTTGGCGGGCGATCTCGTCAGCGCAGCCGATGCAGCCCAGGCCTTCGCCGAGGGGCTCGAGCTCGGCCGGTATGGCTACCTTGACCTCAAGAGTGAACCCAAGGGCAGCGAGGTCGCCTCGGTCGCGATCCTGGGCTCCGGAAAGCGGATTTCTGACGGCCTCGCGCGTGGTCAGGCCATCGCCGCCGGCGTCAACCTGGCCCGCGATTTGGTCAATGAGCCTGGTGGTTCGTTGACGCCCGTCGCCTTTGCTCGCAAGGCGTCGTCGGTCGCGAAAAATGCCAAACTCACCGCCAAGATCCTCGATGCCGCAGCCATTAAAAAGGCTCGCCTTGGGGGTCTCCTAGGAGTCAACCGTGGGTCGGACCAACAGCCACGATTTGTGGAACTTTCCTATCGGCCAGTGGGTAAGGCTCGCGGACACGTTGCGCTGGTCGGCAAGGGCATCACGTTCGACTCGGGGGGGCTGTCGATCAAGAGTGGTGTTGGCATGATGACGATGAAATGTGACATGGGCGGTGCGGCTGCGGTGCTTGGCGCCATGTCGACCCTGGCCCATGTTGCTCCGTCGGTGCGGGTCACCGCTTACATGCCTCTGACCGACAACATGTTGGGCGGAGATGCAACACGGCCGGGCGATGTTCTCAAGATCCGCAATGGCAAGACCGTGGAAGTGCTCAACACCGACGCTGAAGGACGATTGGTCCTCGCTGACGCATTGTCGCTCGCAAGTGAAGCCAAACCCGATGCCATCGTCGACCTGGCCACGCTCACCGGCGCATGCATGGTGGCACTGGGGCCTCGCTACGCCGGTGTTATGGGCACCGATGACGACGGGTGGGTCGACCAGGTGCTTGCCGCTGGCGGCCGCACCGGCGAAAGAGTGTGGCAGCTTCCCTTGCCGTCGGAATATCGGTCGATGCTCGACTCCAACATTGCCGACATGAAGAACATCGGCGGAGCTCATGGCGGAGCGATTACCGCAGGCCTGTTCCTGCAGGAATTTGTGGGCGAAGGCATCCCATGGGCGCATATCGACATCGCAGGCCCAGCCTTCATTGATGCACCGTTCGAAGAACACCCCAAGGGCGGCACTGGCTACGGCGTCCGCCTTCTCGTCGACTTACTGGCCAACTTCGAGAAGCCCGCCAGCGCGTAATGGTGCGTTGCGCTACTGCAGCGCGGTGATGGTGACCGTGCCGAGCGCTTTGTTGAGCTCGGGTACCAACACATTGCGCATGGCGTAATTGCCCAGCACCGCATACACACAGAAGGCACGGCCGCCCTGTTGGCAAAAGCGTTGCGCCCCGGCCTGGCCCGGGAGGGGACGCTGCAGGTTGTTGGGCCCGAATTCGCGTGCTTCGAGCCTGGTGGGAAAAGGATTGTCGAACAGGGCCGTCGCTGCCGAAGCGTTCTCATACTCCAGCACAGCGAGGAACACGCTGGGTCGATCCATGGCTTCAACGGCGATACTCCCGAAGTCCCCTCGGCCGGTGGGGAGCGCAAAGTTGGATGCATGCAGCACGGGCTTCAGTTCGACGATGCTGTCGGTGGGATCGCCGTCGAGGTCGCGCACGTAAATCTCTGCATCCCAGCCTGCGGGCAGGTGAATGGAGATGCCATGTGCGGCAACTCGCGCGAATCGACTCATTGGTCGGCTCCGTTCTGGTGATCGACCAGCAGCGTGGATTCATGGGTTCCGCTTGGGGCTTTCATGTAATCGCACCCCCGAGGGCAGTCAGTGCCGTTAGCGCGGCGGCAATGGTTGCGATGCGATGTACGGAGCCTGACTGGCTGGCGATAGCGCGAAACAGACGTCGCAACGATGCTGGATCCTCGATGCGCCGAGTAGTGAAGATGAATGCGCCGCGGGTAGCGCCGAATGCGGCACCCAGCAGGAGGCCCTGTTGCCAAGACCCCGTCATTGCCGCTGCGATCCATGTGAGCCACACGGTAGATGTCGCGACGATTGTGGCGAGCCCGAGGCCGAGTTGGTAGCCGAAGCCGACCCCATAGATCCAGCCACGGTAGGTCGTGAGCCAGTCTTCGTTGACTTGGCGATGAATCGATGGGACCCGAAGGCCAGCAAACCCGAGGTCGGCTGCGACACCCAGCGCTCCAGCGCCAGCGAGCACCAGCAATGCAATGTCGGCATCGAGACTGCCGAACGTGACTTGGCCGAGAGCGCCGAAGATCAGGCCGGTGGTTGCCCCGCCTGCGATCGAGCCCACCATGTAGGCCGTGACGGTCAACCACCATCGGCTGTTGCGACTCCGTTCGCCGAACGGAGAGATGCTTGACAGCATCGATTCGCCTCAAGGCGACCACGTCGAGCGGACGGCGGCGACCACGGCGAGAATCAGGCCGAGTACTACAACGAGTGCGCTGGGGCTCACTCGTTGGTTCCCGGGTTCGGGTCGTGGCGGAGCCGGGGGTCGTCTGGCTCGATCCCGGCGGAGCTGAGGGCATCGTCGCTATCGCGTTCGCGCGCTGAGCCCCGAGAACGCGATGTCTTGGTGGAGGTGCCCTTGCGGGTGCGTCCGGTATCGGCGAGAGCTTGTTCGAGGAGGCCATTGACGCTGTCCCAGGTGGATGCTGCGCCTTCGCCGATGATCTCGCCGGCAGGACCGTCAATGAGCAAGAAATATGGAGAGACGGGGATCGCATAGTCGGTCCACGCCTCCGAAGACATCAGCACCGTGTGATTGTCCGGGGCGAGACTTGCCACGGTTGGCGCAGATTCGGCTTCGGGCCCTTGGGTGACAATGACCAACCTCGTGTCGGTCCCGGGGAGGTCAAGTTTGCGCGAGAAGGCATCCCAAAAGTCACGGCAGGTCAGACATCCCGATGACAAGAACGCGAGCAGGGTTGTATGGCGGGTCGCGACCACCGCTGCGCGCGCAGCGTTTCCGGCGGGCGTGACGCCGGAGATGTCGTGGGCAGCACCTTCGACACCGCGAGGCGCCGGGACCCCTGGCTGGGTCTTGAACGAGGCACTGTCGCTGTGGTCGTGCTCGCCGAGTTCTTCTTCGGTAATACCAAGCGCGTGCAGCGCTCGCAGGATGTCTGCATGGCTACGGAGGAGGCCTGCAACCAGGACGGCCAAGATGGCCACCACGACGCCGAGCGCGATGACCAGGGCGGTCATGGGGCCCCTATGCCACGGTGACGTCGACGCATCCCAAGAGGGGACCGTCTTCGCCGTCGCTGCCGTAGGTGTACACACAGACATTGTGGTCGCCAGCGGCGGCAGATACTTCGATGTCGAAGCCGCCGGTCTCATCGGCGCTTGGATACACCATTGCGACGTCGGGTCGGCTGTCGGTGCAAGCCGCGCGGTGAACCTCGGTGCCGTCGACCATGATCGCGACCTCTGCGTGGCCTCCGTCGGGGTCCAGTACCCAACCAATGACGCGGATGGCGCCCTGTTTGGCTTTGACCTTGTCGATTGCGCCATGGGGTCGTTCTGATGTGCCGACCGAGACCGTGGTACAACCCAGGCCGATGACCTCGCCATCTTCAGGGTTGGTAACGGTGGCGCAGACCGTGTTGGAACCGGGGTCGGCGGCCACGACCGTGGAGAAGCCGTGGTTGGCGCCGGCGCCAGAAAAGGTAGTGACCAGGTCTGACCGGTCCCGATCGGCGGCGATCTTGCCCCGGTGCACATCATTGAGATACAGATCGACGTCAACCACCTCGGACGAGCCTTCGGCCATTGCCCAGCCAGAGATCTCGATCATGCGGTTGACCCCCACCGCAGATTCAATGAGTCCGGTGGCAGCCCCCGCTGAGACCCGGACGGTCTTACAGCCCAATAACGTGTTGGTGCCGCCACCTTCATTCACGGCGTAGACGCACACTTCTTTGGTGCCGATGGTCGAGGCGAGGCTGATGTCGAAACCGTGCTCGTTGCCATATCCGCGGTAGGCAGCGCCTACATCGCTGCGGGTTTCGTCCGCCAGGGCGCCGATGGTCAGGTTGCCGTTGACGTAGATCGTGACGCTGATTGGGTCGATGGCGTCGGGGTCGATGGCCCAGCCCCGGACGCGGATCGTGCCCGGCTGGCCGTCAACAACGTCAAGCCCGCCCACGGGCAGGCTGCCAGTCTCGGTCAGGCACTGGCGATTGTGGTTGCGGGTGGCCTCGTCGGTGCGGATCGAGGTCGAACATGTCGGGTCGAGCTGCCACGGCGGCGTGCAGGTGATGACGCGACAGACAATCGGGCCAAGGCATTTGTCTTGTTGATTGCACTGGCCATACCGGAAGTGTGTGCAGCCCGCCTTGCGGTTCTTGCAGCTCCCGAGGGCGCAGCCACAAGGCGTGCCGTTGCACGATCCGCTGCAGATGCCGCTTGCGCCACAGCCGCAGCCATCACACGGGTTGTGGCAATCGAGGTAGTAGCGATTCGATCCGCCGCAATAGTTCGACCCGCTCACGCGCCACCAGCCGCCGTACAGCGAACCAGGTGGGCACCCGTTGGTGCCGTAGATCGTGCAGCAGAACTCGGTATAACCGTCGCAGCACAGTTGACTGCAGCTACATGAGGATCCGTCGCAGTTGCAGACCTGCGCATAGGCCGTGGCCGGCTTGGTGATGAAGTTCTTCGGGGCAACGGCCATAGCGGAGCCAACGACTGCGCTCTTGGCCAGGAAGCCGCGACGCGGGGAGCGGCGAGCAAGGAAGCGGCTTGTGGCGGCTGCGGCGCGTCGGCTCATGAGTGGTCGGACCTCGTCGTGCTGAGCGAGAACTCAGCGACCTGTTGCTGGGGAGGTGCGAGCAGGACTGGTAGGGCGGTCAGGACCAGGAACAATGAATAGAAACCCACGCCCACCAAAAGGACCAAGGCAACACTCTCGGAGGTTGGACCGTCGAGTGTTGTGAACAAGCCGTTGGTGCCGACGGCACCGAATGCGGCGGCAGCCGAGGCCAGGTTCACCACGACGTGCAGGGCTGATGGGGGAGCGCTGGCGCTACCAAAGCAACCACAGGTTGCGCCATCTCCGACTCGGAGGATGACGATTACGAAGGCGGCGAATGCGACATAGGCCATGCCGACCACTATCGGCAGAAATGTGCCGCCCCTGAATACCGCGGCGCAGGCGAGTGCGACCTCGCTCAGTCCGAGGGCGCGCACTGCTGAGAGTGGAACGTTGATGGAGGCAGCCTGCAAGGCTCGTCGGGCCGGAATCGGCGCCCAAAGCTTTGCGATGCCTCCCAGTCCCAGGATCGTGCAGATGATGAGGAAGGGTCCCGCCAGTGCGGTCATCGAGGCTCCAGGGTAGTCCCACGGTGGGCTCAGCGGTAGTCATTCGATCCGGATCTTGCCTCGGGTCTGCGTCGAGCAGGCCTCCGGGAGGGGACCGGGGGCTGGTTGGGTGACAGCCCGGGAGAGCGCGCTGAGAGCCGAGTTCTAGGCTGCTTCGGGGTCTGGGTGTGCAGCTGCAAGCGCCTCGGCGTGGCGGCTGTGGGCCCACTCGAGCGCTTGGTGTGCCACGGCGGGCTCGATACGCCAGGTGCTGAGTTGTCGTTCGGCTGCACCGACGTCTTCGCCGAGCTCGAGCAGCGTCAAGGCCAGGCGGCGTGCCTTGTGTTGGGCGTCGTCGCCTGCGGAGTGGAGTTGCGGTTGTTGCCAGTCGGCCTGGGCCCGTTGAACCGGACCAGGGAGCCGCTTGAGCTGACCTTGGGTGACGTGGGGCATGCGGCGTCGGACGCTGAGTTCGTCGTCACCGTGTTGCCGGGCCATGCCGAACTGGCAGGAGCGATCGATGGCTCGCATGAACGGGGAGTGTCGGCCGTTCTTCATTCCCAGACCGAGCGAGGTTGCCGTGTCGACGAGGTGGAGGTCGAAGCCATCAGGCTCGAGGTCCAAACGATCAGCCAACCGGCGCAGCAGCCACGTGGTTGACGGTCCAAGGACGCCCAGCCAGTAGTGCTCGACGTAGCGCGAGCGTGGGTCATGTCCGAGGTGATCGATGACTGGGTCAAGCCATGGCAGTACCCGAACTTGTGGCGGCAAGGTCGGCCGAGTCAGCAGGGAGGGGTGTCGATGTGATGGCCCGTTGCTCGGTCGGGTGGTGGGGTCGTGAGGTTCGGATGCATGAGGCACGGCGAGGTGGGTCCTTCAGCGTTAGTCGGTGGGCTCGAGCAGGGTTGAGCGAGCGGCGCTGGGGGAAGTGCCTGCACCTTAGATGCTGTTTAATGCTATTTAAATATGTTTCTGTATTTGTTGGCAATGATCGCGATCGTGACGGCGCATCGAGATTGAGTGAGCGGCCTCGGTTGTGTCATGGCCTGTTGAGCGATGAGGCCAGTAGGGTCGCTGGCCATGGACCGTGGAGCAGACCAACCCCCCACTGACCCTGCGCTCATCGATCTCGCCACCGAACTGGTTGACGGTGCTCAACGGATCGCGGTGTTGACGGGAGCCGGAATCTCGACTGACTCAGGAATCCCTGACTTTCGAGGGCCGAACGGTATCTGGACGAAGAACCCAGGTGCCGAGAAAGCGTCCAATATCGAGTACTACGTTGCAGATGCGGAGGTTCGCAAGAAGAACTGGTCGCTGCGCGCTGAAGGTGCATTGTGGGCCAACGTCGAACCCAACCTCGGCCACCATGCCCTGGTCGCGCTGCAAACGCGTGGCATTCTGCACACGCTGCTCACCCAGAACGTCGACGAATTGCATCAGCGGGCCGGCGTCCGACCCGACCTTGTCGTCGAGATTCACGGCACCACGCGCAAAGTCGCATGCCTCGAGTGCGAATATCGTGACGACATCGAGATAGTGCTCGATCGGGTCCGGGCCGGTGAGGAAGACCCGATGTGCACGTTCTGCGGTGGGATCCTCAAGTCGGCGACCGTCTCGTTCGGGCAGAATCTTGTGGCCGAGGATCTCAAGCGAGCCGAGGTGGCAGCCAACGAATGTGACTTGATGTTGGCTGTGGGTTCGACGTTGTCGGTCTATCCGGTCGCGAATGTGGTCCCCATGGCTGCCGCCCACGATGCGCCCGTCATCATCGTCAACGGCGAGTCCACCCCGTTCGATTCGATAGCCGAGGTCGTGATCAACGCGGGCATCTCTGATGTTCTCCCCGTCATCTGTGGGTACGAATCCCCTTAAACCCGATCTACTTGGTAAGGTATAGTCACTTCCCCCGGGCTCGCCCAGGCTGAGCCGGCCCGGACGACCAACAACAGGCCCGAGCACCCCACCCAAGGACGACACCATGGCGAGCTTCCGAGAGCTGCTCAACGATGCCAAGAGCAAGATCAACGAGGTCACCACAGCCGAAGCCGAATCCCTGTTGGCCGACGGCTGGACGTTGCTCGACGTGCGCGAACCCGACGAGTACGAACAGGGTGCGGTCCCTGGCTCGATCCACATTCCGCGAGGTCAACTCGAAAGCAACGTCGAGAACCGCATTGCGAAGAAGGACACGAAGATCGTCGCGATGTGTGCCGGGGGTGTCCGTTCTGCCTTTGCTGCAGAAACCCTTGCCATGCTCGACTACGGCGAGGTCGTGTCGATGGACGGCGGGTTCAATCGTTGGAAGGACGAGGGCCGCGACTGGGCGACTCCCAAAACGCTCGATCCTGCGCAACGGAACCGCTACCAGCGCCATCTGTTGTTGCCTGAAGTGGGCGAGGAAGGCCAACTGGAGCTGCTCGGGGCAAAAGTGTTGTGCCTCGGCGCCGGTGGATTGGGATCACCTGCGGCGCTCTACATGGCAGCAGCCGGTGTCGGCACGATTGGCATCGTCGACATGGACGTCGTCGACGAGTCGAATCTGCAGCGTCAGATCCTGCACAACCAGGATCGGATTGGCGATCGCAAGGTTGATTCGGCCAAGAAGACGCTCAATGCGCTGAACCCCGACGTCAACGTGGTCACCCACGACGTTCGGCTGGATGCGAGCAACATCTTGGACATCATTGCCGGCTACGACGTGATCGTCGACGGCGCCGACAACTTCCCGGTGCGCTACATGCTCAATGATGCATCGGTGAAGCTGGGTATCCCGGTGGTACACGGCTCGATCTTCCGCTTCGAAGGTCAGATCACGGTGTTCGATCCGAAGAATGGCCCGACGTACCGCGACATGATCCCCGAACCACCTCCAGCCGAGATGGCGCCCAGTTGTGCCGAAGCAGGAGTGTTGGGTGTGTTGCCCGGGATTGTGGGCAGTATCCAGGCGCTCGAGGCGATCAAGCTGATCCTGGGTCTTGGCGATTCGCTCGTGGGGCGTCTGTTGGCCTTCGACGCCAACGAGATGAGCTTCCGTGAATTCAAGTTGCGTCGCGATCCCAGCCTTGAAATCACCTACGAGAACCGCGACGCCATCCAGGTCGTAGAGCTCGACGGACTCTGCCAGCCGGCGCCTTTGGTTGCGCCTGGGTGACCAGCTTGGCGGCCGATGTCATGAGCACACCCGCCATGTGGCCCCCGACATCACCTCCAGCATTCTTTGTCTCACTGGCGCGCTCACTAACCTGCGGTGCGTGAGCTGGTTGGAAGCACTGCGCATACCGCACAGGCTGATGGACGACTGGGTATCAACGCGTGCCCGGGGCACCTCATGAAGTTGCTTATCACAGGCGCAAGCGGTCAGCTCGGAGTCGAGGTAGTGGCTGCGGGTGCGGTGTCGGGCCACGACGTCGTGGGCTTGGATCGCAAGAGCCTCGACATCACCGATGTGGCAGCCGTGCATCGAACCATCGAAGCGGTCGCTCCTGACGTGGTGATTAATTGCGCGGCCTTCACCGCTGTCGACCGGTGCGAGACCGAGCCCCAGGCTGCAGGAGCCGTCAACCACCATGCTGTTGGCGAGCTCGGTGAAGCGTGCGACGTGTTCCTGGCGCACCTCCTGCATGTATCGACCGACTACGTGTTCGCCGGCGACAAGGTCGGCCCCTACATCGAGGGCGACGAACCCCACCCCATCAACGTCTATGGCCATACCAAGCTTGCGGGTGAGCATGCGCTCGATCCGCGCCACACGGTGGTTCGTACGTCGTGGTTGTTTGGGGCCAGCGGGAACAACGCCGTACGCCATGTCATGGGTCAGGTCGAGCGGGGCGAGACACCACGCTTCGTCACCGATCAACGAGGCTGCCCCACGTTCACCCCCGACCTGGCTCCGAAGTTGATCGAGCTAGCCGAACTCCGAGCCTCGGGCCTCTTCCACATCACGAACCAAGGCGAAGTCTCCTGGTTCGAACTTGCTCGCGAGGTCGTGGCCGCTCTGGGACTCGACCCCGACATCGTCCAGCCCATTCTGTCGGCCGACTTGCATCCGTCGCACGCGGCACGACGCCCCGCCAACTCGGTCTTGGACAACACCGAGCTCGTGGCCCGCGGGCTCGAATTGTTGGGTCCCCACGACGAAGCCCTGGCCCGGCTGGTGACCGACCTCATCGAGCGCTGAGGCAATAACTGCCCTCCGGGCCGGGCCGGGCGGTTCCTCCCGCGTGGCCACGCGACTGGGTGGGTTAGACGACGACGCAGCCGAGCAGCATGTGCTCGCCGGGGCCGAGGTTGTCGGCGTATACGCAGAGCTGGTGGGCGCCGCCGCCGACATCGACGGTGGCAGCGTAGCCGCGACTGCTGCCTTCACCGAAGGCAGCGTCGATGTCGAAGCGGGACTGGTTGGCTGGGATTTCAGCGACAACCTCGCCGTCGACACGGATCTCGACGTTGACGGTTGCCGCGCTGTCGGGATCGAACACCCAGCCGCTCACCCAAACGCTGTTGCCGGATCTGTCGGTGTCGTCGACCGCTCCGATTGGATCTTCGCCGCCGAGAACGGTGACCTTGTACTTCGTTGACAGGATCTGGCGACTCAGGCCACCACCTTGGGACGCAACGCCGCTGTTGATGGAGTTCCGGAACGAGTTGCCCGACATTTGGCCGTTGCCGTTGACACCAAAGACCGTGACGGTCGCACGATCCACCCGGCCCGAGGCGCCGATGTTGCCCGATATGGCAACATCGGTGACTGCTCCTACTTGGGCCAACCCGCTGGTGGATAGCCATTGGCCAACCTCTGTGCCGGTGTAGTCCCGACTCCAGGTTGCATACGGATTCCCGAACGAATCGAACGGGTCGGGCTGAGGAACCAGGTAGGGGAGCGAGGTGACAAAGACGTAGCCGCTGTCTTCGCTGTGTCCGCCGTTGGAGGACGAATAGAACGCCGTGATGGGGTCGCCGTTGTAGAGCATCACTTGCTCAGACGTGGCATCCACTGCAGCGGTCCAGATGGGCCCGAACTCGCCGATCTCCTTGCTGAGGCCGTGGTACACCTGATCATCGACGGTGGAGTACAGATCCCAGGGGTAGTTCCAGCTCGACGAGGCTCGCCGTGCGGTAATGCGGTCGAATCCGTAGGTCCGCCCCGCTACCGCCTGGGTCTGCAGGGCGGCACTGGGCCAGGAGGCTGGGACCTCGGCCAAGCCGTAGATGTATTGGTCCATCGTGAGTTGTTCGAGCACTACCCAAAGCGTCGAGTTGGGAGCGAAATCGCGTTCGGAGATGACCAGCTCGCCCCACTGATAGCTATTTCCTGAGGTGCCGATCGACACCTTGTCAATGACGTCGACCAGAATCGGCTCGCCCTGAATGAAGCGGATCGAGATCTGGTCGCCTACGCACTCGTCGCCCAACTCTGGGTCGATGCATACGTTCTCGCCGCTGGGTTTGATGATCGTAAATCCGCCGGGGATCTTGTCGATCGTGAGCCGTACTTCGTTGCGATGGTTGTAGATGACTTCGCCGTCGGCATCAATGATCTGGACGTCGCCGGTTGGTTTGACGACGGTGCCCGAGCCGCTATGAATATGAATAGCCACGTCGTCGGGGGTTTCCGCGGTGGTGAGCTCGGCTCCCGGGTAGTAGAACTCGAGGATCTCCTCGTGTGTTTGGCCGTCAACGGCGCGCCCGTAAGCACCGTATTGGCTCATCCCGATGCCATGGCCCCACCCGCCGCCTTGGACGGTGATCATGGAGTCGATGTCGCTCTGTGCGAGCGCTGGAACTGCCGTTGCGGCCAATGCCGCGACGAGGCTAATGCCGATAGCCGCGGCATACCGATGCCGCAGTTTGATGGTCATGAGATCCTCTGGTTTCGCTGCCCGCGATACGCCATGTTCGCGGTTCTTGGAGGTGTGTTCAAGGGAGGGGCCCAGTTTCGGTGTGGGTGCTGACTTGTCGCGCCGACTTCGGTGGCCCGACGAGGAACCCGGCGCCCCATGTGAGGTGCATCGTGGGGAAGATCCCGGCCAGCGCAGCGGCTTCCTCGAGGCTCGAAGCTTCGTGGGCGCTGGCTGCCAGGACCGCTGCTGCGTAGGTGGCAGGGGCCGCGAGCATCCAGCGGTGACCCGAGGCTGCGCCGATGGTCGCGGCCACAATGGCGACCACGGTCGCTGGGGCGATGAGTTGGCGCGGTTTGGCCGATCGCGGGTGCCGACGAACAACTTCGCGTTTCCACTGTCCGTATTGGAAGTATTGACTCGCGAGCCGGCGGGCGCTCGAACGGGGCCGATATCGGACGACCAGTTCTGGATCGAAGAAAATGAGATGACCGGCGTCGCGGAGTCGCCAGTTGAGCTCGTAGTCCTGATTGCGCACGAGCGACTCATCGAAGGCGCCGACAGACCGCAAGGTCTCGGCATCGAATACTCCGAGATAGACCGTGTCGGCTGGCCCCTCGTCCCCGCCGTAGTGGAATTTGGCATCGCCGACGCCGAAGACAGAGCTCATGGCTCGGGCAACGGCGCGTTGATAGGAGGCCTCTCCTTCGGCTGCTTGGACGCCGCCGACATTTGCGGCTCTGGTGCGCTCCATGGTTTCCACTGCTCGCGCGACATAGCCCGGCGGAAGTTCGCAGTGGGCGTCCACCCGTACGATCACCGTTCCGGTGCTGGCTTCCAGCGCCTGGTTGAGGCCGGCGGCCGTTCCCCCTGCCGGGTTGGCGACGACGTGGACCCTCGGGTCCAAGGCCAAGGTCGCGGCGACTGCCGCTGAGTCATCGGCCGATGGCGCAAGGCCGATCACCACATCAAGGACGCCCGGATAGTCCTGGGATAAGACTGAAGACACGGCGGCTGTCATGTGCGCAGCGTCATCGCGCGCGGGCATGATGGCAGTGACAGCTGGCGGTGTGTTACTCATCGGAAATGGCCGGTGGACATCTGGTTACAGACGGCCGGTTACGACCGTCCACACGGTGCGCAGGATGATCTGGAGGTCGAGGATGGGCGACCAGTTCACGAGGTACTGAAGATCGTGGCCCAGTTTGAACCCTGGGTCGGTGTGGTAATGACCGTGCACCTGGGCGAGACCTGTCAGTCCTGGCGGAATATCGTGGCGTCGGCCGTAGCCGGGGATGATGATTTCGTACTGTGCGGCGAACTCAGGACGTTCGGGCCGAGGCCCAACAATCGACATCTCGCCGCGGAGGATGTTCCAGAACTGGGGGAATTCATCCAACCGGCTCTTGCGAACCCAGCCCATGCCGCGCACGACTCGGGGGTCGGCCCCGGTGGCCTTCACTGGTCCCGATGTATCTTCGGCTCCGACGACCATGCTCCGGAACTTCACGATCGTGAAGACCTTCCCGAAGCGTCCGACCCGTTCTTGGCGATGGATGATGTGCTTGCCCGCAACGATCCGGACATACAGCGCCACCAACGCGCCAATGATCACCAGGATGGGCAGCGCCAAGATGAGATATGCCAAGTCGGTCACGCGCTTGAAACGGGCTCGATGGGTGGCCAATGCGTGCGCCCGGAGAGCAACGAATGGCATGCCGGCAATTTGGCGAGTGCGCTGCAGGCCAAGCAGCGTGTCGGCTGGGCTGATGCGGTGGAAAATGCCGATCCGTCGTTCTTCGAGTTCCTCGAGGGGATGGGGGTAGATGTCGCTGAGGGTGCCACCACTGAGCAGCAGGGCATCGGTTGCGTGGACCCGAGCGATGGCTTCTTCGAGATGGTCGACGTTTGCGACCTGGCCGGCGATGACCACGTTGGGTTCGGAGATTTGAAGGTGGGACTGAGCAAGGCCGATGTCATCGGGCGTCCCGACCAACAAGACTCGAGCATTGCCGTACCGCTTGCCGCGGAGTCTGTTGGCCAACCATCGATTGAATGCAATTCCGAGTGATGCGAAGACGAGCAGGGTGAGCAGGTTGCCGCGGGGCACGAGGTAGCGCCCGGTCAGCAGGGCGGCGGTGCCGTCGAGGAGAACCGCGGCGAGGGTGAGGGCGGCGGTGCGGGGGAGCCAAAGTCGAGCGCCCATCCGTTTGATTGGTTCGTACAGCCCGCCGAAGTAGTACACGACGAGGTGGAGGGCGGTCGCAGCGATGAAACCGGCCACATATTCGCTGACCGGTTTCGTGTTGAATCCGGCGTCCCACCAGACGCGGACAAGAACCGAACCGGCTAGCACGATCTGCAGAGTCAAGAAGTCGGCGATGTGGAGCCAACGCAGGCCCAAGGGCAGACGCCGGTGCGGGCGCCTGCTGTCGAAGCCGGGTTCTGCGACATGATTGTCGTCGTGGACGCGAGTGTCTGCCATGGCAAGGTGGCGTTTCGAGGGCACGAAACACGCAAGCGTAGATTGTACGCGGGATTGCGTCCCTGCTGGGGTTCGGTGCCTCGATCGGTGTAGTAATGACTTCAGTTATTGTTGAGATTCACGGATCTCGGTGA